>JBGPPG010000125.1:0-9883 GCA_041488455.1 Gemmatimonadota bacterium
CCGCCGTCAGGCGGCGCAGTGCGCGTGTCCGCATGGTCAGAACCCCAGAGAGACGTTGAAGAGGAAGCTGCGCATCGGCGGATAGGGCCCCAGGTCGATGTTCCGGACGATGGACTGCTGGCCGTAGTTGCTGACCTCGGGATCGTACCCGAAGTAGTTGGTGAAGAGCAGCAGGTTCCGGCCCGTGACGCTGATGCGGAGATCGCTCGCACCGAAGATCGACCGCGCCCAGCGCCGCGGCAGCGCGATGCCGAGAGACAATTCGCGGAGCTTCAGGAAGCTGGTGGACTGGACGAACGGCCGGGCGTCGCCGGTGTTGTTGCACGCGTCGAAGCCATACTGGCCGCGGGGCCGCACCGACCCGTCCGGGTTGGTGACATCGGGCCCGTCGAAGTCGGGAGAGAGGCCGTTACAGTCGTAGAGCGACAGCGTCTGGTTCTGAGCCACGCCGCCCTGTTGCCAGTCCCACAGGAACGAGAGGAACAGGTTCCCGAAAGTGAAGTCGTTCGATAGCGACAGGGTGAAGTTGGGCTGCGCGTCGCCCAGGAAAACAGTCTGGAGGATGCCGTTCTGGTCGGGAACCTGGCCCACGATCTGCTGGATCGGCTGTCCCGTCTCCACCAGGAACTCGCCGAAGGAGAGCCCGAAGCCCGCGTTCTGCGGCCGGAAGCTGGTGATCCCGCCGGGCAGCCCGTCTACCTTGGAGCGTACCCGGTTGAAGGTTGAGCGGAGCAGCCAGGTGAAGTTCTTCTTCTGCACCGGGCTCACGCCCATGGCGATCTCGATGCCCGAGTTCCGGAACTGGCCGCCGTTCACCAGCTCCTGGGTGAACCCGGTTGAGGGCGCCGGCGTCAGGTTGAGGAGCAGATCGGTCGTGCGGCGATGGAACGCCGTGAACTCGAAGGTCGCCCGCCCCTGCGCAAACGACGCATCGAACCCGCCCTCGAACTCCTTGAGTCGCTCGGGCTGGATGAGCGTATTGCCCGCGGTCTGCCCCACCTGGGTGCCGATCGCTCCGCCGATCGTGTTACCGCCCTGGAGGGTGGTGAACTTCTGCCCGAAGAGCGGCTGGTTGCCGGTCTCGCCATAGGCCCCCCGGATCTTCAGGTCGCTGCCCTGGCCGAAGAGATTGGTGAACCGGTATGCGGCCGAGGCCTTGGGGAAGAGGTAGTACTTGCCGTCATCGCCGTTGGCGCTGGACTTCTCCGCGCGCACCCCGGCCGAGACCAGCAGCCGGTCGTGGAACAGCCCGAGCTCCTCTTGCCCGTAGAACGCCAGCGTCCGCTCCTTCGTCCGCAGCTCGAACTGCTGCCCGAGCGTCGCGCCCTGATCGATGTTGGTCTGGCCCGGCAGCAACCCTTGAGCCACTACCTGGGCGCGGTTGAGGGTGCGGTCGTCGTACTGCGCGCCGATCGAGGTCGTGGCCCGCCAGGACCCGCTCTCCGCAGAGTACGTGTGGATGGCGTTCGCGTTCCAGTTGAGAGACCGGCTGTCGCCGTTCGCGAGCGACGAGAGCCCCGGCAGCGCGTTCGGCTGCTGCCAGAACAGCTCCGGGGGCGCGATGACGGTCGCCTTCTGGGTGAACAGGTCGGCGCCGCCGGCGGCCACGAGCCTGAGGCTCGAGTGCTCGGTGGTGAACGCCTGGAACGAGAGGTTGGCGCCACCGGTGAAGCGAATGACCTCCTCGTCGTTGGTCGAGAGCGTCGCCGTCTGGAGCGGGTTGCTAAAGAGGTAGGTCTGCTCCAGCCGGTGGAACGACCCGTCCGGATTAAGCAGCGGGAGAAAGCTCGGGATGTAGGCGAGCGCGTAGGTGACGCTGCCGCCGTTGTTGTCGTTGTTGGTGATACCCCGGTCCGTCTGGTTCCGGGTGAAGGCGCTGGTGACCTGGAGGTTGAGCCGCCTCGCGAGCTGCTGCTCCAGGTTGACCCGGATCGTCTGCTTCTTGGCAAAGGTGTTGGTGATGATGCCCGGGTTGTCGGTCCAGCCGCCGGACACGTAGTACTTGGTGTTGTCGTCCCCGCCACTCACGTCGGCCAGGGTCTCCCAGGCGAACGGCTTGCTGCCGGCGACCTCGTCGAGGAGATCGTGAACCGGCAGCGCCCCGTTGACCTCGTATGAGCGGACCGTCGCCGTATCGATCTTTCCGGTCTCGCTGAAGGTGGCCAGGGCGCTGGAGTCGGTGAAGGCCCGCTCGCCCGGCCCGCGCAGCAGACTGTAGAAGCCGAACCGCTGGGTCACGTTGACCCGGGACTTCCCCACCCTGCCCTTGTTGGTGGTGATGATCACGACGCCGTTGGCGGCCTTTGAGCCGTAAATCGACGACGCCGCCGCGCCCTTCAGGACCTCGACCGACGCGATGTCGTTCGGGTTCAGGTCCGCCAGCCGGTTCACCGCGTCGTCCTGGAGCTCGCCGCGGCCGCGGTTGGCCGAGCTGCCGGTGACGCTGAAGAGACCCGACGGAAGGGTGGCGTTGCTGTAAAGCACTCCGTCCACCACGAACAGCGGATCGGTGGATCCGATGGCCGTGTTGGCGCCCCGGATCCGGATCTGGAGACCCCCGCCCGGGCCGCCCGAGTTCTGCTCGATGTGCGCGCCGGCCACCTTGCCCTGAAGCGCCTGGTCGAGCGAGGCGGCCTGCACCTGTTTCAGGTCCTCGCTCGTGACGATGGCCGTCGAGGTGGTGGCGTTCCGCCGCTCGACGCCGGTCTGCTGGCCCGAGACGACCAGCTCTTCCAGCTTGAAGATGTCTTCGCTCAGCGCGGCGTCGCCGGTCGCCTGGCCCGCCGGCACGACGACTTCGGCGCTTCGGAAGCCGATGGCCCGGATGGTGAGCCTGACCTCACCGGGTGCCACCATGACGCTGTACCGCCCCTGAGCGTTGGTCCTGGCCGCGGCGCGGGGTCCGCCGCCGGCCACCGAGATCGCCGCCTCGGCGATCGGCTGCCCACCGTTTGCCCGTGTAACGGTGCCCGTGATTTCCCGCTCCTGGGCCAGCGCTGATCCTGCCGCGCCGACCAGAGCCGCGAGCACTGTCGTCCATACACGCAGTCTGCGCACTGGTCCTCCTGCTGTGATGTGGATGCCGCACAGAGATACCCGCGACCGGGAGGGTCGGGGTTAATGCATTGAACCACCGCGCGTTGGCGGCGCGCGTACAAAAGCGGCGCCGAGCCAACGTTCGGTCAAAAGCAGCGATCGTTTGGGATCGAGCTTTGGCGTAAGAAGCTTTCGATTGGGTGCGAGTGCGTCAAGACAAGGGGGAACGACAGCCTACTATACAGTTTCGACCGACGACGTGCCAGACCGGGGGGAGCACCCAAACTCCGCCCCCCGCCGCTCCCGCCCCACCGCCGCCATCATCGCGGCGAACGCGAAGACCGTGACCGCCGTGAGCGCCATCGAGACGGCGTAGCTCACGTGCGCGGCGAACAGCGCCTCGACGTACACCACCAGGCTCGCCACCAGCACACCGCACTGATACGCGAACCCCGGCAGGAACCCGCGCACCGAGTCGGGCGAGAGCTCAGTGATGTGCGCGGGGATCACGCCCCACGCCCCTTGAACCATGAACTGCATGACGAAGGCACCGGCCACCAGCAGCGGAAGCGACGGCGCAAAGGCCCAGAGCGGAATCACCAGGATCGCGAGGCCAAGGGCGAGCACGATCGTGCGGCGACGGCCGATCCGGTCGGACCGGAGTCCGAAGATGACGCCCCCGGTGATCGCCCCGACCATCGAGAACGCCGTGAGCGCCGCGCGTGCCTTCGGGCCGAGCCCCCATTCGCGCTGAAGGAAGGTGGGATACATGTCCTGCGTGCCGTGGGAGGCGAAGCTCATGCCCGCCATCAGCAGCACGAGATAGACGAAGAGGCGCCAATTGCTCCGGATGGCCCGGCCCAGGTCGCCCCAGCTCTTGTGCCGGGTGCGCTCCCAGACCTCCGACTCCTTCACCCGGAACCGGATGAACAGCGCGACGAGCGCCGGCAGCCCCCCGATGAAGAACATGGGGCGCCAACCGAACCGGGGATACACCACGAAGAAGCAGATGGCAGCCAAGAGATAGCCCACGGCGTAACCCTGCTGGAGCAGGCCGGAGAGCAGGCCGCGGAGACGCACCGGCGCCTTTTCCATGGCGAGCGACGCCCCAACGCCCCACTCCCCGCCCATCCCGATGCCGAAGAGAGCCCGCAGCACCAGAAACGTCCGGTAGTCGGGCGCGAGACCGGACAGCACCTCGACCACGGAGTAGAAGACCAGGTCGAGCATGAGCGGCAGCCGCCGGCCGTAGCGATCCGCGAGCAGGCCGAAGATGAACGCACCGACCGGACGGAACGCGAGCGTCACCGTGATCGACAGCGCGATGGCGGCGTCCGTGGTGCCGAAGTCCTTGGCGATGGCGGTGAGCGCGAAAACGACGAGGAAGAAGTCGAAGGCGTCGAGGGTCCAGCCGAGGAAGGCGGCGAGGACCGCGGCCCGGTGGTCGCTCTCGCGGGGCGCGGTCACCCGGCGGCGGTGTCGGCGTGAATGAAGTGCTGTACGACCGGAAGCCCCTCACCGCGGTGGTAGCGACGGGCGGCCGCCTCGATCGCCAGGTCGGCCACGGTGGCCCGGGCGTGCTGGCGCAGATGCTCGCCCCACGACTCGACCACGAAGGTCTCGACCCAGCGCCACGGCTCGGCGGTGTCCCGGAAAAGGCCCCAGCTCACCGCGCCGTCGCGCCGGCGGAGCTGCCCCACGTCGTGCATCGCCCGGGTGAAGGCGACCGCGTCGTCCGGGGCAATGCGGTAGTACACTGTCACGAGCACCGGCCCGTCGTCGTGATGGAGATCGCCGGCCACGACCGGCTCGCGCCAGTGGCCGGATGGCGCCATGTCGAGCTGATCGCTCGCGCCGAGGCGCCAGCGGGCCGCCGCCACGAAGTTGAGCAGCAGGCCACCCGCCGCGGCGAGCAGCGCGCCCGGCGGCCCGAGCCGAGTCGCCACCGCACCCCAGAGCGCCGCCCCGATCGCCATGCCGCCCATGTACATGAGGACGTACATCGAGAGCATGCGCGCCTTCACCCAGTCGGCCGACGCTCGCTGGGTGGCGACGTTGAACGCGGGCATTACCGCGATCCAGGCAATCCCGATCGTGAACAGCGCGACGCCCGCGAGCACCGGCACGCGCACGAGGCCGAGCCCCGCTACTCCTGCGGCGTAGACCGCGGTGGCCGTGAGCACCAGTCCGTCAGTGGAAACGAGGGCCTGGATGCCGGGCAGGACGGCGACGCCGGTGACTGCGCCCAGACCGAGGCAGCCGAAGAGGAGACCATACCCGAGCGCCCCGAGGTTCAGCTCGTAGCGGGCGAGGGCGGGCAGGAGCGCCCAGGGCGCGCTCGCGAACAGCACGAAGAGGCCGCATCGGATGAGCGCCGCCTGAACCTGCGGCGCATGCCGCAGGTAGCGCCAGCCGGCGCCGATCGCCCCCAGCACCCGCTCGGCTGGGAGCACGCTCTCGCGCGGGCGGCTCTGCCACCGGACCAGCGCCGTGATCACCGCGGCGAACGACAGCGCGTTCATGAGGAACACGCCGCCCGGCCCAATCGCCGCGACGAGGAGGCCGCCGACGGCGGGGCCGACGGCGCGGGCAATGTTCATCGCCGCACCGTTCAACGAGACGGCGGCGGCGAGCTGGTCCCTGCCCACGAGGTCCGGCAGGGTGGCCTGCCAGGCCGGCGCGGTGAGCCCGTTGCCGAGGCCCAGCATGAAGGTGAGGAAGAGGAGCCGGTCGGGCGTCATCGCGCCGGCGAGCGCGAGAAGTCCCATCACGGCGGCACCCACCAGCATCCAGCTCTGTGCCACGATCAGCACCCGCCGCCGATCCACGATGTCGGCGAGCGCTCCCGCCGGCAGCGAGAGCGCGAGCACCGGCAGGCTGGAGGCGGTCTGCATGAGCGCCACGAGGAGGGTAGACGTCGTGAGCGAGGTCATGAGCCAGGTCGCGGCGGTGTCGTGCATCCACGAGCCGACGTTGGACGCGACCGTGGCGATCCAGAGCGCGCGGAAGACGGGAACCCGGAGCGGGCCCCAGGCGGAGGGCCGGGGGGCGAGCGGCTCGGCGGCCGCCGTGCCTGTCATGCCCAATGATAACCGGCCCCGATTCCCTTACGTTTAGCGGATGCCGACGCCTCGCCGGTTCGGGTTCGAGACCCGCATGCTGCACGCGGGCCACATTCCGGATGCGGAGGTCGGGGCGAGGGCGGTCCCGATCTACCAGACCACGTCGTTCGTGTTCGACGACCCGGAGACCGCGGCGCAGCTGTTCGAGCTGAAGCAGTACGGCAACATCTACACCCGGATCGCCAACCCCACCACGGCGGTCTTCGAGGAACGGGTCGCGTCGCTGGAGAACGCGACCGGGGCAGTCGCGACGGCGAGCGGGATGGCGGCCCAGTTCGTCACCTTCATGACGCTGCTCGAGCCCGGCGACGAGCTGGTCGCCTCGGCTCACCTCTACGGCGGCTCCGTCACCCAGCTCACCCACACGCTCAGGAAGCTCTCGATCGACGTCCGGTTCGTGGACCCGACCCGGCTGGAGGAGTGGGAGCGTGCGATCGGACCCCGGACCCGGGCGCTCTTCGGCGAGACGATCGGCAACCCGCGCGGGAGCATTCTGGATCTCGAGCCGCTGGCCCGGCTCGCCGCCGACCGGCGGATCCCGCTCATCGTGGACAACACGTTCGCGACGCCCTGGCTCTGCCGTCCGATCGACTGGGGCGCCACCATCGTGCTGCACTCGGCTACCAAGTTCCTCGGCGGGCACGGCACCAGCATCGGTGGCGTGCTGGCGGAGTCGGGCCGCTTCGACTACTCCCGCTACCGCACGATCGCCGAGCCGTCGCCCGCGTACCACGGACTCAACTTCTACGAGAACTTCGGCCACTACGGCTTCCTGATGAAGGCGCGGGCCGAGACAGTGCGCGATACCGGGGCCTGCCTCTCGCCGATGAACGCGTTTCTGCTGCTTCAGGGCGTCGAGACGCTCACGGTGCGGATGGAGCGCCATGTGACGAACGCGCTGGCCGTGGCGCGGTTTCTGGCGCAGCACCCCGCGGTGGCCTGGGTGGAGTACGCCGGGCTCCCGGACCATCCGCAGCACGAGCTGGCCTGCAAGTACCTGGGCGGCCGGCCGGGGGCGGTCTTCGCTTTCGGCATCAAGACGTCGGACACCGATGCCCGCGCCGCCGGCGCGCGCTTCATCCAGGCGCTCCAGGTCTTCTCCCACCTCGCCAACGTGGGCGACGCCCGCAGTCTCGTGATCCACCCCGCGTCCACGACGCATCAACAGCTGAGCGACGAGGAGCTCGCGCGGGGCGGAGTCGCGCCGGAGATGATCCGGCTCTCGGTCGGACTCGAAACGCTGGAGGACCTGCTGTGGGACCTGGATCAGGGCCTGCGTGCGACATCACGCTGAACACCCGGCTCACCGACGAGCAGCGCCGCCGGTTCCAGAGCGTGGAGACCATTCAGCGCCTGCTGCGGGACAGCCGGACGATCGCCGTCGTGGGGCTCAGCACCGACCCGGCCAAGGCGAGCCATTTCGTCGGGACGTACCTTCAACACGAGGGGTACCGGATTGTGCCGGTGAACCCCCGGGCGCGCGAGATCCTGGGCGAGCCGGCCTACCCCGACCTCGCCAGCATCCCGTTTCCGGTGGATCTTGTGGATGTGTTCCGGCCGGGGCGGGAATGCCCGGGTGTGGCGGAGCAGGCGATCGCCGCCGGCATCCACGCCATCTGGTTCCAGCTCCGGATCGACGCGCTAGAAGGCGCGGAGCGTGCCGCGGCGGCCGGGCTCGACGTCGTGATGGACCGATGCGTCAAGATGGAGCACGGCCGCTGGGGCGGGACGCTCCACTGGGCCGGCATGAACACCGAGCTGGTGACGGCGCGGAAGCGCCGCCGCCCACTCTCACGACCGGAGGTCCCATGATGCAGCTGATACCGTTGCTCTCGCTCGTCGTCTCCCTGGTCGCCAGCGACTCCGACGCCCAGGCCGTGATCGCCAAGTTCAAGGAAAAGGATCCCGGTCTGGCCAAGACCTTCGATGAAGCCTACGGCTACGTCGTCTTCCCGACCGTCGGCAAGGGTGGGGTCGGAATCGGCGCCGCCCGAGGGAAGGGTTACGTATACCAGCACGGCCAGCTGATCGGCCGCTCCACGCTGACGCAGGTGACCATCGGCCTCCAGCTGGGGGGGCAGGTCTACAGCGAGGTCGTATTCCTGAGGGATAAGGACGCGATGGACAGCTTCAAGCGGGGGAAGCTCAAGCTCGACGGCCAAGCCTCCGCCGTCGCCGTGACGGCCCGCGCCGCCGTGGATGTAGGGTACCGGGGCGGCGTGGCCATAGTCACGATGGCCAAAGGCGGATTGATGTACGAGGCATCGGTCGGCGGACAGAAATTCTCGTTCGATCCGCTCTGATGCCGGCCGCGCCGCCCGGCTAGGCCCGCGGCGCGGCTTTCGAGGCGAGCTGCTGCCCGATCGGTAGCCGGCGGATCCGCGTCCCCGTCGCGGCGAAGACCGCGTTGCAGAGCGCCGGAGCGATCGGGGGCACTCCCGGCTCGCCGACGCCACCGGGCCGGCCCGAGCCGGGCACGATGTGGACCCGGATCTCCCGCGGGGCGGAGTCTATCCGCACAACGGCGTAGTCACCGTAGTTGGACTGCACTGTCCGGCCGTCCTTGAAGGTGATCTCGCTCGTCAGCGCGTTGCTCAGCCCCATGATGGTGGCCCCCTCCATCTGGGCGCGCACGCGCTCCGGGTGCGCCACGAAGCCGGCGTCCACCGCGACGTCCACCTGCGGAATCCGAAACGTGCCGTCGGGCTTCACCTCGACCCGGATCACGGCGGCGACGTAGGTCACGAAGCTCCGGTGCACCGCCAGACCCCGGCCCTCCCCCTTCGGCAGCGGACGCCCCCACCCCGCCTTCTCCGTCACCAGCTCGACCACGCCGCGGTAACGGCCCGTGTCGATCGGATAGTCCTCGAACGTCTCGCCGTAGTTCTGCGGCTTGCCCGTGATCCCGGCCCCCGCGATGTCCATGACGTGATCCGGACCGAGCAGGTCGAGGATGAACGCCCGCGGGTCTCTGCCCGCCGCATGGGCCAGCTCATCGAGGAACGAGCAGATCGCGAACGCGTGCGGGATGTTGATGACCGACCGGTACCAGCCGATCCGGACGTGACCCGCCGCGGCTCCCGCCTCCGCCCGCAGGTTGGCGATCGGATAGGGGAAGTCGGTCACTCCCTGGCCCAGATCGCCGTCGCCCTGGTAGACCGCCTTCGCGTTAAAGGTGGAGGCGATAGGCGGCAGCACCGAGCGGTGGAGCCAGGCGGTGACTTTGCCGCGGGCGTCGAGGCCAGCCTCGAGATGCTCCGCCGCCACCGAGTGGTAGTAGCCGTGCTGGATGTCGTCCTCGCGGGTCCAGATCACCTTGACCGGCGCTTTCATCTCCCGCGCCAGCAGGGCCGCCTCCACTACGAAGTCCGGCATCGATTTCCGTCCGAACGCGCCGCCGAGCAGCGTGACGTGCACGGTCACGTCGTCGACCGACAGCCCGAGCGCCTTGGCGACCTCGTCGCGCGCGCCTTGCGGGTTCTGGACGCAGGCCCAGACCTCGCAGCGCCCATGCTCCACTACGGCCAGGGCCGCGGGCGGCTCCATCTGCGCGTGCGCGAGATGCGGCACGTAGTAGTCCGCCTCGATCCGTTTCGCAGCCGCCAGCAGCGCGGCCGGTGCGTCGCCCTGGTTGCGGACCAGCTTGCCCGGCGTGCGCGCGGTCTGCTCCAGCTCCGCGCGGTAGCGCTCCGATTCATACGAAGCATTGGGACCGTCGGTCCACG
>JBGPPG010000126.1:0-9876 GCA_041488455.1 Gemmatimonadota bacterium
CTGGTGGCGGCGGGCCAAGAACTCCTGACCTAAAGGACCACGCACGGATGTGTGGCATCGTCGGATATATCGGTCCCCGCCCGGCGGCCAAACTGCTGCTCGAGGGACTCAAGCGCCTTGAATACCGCGGGTATGATTCCTCCGGTATCGCGATCGTGAACGGCAAGGGGCTCGAGATCGTGAAGGCGGCGGGCAAGATCTCGGCGCTCGAGCAGCAGCTCGATGGCAATCTCCCGAGCGGCACTCTCGGCATCGCACACACGCGCTGGGCGACCCACGGCGCGCCGACCACGCTCAACGCGCACCCTCACACCGACCAGTCGGGCCGCATCGCCGTCACCCACAACGGCATCATCGAGAACGCCTCCGTCCTGCGGAAGGCGCTCCAGCAGCGCGGCCACACCTTCAACTCCGAGACGGACACGGAGGTGCTGGCGCACCTGGTCGGCGAGTTCTACCGCGGGAATCTCGAGGAAGCCGTCGCGGCCGCGCTGCGGGACGTTGACGGCGCCTACGGCCTTGCGTTCGTCTGCGCGGATGAGCCGGGGATCCTGGTTGCGGCGCGGAAAGGCTCGCCGCTGCTGGTGGGTGTCGGCGAGAACGAGTGGTTCGTTGCCTCCGACGCGTCGCCGCTGCTGCAGTACACGCGGTCAGTGATTTACCTCGATGACGGCGAGATGGCGGTCCTGAGCCGGGACGGCTATCGCATCCGCAATCTCGAGACGGCCAAGATCGACAAGCCGGTGGACCAGATCGAGTGGGACCTCGCGACAATCGAGCGCGGGGGCTTCCCCCACTTCATGCTCAAGGAGATCTGCGAGCAGCCGGAGAGCCTGCGGAACACGCTGCGCGGGCACCTGCTCGAAGACGAGGGCACGGCGCGTGTCAGCGGCCTCAACCTCTCCGATGACGACCTGAAGCAGGTGCGCCGGATCATCATCACCGCCTGCGGCACCTCCTGGCACTCGGCACTCATCGGCGAGTACATGCTCGAGGAGATGGCCCGGATTCCGGTGGAGGTTGAATACGCATCCGAGTTCCGCTACCGGAACCCGGTCGTCGATCCCCAGACGCTGGTGATCGGGATTTCGCAGTCGGGCGAGACGGCGGACACGCTGGCCGCCATCCGCGAAGCCAAGCGCCGTGGGGCGCGCACGATCGGCGTGGTGAACGTGGTCGGCTCCACCATCGCCCGCGAGGTGGACGGCGGGCTCTACCTGCACGCGGGGCCCGAGGTGGGCGTCGCGAGCACCAAGGCGTTCACCAGCCAGGTGGCCGCGCTGGCGCTGATCTCGCTCCGTATCGCGCGGCTGCGCAATCTGAGCATTCTCCAGGGCCGGCAATTCATCTGCGCGCTGAGCCGGCTTCCCGACCAGATGGCGGACATTCTCGCCCGGTCCGCCGACATCGAGCAGCTCGCGGACCGGTTCTTGAGCACCACGCACAATGCCCTGTATCTCGGTCGCGGGGTGAACTTCCCCGTGGCGCTCGAAGGGGCGCTCAAACTGAAGGAAATCTCCTACATCCACGCCGAAGGCTATCCCGCGGCGGAGATGAAGCACGGGCCGATCGCCTTGATCGACGAGAACATGCCCGTGGTCTTCATTGCGCCGAAGGATGCCGTCCACTCGAAGATCGTGTCGAACATCGAGGAGGTGAAGGCGCGCGGTGGCAAGGTTATTGCTCTTGTAAACGCAGGTGACGCAGAGATCGAGCGGCTGGCGGACGCAACGTTCACGATTCCCGAGACGCTGGACGTCCTGACGCCGATCCTGACCAGCATCCCCTTACAGCTGCTGTCGTACTACGTGGCCGTCAAGCGTGGGTGCAACGTCGATCAGCCAAGGAACCTGGCCAAGTCGGTGACGGTGGAGTAGCGGGCGAACAGATAACGCCCCCACATCGGCATCGATTTGGTCGATTCTTTCCGCCCCCGGGCATTGCTGCCCGGGGGTTCGCCGTTATTGGGGGGTGGGGGGCGGGGTCTACCGGGGCAGGACCCAGGTTTCGCCGATCCGGGTGATCACAACGCGAGCCCGCTCCGGGCCTGCGACAGCCAGCAGCCTCACGATCGGCTCTTCCGCCGGCTCCCGGCTCAGGCGGAAGGTCGAGTGGTGGACCGGAAGCACGTGCCGGGCGCCCATGTCCTGGGCCATGCGCCACGCCTGCTCGGGCGAGGCGTGGTTGGAGATCCAGGGGTCGTACGCGCCGATCGGCAGAATGGCGAGGTCGATCGGCTGGCCGCGAAGCGGCTCAAACGCGTCGGTGTCCGCCGTGTCGCCGGCGAAGAGTACCGTGCGGCCGTGCTTCCGGAGGAGGTATCCGCCGTATCCGCGATGCCGGTCGGTGATCATCCTGGCGCCCCAGTGCTTCACTTCCACCGACTCGATCTCGAGCTCACCCACCTGGAGCCGGCTCCCCCACCTGAGCTCGTTAACCTGCCGGAACCGCCGGACCAGGTCGCGGTTCCCCGGCTGAACGATCACGGGCACGTCGCGCGGCAGGCGCCGGAGCGTGCCCAGATCGGTGTGGTCCATGTGCGCGTGGGACAGGAGCAGCAGGTCGATGTCGGGAAGCTCGCGGGCCGTGAGCGCCGGCGCGATCAGCCGCCGGGGACCCAGCTTGGCGAAGCCCCGGCCGACGCCGATCCTTGTCTCGAGCGCAGGATCGGTGAGGAGCCAGGTTCCGAAGAAGTTGCCGAGCACGGTGGCGTGGCCGAGCCAGGCAAAGGTGGCCCGGTCGTCGGGCCAGTCCTGCGGTGCGGGGCGCGCGGGAGCCGGCGCAACCGGGCAGCGGTCGTGGCCGGAATGCTTGATGGCCTCCCGCGCGTGCCTTCGCGCGAAGCCGAGCCTGGTCTTGATCGGTTTTCTCCCCATCGCTTTATCCGTGTGATCCGCGCTCGGTTAACTTAAACCGCTTCCGGCCGCGCTTTGTTTCTGGACCCGGGTCGCCAGAGGAGCGCCATGCGGGTGGTACTTCAGCGCGTATCGAGGGCGTCGGTCACGATCGCGGGCCGGGTGGCCGGAGCCATCGGTCCCGGCTTCTGCCTCCTTGTCGGCTTCACCCACACCGACACGCCCGCGCAGGTGGACTGGATGGCTGAAAAGGTCGCCGGGCTCCGGCTCTTCTCCGACGCCGACGGCAAGATGAACCTCGGGCTCGCCGAGGTGGGAGGAGCCATCCTGGTGGTGTCCCAGTTCACTCTCTATGGCGACGCAGCGAAGGGGCGGCGGCCCTCGTTCATCGATGCGGCCCGGCCGGAGATCGCCATTCCGCTCTACGAGGCGTTCGTCGCCGCACTCGGCTCACGGGGCCTCGAGGTGCAAACCGGCGAGTTCGGTGCGATGATGGACGTCGAGCTGGTCAACGACGGCCCCGTGACACTGATTCTCGAGCGGTCGGCGTGACCCCGCCCGTGCTGGTACTGGCCTCGGGGTCGCCCCGCAGGCGCCAGCTGCTCGAGATGCTCGGCATTCCGATCGAGGTCCGCCCCTCCCACATCCCCGAGATCCGCGACCCGGGCGAGTCGGCGCAGGCGTATGCGGAGCGTTTGGCGCGAGAGAAAGCGGCCAGCATTCCGGGACCACTCGTGCTCGGCGCCGACACGACGGTCGTGGTGGACGGAGAGGTGCTGGAAAAGCCGGCGGACGCCGCCGACGCGCTGCGGATGCTCCGTCGCCTCCAGGGGCGGGCACACCAGGTGATCACCGCGATCGCGCTCAAGACGCCCGACCGTATGCTGGGCGCGACCGACATCACCGCGGTCACGTTCCGCCCGGCGGACGACGACGTCCTTCGCGCGTACGTCGCCACCGGGGAGCCGATGGACAAGGCTGGTGCGTACGGGATCCAGGGCTACGGGGCGGCGTTGGTCGAGAGGATTGACGGCGATTTCTTCGGCGTGATGGGCCTTCCGGTGCGGCTGGTGCTCGACCTCCTGGCCCGCGCGGGCTACCGATACCGGTTCGGGCGCAACTAGCCCCCTTGCCCGGAGCCCTCGGCGGGCTCCACCCGGACCCGGAACACCTCGACCGCGCGGCTCTTCCCCCGAAGCTCCGCGCCACTCACACGGTCGACCGGCGGCCCTTGCCCCACCGTGGCGAGAAACGCATCGCTCACCAGAATCTCCCCGCCCGCCGCGGCCGCCGAGAGGCGCTGGGCCACGTTCACGGCATCGCCGATCGCCGTATATTCGAGCCGGCGCAGGCTTCCGATGTTGCCGACGAACACCTCGCCCCGATTGATCCCGATCCCGATCCCGATCGACGGCCGGCCGGCCGCCGCCCACCGGGCGTTCAGCGCGCGGACAGCCTGCTGCATTGCCACGGCCGCGTCGAGCGCGCGGCGCGGCTCGCTCTCCCGGGCGAGAGGCGTGCCCCACAGCGCCATCACCGCGTCGCCAATGAACTTGTCGAGCGTGCCGCCGTGCTCGAAGATCACATCCACCATCTCGCTGAAGTACTCGGTGAGCAGATGGGCGATCGCGTCGGGCGACATGCGCTCGGCGATCGCGCTGAAGCCGCGGATGTCGGCGAAGAGAACCGTGATGGCGCGGCGCTCGCCCCCGGGGCGGATCGGCGTGTTCTGGCGGACGATCTCGGCCGCGACGTTGGGCGCGAAGTAGCGCTCGAAATTCGAGCGCACCAGCACCTCCCGCCGGGCCTGCTCCGCGTAGCGCGAGTTCCGGATCGCCACGGCGGCCAGTCCGCTGAAAGCGACGAGGAACTGGAGATCTTCGTCGGTGAAGGCGTTCTCGCCGGTGAGATTGTCCACGTAGAGCACCCCGACCGCCTCGTCCGCTGAAGCCATGAGCGGCGAGCACATGGCGCTCCGTACGTTCTGCATCTTGATCGACTGGCCCTTGAAGCGCGGGTCGGTGGCGGCATTCTGCGTGAGCACCGCCAGCTGCTCGTCCAGGGCCTTCCGGGCGATCGAGCGCGGGATCTGCTCGGGAAGCTCGACGTCGGCCAGGCGGGTCCGCGACAGCCGGGGGACCAGCTCGTCGCTGCCCTCCCGGCGCAGCAGGATCGAAACCCGGTCCACCCGCATCACCTCGAACGACACATCCGCGATCGTGTCGAGCAGGCGGTCGAGATCGAACTCGCCGGAGAGCTTCTGGGCCACCGCCAGCAGGAGCGAGAGCTTGCGTACCGCGCCGTTCCCGGCGGCCGCGCCGCCGGCCGCCAGCTCGCGGACGATGCTGTCGCTTGGCTGCGCGGCCGCCGGGGGCGAGCTCGGCGCGGCCGGCACGAGCTCGAGCTGGTAGGAGACCTTTCCGAACGAGACGGAGTCGCCCGGAGCGAGCCGGGCCGTTGTAAGCCGGCGGCCGTTGACGTGGGTGCCATTGGACGATCCGAGATCTTTCACGACGACCCCATCCGGTCCGGCGATCAGCTCAGCGTGCCGGCGGGAAATGGTGGGATCGTAGACCGTGAGGTCGGTTCCGACGCCGCGACCCACCACAACGCTTCGGCCCGGTGGCAGGTCGAAGCGTTGATCATCCGTGGTGGAGACGAGGCGGTAGGACGGCATGAGGATAAGATGGCCCGCCGCCCGGGACTTGGGCAGGTGGGAGATCGGTCCGGAAGCGGCGGCCCCCGCCTAGCTCCGCCCGCGCTTGGCGGCCGGGCGGCCCAGCTCGGTGGCGAGGGCCAGCGCCAGGAGCACCGCTCTCGCCTTGGCCTCCGTCTCCCGCCACTCGGCGGCGGGGTCGGAGTCCGCCACGATGCCGGCGCCCGCCTGGACCCAGGCGCGATCGCCGCGGATGATGCAGGTGCGAAGCGCGATCGCGGTGTCCAGCACCTGTCCGCCCCAGCCGACGTAGCCGACCGCGCCGGCGTAGGGGCCTCGGCGGACCGGCTCCAGCTCATCGATGATCTGCATGGCGCGCACCTTCGGGGCACCCGACACCGTGCCGGCCGGGAAGCACGCGGCAAGGGCGGCCACCGCATCGAGCTCGGGCCGGAGCCTCCCCCGCACCTCGCTCACCAGGTGCATCACGTGAGAATAGCGCTCGATCGTCATGAACGCCGTGAGGTGAACGGTCCCGAACTCGGCGACTCGTCCTACGTCGTTCCGGCCGAGGTCCACCAGCATCAGATGCTCGGCCCGCTCCTTGGGGTCCGCCTCCAGCTCGGCCGCGAGAATCGTGTCCCGCTCGGGCGTCTCGCCCCGGGGCCGGGTCCCGGCGATCGGCCGAAGCGTGACCTCGCCATCCTCCACGCGGACGAGGATCTCCGGCGAGCTGCCGACGATGAAGACGTCGTCGCAGTGGAGGTAGTAGAGGTACGGCGCCGGGTTGAGCGCGCGGAGATAGCGATACGCGAGGAACGGGTCCGGGGCGGGGAGGTCGAGCCGGCGGGACAGCACTGTCTGGAAGACGTCGCCGGCGGCGATGTACTCCTTGATCCGGCGCACGTCGTCCTGGAAGCGCTGATCGGCATACGGCGAGGTGGTGACCGGGAGCACGCCCGCTGGCTCGATCGGGAGCGGACCCACCGTGACCGGCGCGGCGAGGCGCCTGAGCCAGTCCTGAATGCGCTCCTCCCCTTCCGCGAAGAGACGCTCGAGCTCCGCGTCCGTCGCGTCGGACGGGGTCTCGACATTGGCGATAACGGTGGCCCGGTTGTAAACGTTGTCGAGCACGAGCAGCGTGTCGGCCACCATGAGCAGTGCGTCCGGCAGCTCGCGGTCGTCCGGCGGCGCCGACGGGAGCGACTCGATCGTGCGCACGATGTCGTAGCCCAGATAGCCAACGGCACCGCCGGTGAAACGGGGGAGCCCAGGCACGTCTACAGGGGCGTAGCGCCGCATCGTACGGCCGAGATGATCCAGTGGCGCCACGTCGCCGTCGAGCGTCCGCCAGCCGTCCGCTGCGGTCCAGCGCTCGCAGGTCCGGCCGCGATAACGGAACACCTCGCGCGGGTCGGTTGCGAGGAACGTGTAACGCGCCCACCGCTCGCCGCCCTCGAGCGACTCGAGCAGAAAGCCGTATGGTCCGCGGTGGAGCTTGGCGAAGGCGGTCACCGCAGTGTCGCCGTCGAGCACGACCTCGCGCGTTACCGGGATCATGCCGCCGCCCTGGCGGGCGCGCGTGCGGAACGCCGAGAGCCGCTCGGTCACTTGGGCGCTCCCACGACGTAGCTGCCGGCCGCTGTGAGCTCCGTGGACAGATTGTCGGCAGCGGGGCGGTACGAGCGCTGGAAGGCGATGGTCTCGCCCGGCCCCAGCTTGCCGATCGCCAGCACGCGCTCGAACGCCACGTCGGACCCCAGGGCGGCCCGGGCCTCGTCGGGTGCCTTGAAATGAACGGCGTACTTGAACGTAAGGGTGGCGGACTTGAGCACGGCCGACGTCGTGAGATCGACGCCGTAGACCCCCGGCCGGGGGCGGATTGCGACGTCCACCGAGTCCGCCCCGGTCGTGTCGAACGCCGCGGCGGGGAGGCGAAGCTCGGCGAAGGTGAGATAGTCGGGGGCGGCGTGCCGGAGCATGATCACCCGCGCCACGCCTCGACGCACGCGTACGGTCGTGTCCGCCACCGGCGGCTCGGACTTCTGGAGCAGATAGACCTGCGACAGGGCATAGATCCGGTGCGGGTCTCCGGTGAACGGCACCGGCGCCTTGGCGCCGGTGAGGGGCGCCGAGGCGCAGGCGACGAGCCCCGCGGTTGTCGCGGCGGCGAGCATCCGGGATATTCGAAGAGTGAGAAGTGAGAAGTGAGAAGGGAGAAGGGAGATACCGGGTCTCATGCCAAGCTCCGCTGCACGCGTCGTCGCCGTGTCGCTCTCATTCCTCACCGCTCACCTCTCACTGCTTTCCGCGCAGGCCTGGAACTCGGCCGAGGCGCTTGCGCTCGTACGCCGGAGCGTCGAGCGCCGGCAGATGGCGCAGGCCGACCCCGCGCTCCGGAGCTACCACACGCATGCCCACGGGTTCGTGCTGTTCCTGGCCCAGGTCGGGAAGGGACTCGGCGGGCCGCCGCGCCTCGTCAAGGCCGACGAATTGGACGTGGAAGTGTACTGGCAGGCCCCGAACCGGAGCAAGCAGGTCATTCTGGGGTGGCGCGACGGCCGCTATCTGCCCACCGACATCAACTACCACCGCGATCACCTCGGCATCGTCACCAACAACTTCGGCGATCTGATCCGGATCGGCGAGGGCGACGAGGTCAGGGACGCCGTTCATCCGCTCTCGCCCGCGGGTCTCGACGACTACGACTTTGCCCTCGGTGATTCGCTCGCGATCCAGGGTCCGCAGGGTCTCGTACGAGTCCGGGAAGTGCTCGTCCGTCCCCGCGACTATGCCAGGCCGCTTATCCTGGGGCGCCTCTACCTCGATGCGGCTTCCGCCGACCTGGTCCGCTTCCGCTTCAGTTTTACGCCCGGGGCCTACCTCGAGCGGAATCTCGAGGACATCAGCGTGGTGCTCGAGAACTCCCTGCGGGAAGGCCGGTTCTGGCTGCCGTATCGCCAGGAGATCGAGATCCGCCGGCGGACGACGTGGCTCGATTTCCCCGCTCGCGGCATCATCCGCGGCCGGTGGGAGATCGGCGACTACGACCTCGACGCGGCCGTGCCGCCGGCCGTGCTCGCAGGGCCGGAGATCGGGGGTCTCGGCCATCCCGAGCCGGATGACGGCACCTGGCCGGTTCCGCTCGGTGAGGCTATCGCGGGAGAGGCGGCGCCGATCGACCGGCAGGATATGGAGGAGGTCCGGGTCGAGGTGGCCCGGCTCGCCGGCGCGAAGACGCTGAGTGGCCTGCCCGCCGCGCGGCTCGGCATCGGGTCGCTGAGCGATCTGGCGCGCGTGAACCGAGTCCAGGGCCTCGCGCTCGGACTCGGAGGCACGGTGCGGCTGGGCTCGAGCCGGCTTCGCGTGGAGCCATCGGCGGCGTTCGGCACGTCGGACCAGCGGTTGACGGGCGGGCTCGTGCTCGCCGGCGGGTTCGGTGCCACCGAGATCCAGCTGTTCGGCCGGCGGCAGGTGCGCGATCTGAGCGACCTGGCGGTCATATCGCCGGTGCTCAACTCGTTCCTCTCCCAGGAAAACGGCGACGACTACGGCGACTACGTGTTGCTGGACCGGGCCGGTGCCGACGTACGGCACCGGGTCGGCGTACGCACGACGCTCGCTCTCGACCTCGCCGTGGAGCGGAGCCGCTCGCTCGAAGTGACGGCCACGCCGGCGCACGGCAGCTACCGGCCCAACCCTCCGCTCGGGGCCGGGACCTACCGGGTGGCGCAGCTCAGGCTGGAGCACGAAGGCAGCGTCGCCCCGCGCTTTGGCGCCGCCGGTACTGTCGCGCTGGAAGTAGGAGACGGGCCGACCAGCTTCGTGCGCGGCTCGATGGACGGGACGTGGCGCGTGCCCCTCGGCAGCACCGCGCTCTCGGGGAGCCTGCACGCGGGCATCGGGAGCGAGGGACTGCCCGCCTATCGAGGTTTCGTGCTCGGCGGGCGCGGCACGCTCGTCGGAGAGCCGTTCCGCGCGTACGGTGGGCGCTCCTACGCGCTGGCGGAGCTGGAGTGGCGCGTGACCGTGCCGGCACCTTCGATTCCGCTGGGGTCGTTTGCCTCGACCGGCCCTACAATAGTGGTCGCGCCCTTCCTGGCAGCCGGCTGGTCCGACCGGGCATACGCAGGTCTGCCGTGGCAGCCCACCGACGGCGTGCGCCCGGTGGCCGGACTGGCTGTCGAGATCTTCATGCGGCTGATCCGGGTCGAGGCCGGGATCGGTCTGCGCGACGGTGACGTGGGGCTCACGTTCGACGTGCATCCGGACTGGTGGGGGTTGTTGTAGCCCCTCTCTACCCGCATCGCGCGGTGCGGTCTTATCTTGCCTTCGGGGCGCGTGCCGGCGCCTTTCATTCAACGC
>JBGPPG010000127.1:0-9816 GCA_041488455.1 Gemmatimonadota bacterium
CCGCGCGTTCCGACGCTCGCCATCGACGACGAGCTGAAGCGGAAACTCCTGTTCACGCTGCTGGCGCTGGTGATCTACCGCATCGGCGCGCACATCGCCGCTCCGGGAGTCAATGTCACCGCGCTCGCCGATTTCATCCGGAACTCCGGCGCCGCCGGGTTCTTCGGCCTGTACGACACGCTGGGCGGCGGGCTCTCCCGGGCGACGGTCTTCGCGCTCGGGATCATGCCCTACATCTCGTCGTCGATCATCTTCCAGCTCGCCGGCGGCATCGTACCCTCCGTGGGCAAGCTCCAGAAGGACGAGGAGGGGCGGAAGAAGATCACCCAGTGGACGCGGTACCTCACCGTGTTCATCTCGCTGTCCCAGGCCTACACCTTCGCGCTCTTCACCGAGTCCATCCCCGGGGCCATCCCCAATCCCGGTTTCGCCTCCCGGCTGATCATGGTCGTGACGCTCACCGCGGGCGCGATCTTCGTCATGTGGCTGGGCGAGCAGATCACCGAGCGGGGCATCGGGAACGGGATGAGCCTCCTGATCACGTTCTCGATCCTGGAGCGGCTGTGGCCCTCCACCGTCGAGCTGGCGAACTTCATCAAGGGCGGGATCGTCTCGCCGCTGGGTGCGGCGTTCTACGTGGCGGTGGTGATCGGGGTGATCGGGGTGGTCGTCGCCATGACGATCGCGGCCCGGCGGATTCCCATTCAGATTCCCCGCAAAGTCATGGGCCGGGGACGGATTCGTGAGGGCCAGAAGACGTTCATCCCGATCCGGCTCATCACGGCCGGCGTGATGCCGATCATCTTCGCGCAGACGATCATCATCGTCCCCGGCACGATCGCCAGCTTCACCAAGAACCCGGTGTTGCAGGACGTCGCCAGCTTCTTCAGCCCGGGCGACCTGCCGTACGATCTGACGTTCGCCGTGCTGATCGTGATCTTCAGCTACTTCTACACGTCCATCATCTTCAACTCGGTGGACCTGGCGGAGAACCTGAAGAAGCAGGGCGGGTTCATCCCTGGCGTGAAGCCGGGCGCCAGCACCGCCGACTACATCGATGCGGTCCTCGCCCGAGTCACACTCCCGGGCGCGCTCTTTCTCGCCTTCATCGCCCTGCTCCCCATCATCATCTCCCAGCGGGTGGGCATTCAGACCCACTTCGGGGGTACGTCCGTGCTGATCGTCGTGGGCGTGCTGCTGGACACGATCGCCCAGGTCGAGCAGCACCGCACGCTCCGGAAGTACGACGGGTTCATGAAGACCGGGCGGGTGAAGTTCCGCGGGCGCCAGCAGAGATTCATGTGAGCGAGAAGTGAGAAGAGAGAAGTGAGAAGTGAGAGGGAAGCAGGAGGGCGCCCAAGCTTGGAGCGCCCTTCTCACCTCTCACCTCTCACCTCTCCCTTCTCACTCCTTGCCTCTTCCCCTTCCGCCGAGGCTTGGCTTGCACATCCTCCTCATGGGCCCCCCCGGGGCCGGCAAGGGCACCCAGGGCGCCATCCTCGCCCAGCGGCTCGGCGTGCCCAAGTTCGCCACCGGGGACCTGCTCCGCGACGCCGTGAAGCGCGGGACGCCGCTCGGGCAGAAGGCCAAGGCGGTGATGGAGGCGGGGCATCTCGTGAGCGACGACATCATCCTCGGCGTGGTGCGCGAGGAGCTGGCCCGGCCGGCCGCGAAGCACGGCGTGGTCTTCGACGGCGTCGTCCGTACGGTCCCGCAGGCGGAAGGGGTGGACCGGCTGCTGGCGGAGCAGGGACGGAAGCTGGACGCGGTCCTGTTCTTCGACGTCAACGATGCCGAGATCCTCGGGCGGCTCGATAAGCGGCGCACGATCGAGGCCCGCGCCGACGACGACCCCGCCGCGGTCACGACCCGGCTGCGCGCCTACCGGGAGCAGACGGCTCCGGTACTGAGCTGGTACGGCTCGCGTGGGCTGGTGAGACGGGTCCCGGGGCTCGGGTCGGTCGACGAAGTGGCGGAACGGGTGCGGCGCGCGCTCGACGGCGGATGATCACGCTCAAGTCCCCGCGGGAGATCGAAACCATGGGCCGGGCCGGGCGAATCGTCGCCGGCGTCCTCGCCCTGATGGCAAAGCTCGTGCGGCCGGGGGTCACGACCGAGGAGCTCGATGCCGAGGCCGAGGCGTTCATCCGGGGCCACCCCGGCGCGACTCCCTCCTTCAAGGGCTTGTACGGCTTCCCCAAGACCCTCTGCACATCCCTGGATCAGGAAATCGTGCACGGGATCCCGTCGGCCAAGCGGGCGCTTGCCGCGGGCAGCATTCTGAGCGTGGACGTGGGGGTGCAGCTCGAAGGCCTCCACGCCGACTCGGCGGCGACGTTCCCGGTCGGCAAGATTGACGCCGAGGCGAAGCGATTGCTCCGCGTGACCCAGGAGTGCCTCGTCGCCGGGATCGGGGCGGCGCGCGTCGGCAATCACGTGGGGGACATCGGTCACGCGGTCCAACAGGTGGCGGAGGGAGCGGGGTACGGCGTCGTGCGGGAGCTGGTCGGGCACGGGATCGGCACCCGGTTTCACGAGGAGCCTCAGGTGCCCAACTACGGCGAGCCACGCCGGGGCGCTCGCCTGCTCGAGGGGATGACGCTCGCCATCGAGCCGATGATCACGGTCGGCAGCCCGGTCACCCGCACACTGCCCGACAAGTGGACTGTCGTGACGGCCGACGGCAGTCTTTCTGCGCACTTCGAGCATACCGTCGCCATTACCGCGGACGGACCCCGGATCCTGACGGCCGCCTGAGCCGACCCGGGCGCCCCGCCTGGGTCTCACATCCGTTCGCTCAGCTCCACCAGAACCCGCTTCTCCACCCCGACAACTTCCTCCAGCCGCTCCAACGCACCTGCCATCATGCGCTCGGCCTCGGGGTCGTCGTAGAGACGCCTGAGATTGCTGCGAATCGCCCAGTGGGCACTACGGCATGCGGCGGCGGCGAGGAACACCGCCGACGCGGCGTCGCCGACCGCGCTTCGGAGCCCCCGGGCCACCAGCTCCTCACCCAGATCGGCTACCTCGCCGGCGAGGAGCAGAAGCTCGTACTGCACGCCCGCGGCGCCTTTGAGCGCCTCGGCGCGGGCTGCGTTGCGGCGGGCGATCTCCGCTTCCGTGTCCCGTGGCAGGGCCAGCGCCTCCATGACGTCGCGGAAGGCCGTGGCGTCCTCGGCGGCGAGCGCCAGGAGCCGCCCCCGGAGCGTCGCCGCCCGCTCCTTGGCGGCCTGGGTCTCGGTGCGGATTTGGGCGTAGCTGTCCCGGGCCGTCGTCAGTCCGGCGACCATCTCGACCAGTGCCCCCGCGAGCGCGGCACCGATGGCGGCCGCGGAGCCGCCCGCCGGCGTGGCGTTCGGCCCGGCCAGCGCGTCGCTCCAGGCGGCGACCGAGTCGTCAGGCCCCGTCACCGAGCGTCTCCAGCAGCCAGTGGTGGATGGCCGGGTTGCCGGCCACGACCGGCCCGTGCGCGATGCCCAGATCGCGCCCCTCGTAGTCCGTGGCCACGCCGCCGGCCTCGCGGATGAGCAGCACGCCCGCCGCCACATCCCAGGCCGAGAGGCGTTGCTCCCAGAAGCCGTCGAACCGGCCTGCCGCCACGTCGGCCAGGTCGATCGCGGCGGAGCCGGCGCGCCGGATCCCGCTCGTCCGGGCCGCCACCCGGGCGAACTCCCGCTGGTAGGCGTCGAGCTCTGCCAGATCCTTGAACGGAAAGCCGGTGCCGATAAGTGCGTGGCCGGGGGATTCGATCGGAGAGACCCGCAAGCGTCGGTCCCCGCACCAGGCGCCGCCGCCGCGCGTGGCCCAGAACACCTGGTCGTGCGGCACGTGGTGCACCACGGCGGCCTGGAGCACGCCATCCACGGCCGCGGCAATCGACACCGCGAAGGCGGGATAGTCGTGCAGGAAGTTCGTCGTGCCGTCGAGGGGATCGACCACCCAGACCAGCCCGTCGGTCTTGAGCTCGGGGCTCAGCTCTTCCCCCACCACGCGGGCGCGCGGGTCGCCGGCGAGCAGCACCTCGGAGATCAGCCGCTCCGCTGTCCGGTCCACTTCGGTGACGAAATCCCGGCTCCCTTTGACGACCCAGGCCCCGGGATCGGCCGGCCGCTCGACCTGCCGGAGAAACCCGGCGGCCCGGGCGGCGGCGGACCGCGCCAGATCGAGTAAGTTCAATGACGACAGCATCTTGCTGCGCTCGCTCCGGGTGGGTACCTTGGGTGATGCCGCGCATCTTTTCGGGAATCCAGCCGTCGGGTGAGCTCCACATCGGCAACTACCTCGGCGCCGTTCAGAACTGGGCTCGGCTTCAGCTCTCGTATGACTGTCTTTTCGCGATCGTCGATCTCCACGCCATCACCGCGAAGTACGATCCGACGACCCTGGCGCAACGCACCCGCGAGATGGCGGTGGGTCTGCTCGCGGCCGGGATCGATCCCGAGCGCGCGACGCTGTTCGTCCAGTCGCACGTACCGGAGCATGTGGAACTGATGTGGTTGCTCAACGCCGTCGCACCGCTGGGCGAGCTCGAGCGGATGACGCAGTTCAAAGATAAGGCGCAGCGCGTCGAAAGCATTCCGGCCGGACTGCTCAACTATCCTATCCTGATGGCGGCCGACATTCTCCTCTATCGGGCCGACCTCGTGCCGGTGGGCGAGGACCAGGTCCAGCACCTGGAGCTGGCGCGGGGGATCGCGCGGCGGTGGAACACCGAGTTCGGGCGCGGCCAGGACTTCTTCCCCGAGCCCAAGCCGCTTCTCACCGAGGCCAAGCGGATCATGGGCCTCGACGGGCAGGCGAAGATGTCCAAGAGCCTCGGCAACACGATCGGCATTCTCGAGGGGCCGGAAGCGATCTGGCAGAAGCTGCGGCCGGCCGTCACGGATCCCGCCCGCGTCACCAAGAAAGATCCCGGGAATCCGGATATCTGCAACATCTACCATCTGCACCGGTACTTCTCGGGCCCGGAAACGGTGGTGGATGTCGCACGGAAGTGCCGCGGCGCCGAGTGGGGCTGCCTCGACTGCAAGCGGGTACTGGCGGATGCCATGGCCGCGCACCTCGCGCCGATCCGCGAGCGGGCGCGCGAGCTGGAGGCGGCTCCTGGCCGGGTCGATGAGATCCTCGCGGCCGGGGCCGATAGCGCCCGGTTCATCGCCCGGGAGACATTACGGGAGGTCCGCGAGCTGATGGGGTTTCTGCCGGCGGCGCAAGGACAACGGCGCATCGTGCGATACTCGGATGATCCCGACGGAGTTCCTTAGAGCTTGAACTAAGAGGCACAGTTGAACCACAGAGGCACCGCGACACTGAGAAGCAACTTGTTACGGGTTGAACCCTGTAAGGGCGTAGTGTCCCCGTGCCTCTAGGGTGACGAAACCAGCACGACCCACGGGTGGATATGGAAAAGATCATCAAGGCGGCGGTCGAGCGGGGCGCATCGGACCTGCACATCAAGGCCGGCGACGTCTTCCGCGCCCGGATCAACGGCAAGCTGGTGCCTCTCACGAAGCAGCGCCTGACCCCGGACCAGACCAAGGCGATCGCGGTCAAGCTGATGAGCAGCGACACCGACCGCGCACGCATCGACCAGGTCCGCGACTTCGACTGTTCCTGGGGCATGCCGGGCGTGGGTCGCTTCCGCGTGAACGTGCTGCGGCAGCGCTCGAGCTTCATGATCGTGATGCGGGTGATTCCGTTCACGGTGCCGTCCCTGGAGTCGCTCGGGCTCCCGGACGCGCTCAAGCCGATCGCGGAGGCGGAGCGCGGCCTCATCATCGTGGCCGGGGCGAGCGGAAGCGGCAAGAGCTCCACGATCGCAGCGGTCGTCCATCACATCAACAAGACTCAGCGCAAGCACGTCGTCACGATCGAGAACCCGATCGAGTTCCTGCACCGCGATCTCAACTGCTCCGTCACTCAGCGCGAGGTCGGCGTGGACACGGACGCCCTGGCGACCGGTCTGCGCGCTGCGCTGCGCCAGGATCCGGACGTCGTGGTCATCGGGGACATGGCGGACGCCCCGACCATCGACATCGCGATCAAGGCGGCGGAAACGGGGCGGCTCTTGATCGCCACCATGCCGACGCCTGACGTGACCACCACGATCGAACGGATTCTTGCCGCCTTGCCCGCCGCGGAGCGGGAGGTCGGCCGCATGCGGCTCTCCGAGGCGGTGCGGGCGGTGGTGGCGCAGCAGCTCCTGCCCCGCAAGGACGGCAAGGGCCGCGTCGCGGCGATGGAGGTCATGGTGGCGACGCCCGCCATCCGCGAGTGCCTCAAGAGCCCGACCCGACTGGGCGAGCTCAAGAGGCTCGTCGCGGACGCCAAGGGCGACGGGATGCAGACCTTCGAGCAGCACCTCAACGAGCTCGTTGCCGGGGAGCGGATTACCTCGGAAACGGCCAAGGCCGCGGTCATTCCTACGGCCACGCCGACCCCGGCCAAGCGTGGCAAGCAGGCCTCCGCCTGAGCCGCCCCTCGACCTCCTGACCCGGCCGCGCGAAGCCGGGACCCCGGCGGCGGCCGCGGCACGCGAAGCCGTCGCCGCCTATCTCGGTTCCCTTGGATACGCGGTCGAGCGCCACCGTTTCCGCTTTCATCCCTCCGCGCTCTGGGCCTTCCCGCTCCTCGGTGCCGGCCTCGGCTGGCTGGGCCTGATACTCGTCCCGCTGCTGGGCTTCACCGCGGCCCCCGGGTGGGCCGCGCTCGCCGTCTGGGGGCTCGGCGCCGCAAGCCTCGCGGCGCTGGCGTTCGGTGTCGGAACCGGAATGGCCCCGCTGCCGTTCGGCGGTGGTCCGCGCGAGGACGCGAACCTGATCGCCACCCGCTCGGCCGACGTGCGGTGCTGGATCGTGGCCCATCTCGACACCAAAGCCCAGGGGCACTCCATGGCCGGCCGGCTCGTCGCGGTCTGGGTCGCCACCGCGGCGGCGGCCGGGCTCACCGGCCTGTCCGTCGCGAGGCTCGGCGGTCCGCTGCCGTTGCCGGTGGCGCTGGCCGGAGCGGTGCTCGGTCTCGTGGCGGGCGTCCTCGCCGGTCGAGGCCGGCTCGCGGGACAGTCGCCCGGAGCACGGGACAACGGCAGCGGCGTCGTGGCCGCGCTCACGGCCGCCGCCGCGGAGGACCCAAGCCTCGGCGTCGTAATCACCGGGGCGGAAGAGTTCGGTCTGGTGGGCGCCAGGCTGCTCGCGCGGGAGCGGCCAGGACTCTTCGCCGGGCGGCTGCTGCTGAACTTCGATACGCTGGACGAGACAGGGACGCTCTACGTCGTGAGCCACGACGTCCGCGGCGACGTCGCCGCCGCGGCCCACGCGGCGGCGTGGGCGGGGCTCGGCGTCCCGGTACGGACGCGCCGGCTCCCCACCGGAATCCTGCTGGACAGCCTGCCGTTCGCGCGGGCGGGCGCGGCGGCGCTCACACTGGCGCGGCTCGACTGGTCTACGCTCCGTCGGATCCACACCGCCGGCGACACCGGAGAGGGCTTTCGCTTCGAGACCGCCGTCCGAGTGGCGCGCGCCGCGGTCCCGTTGATTTGACGTTTCTGTCGGCCCCGGCTACGTTTTCTCCAAGGATTCATCAGCCCCGCACGGGGCTCTTTTTTTGTGGCCTGCCCGCCCGGAGGACGCCACATGTTCGACGCGCGCACGACCTGTGTAGTGGTCGTCGGCGCCCAGTGGGGCGACGAGGGGAAAGGCAAGCTCGTCGACGTCCTTGCCGAGCGGGCGGACATGGTCGTGCGTTACCAGGGCGGGGCGAACGCCGGCCATACCGTCGTCACCGGCGACACCCAGTTCATCCTCCAGCAGATTCCGTCGGGCATTCTCCATCCCCGGGTGACCTGCATCGTGGGCAACGGGGTCGTGCTCGACCCCGATCAGCTCTTCACCGAGCTGGACCAGCTCGCCGGGAAGGGGATCGACCCCACCGGGCGGCTCTTCGTCTCCGACCGGGCCCACCTGGTCCTGCCCTACCACAAAATGCTCGACGAGGCCAGCGAGAAGAGCCTGAACATCGGCACGACCGGACGGGGCATCGGACCGACATACGAGGACAAGTACGGGCGGCGCGGCATTCGGGTGGCCGACCTGCGCGATCTCGTCTGTCTCAAGCCGGTGCTGGCCGAGCGGGTGGAGCGCGCGAACCGGCTGCTCGAGCTGATGGGAAGCCCGCGGCGCGCGTCGCTCGACGCCCAGATGGCGCTGCTGGAGCGCTGGGCGCCGCGCCTCCTGCCGCTGACGGCCGATACGGGCCTCCTGGTTCACCGGGCAATCCAGGGCAAGCAGCGGGTGCTGCTCGAGGGCGCGCAGGGCTCGCTGCTCGACGTGGACCACGGCACCTACCCGTTCGTCACGTCGTCCAACACCACGGCCGGCGGGGCCGCGGTGGGCGCCGGCATCGGGCCGACCGCGATCCACGGCGTGCTTGGTGTGGTCAAGGCTTACACGACCCGGGTGGGCAACGGCCCGCTCCCGACCGAGGCCAGGGACGGCGACGGGCAGAAGCTGCGCGAGCTCGGAGGCGAGTTCGGCGCGGTGACGGGACGACCCCGGCGCTGCGGCTGGTTCGACGCCACCGTCGTCCGCTACGCGGTGCGGGTGAACGGCCTCACCGGGCTCGCAGTCACCAAGCTCGACGTGCTCGACACCTTCGCCGAGATTCCGGTCGGTACCGCGTACCGGCTGGACGGGTCGGCGTGCGCCGAAATGCCTTCGGAGGTGGACCTCCTCGGCCGCGTGGAGCCGATCTACGAGACCCTGCCGGGCTGGCGGCGCTCGACGGCGGACGCGAGGCGCCTGGCGGACCTCCCGTCGGAAGCCCGGGGCTATCTGGACCGGCTGGAGGAACTGTCCGGAGCGAGGGTCTGTTACGTGAGCGTCGGTACCCGCAGAGACCAGATCATCGAGGTATCCACAGCGTGAACACCAAACAGTGAACGGTGAACGGGTGGGTGAGTCCACGCATCTGGTCGTGATCGGCGCGGGTCCGTGCGGGCTCGCGGTCGGCATCGCGGCCAAGGACGCCGGGATCCCGTGCAAGCTGCTCGATCGTCGCAACATCGTGTCGACCATCGAGCGCTACCCGCTCGCCATGACCTTCTTCTCGACGCCCGAGCGGATCGAGATCGGTGGGATACCGTTCGTCGCGAGCCATGAGAAGCCCACCCGGCGCGACGGGATGATCTACTACCGCCGGGTCGCGGAGCACTACCAGCTCGACATCCGGCCCGGGGAAGAAGTGACCGATGCCGAGCGGCGGCCGGACGGGACCTTTCACCTATCGGTCCGCCGCCGGCACGACACCACCAGTTACGACACCCAGGCCGTGGTGTTCGCCACCGGGTACTTCGACAATCCCAACCTGCTCAATGTGCCGGGTGAGGACCTCCCCCACGTATCGCACTACTTCGTCGAGGGCCACCCGTACTGGCACCAGCGGATCGTGGTGATCGGAGCGGGGAACAGCGCGGTGGACGCGGCGCTCGAGTGCTGGCGAGCGGGTGCGCACGTGACCCTGATCCACTTCGGGGAGGCGCTCGATCGGACGGTCAAGCCCTGGGTGCTGCCGGACATCACCAACCGGATCAAGGAAGGGAGCATCGCGGTCCGGTGGCGATCCAAGGTCCGGCGCATCACCCCGACGCACGTCGAGGTGGAGTCGGACGGGCGGCCGGGGACCGAGTCACTCCCGGCGGAGGCGGTGCTCGCCATGACCGGCTACCATGCCGACACGACGCTCCTTCGCCGCCTGGGCGTGCCGGTGGACCACGGAACCGGCGTGCCGGCGCACGACGAGCGCACCATGGCGACGCCGGTC
>JBGPPG010000128.1:0-9627 GCA_041488455.1 Gemmatimonadota bacterium
AACACCCTCCGCGACCTTTGAAGGGCGGTTCCTGCACGAAGGCCTCCATGAGATGGCAGCGGCCCATCTCTTCCACGTCGTGCGACATCACCCCTTTGTAGACGGGAACAAGCGCGTCGGGCTCGTGGTCCTGCTCGCCTTCCTCGGTCTGAACTCGCGCCGGCTCGACGCCGACCCTCAGGAAGTCGAAGATCTGGTGCTGGGCATCGCGAGGGGCCGGGTCAGCAAGGCCGAAGCCGCGGTATTCGTCCAGCAACCCCTCCGGCCCAGATCCGGGAAGTAGCACGCGCTCGAATGCCGGCCGGACGCCGGCGCCAGACGCAAGGACGGTCGGCGTTCCTCTGGCCAATTTGCCCAGCGCATGAATCGGTAAGGTGCACCGTCAAAGCCCATGAAGGAAGCGGAACTCAGGAGGTGTATCTATGATCCGTAAGCTCTTTCTGGGACTGACGATTCTAGCGATTGCAACTCTGCCGCTGCCGGCTTGGGCAGCGTGGGACGGTGGGCATAGTGGCGGGCATGAGACTCGCGGGAACCACGAACGGTTCGGTGGTCACGAGCGGTTCGAGCGCAGGCCAGCTGTTGGGTTCGGATTCTATCCGTCGCCCTACTACGCGTACGCGCCGCCGGCCTGCGCCTGGCAACCCGGGTACTCGGTGAATCAGCCTTACGTAGACGCGTGGGGTCGTTATACCTACGTACAACAGTGGGTGCCGGGGCAATGGATCTGCCCGTAGGCAGCGACTGCGTGGCTTCTGAGCGGGTAACGCTCACAACTCGTACGCCTATGATCCTCTTAGGAGGTGCGCCCTGATGCGATATCTGAAGATCGTGATGCTGCTCCTGGCTGTGACGGTGGGAACTCAAGCGTGCATCATACCGGTGCCGATCGGCGGCGGCGGCGGCGGGCACCATCATCATCGCCACGACTGGTAAGTGGACGTGCCAAGCTAAGCAGTCACCGGTTGCGCTGCCGAGGCGGCCGAGCCCTCGCCCGAGGGGAAGGGACCATAGCTCATGGTCGCCCCCCTCGGGGTTGTTCGTCTAAGCGGTTCCGGCTGGGAGTGGACGTCCTCCCGCAACATCTAATCGGTCCTATCCCGGTTTTTCTCCTGCGCGACAGGCGCCGCCTCTGCGGCCTGGAAGCCGGCTGCGGCGGACCGTCAGGGCCTCGGGATCGTCAGTGCGTCAACGGGACGCTGAGGCCCGCTCTTCTCGTCGCGGGTGACGGCCCAGCCATTGGACCAAGGTCCACTTGGGGAGCGGCATGCGACCCGCTAGGCTCGTCGGTAATCCAGTGATCGGCTCGGACGAGGAGTTTCTGTCGCTTCCTCCTCAGCGATCGATCCCCGAAGCGGAGCGACGTCAGGGGATCGGCCGCGCCGGTCGCGGGGCGTGAGGGTCCATGAAACGTACTGCTGCGCTCGTGCTCACTCTTGCCGCGATCGGCGTCATGGCGGGCTGCGCCACGCTCGAGCCGCGCGCGAAAAAGGACACACTCAGCCCCGGCTATGCGATTCTGTACGAGCTCCTTTCGAAGGAGAGCCACTCCGACTGGCTCTCGCTCATCAAGAAGGAGTCTCCGGAGCTCAAATCGCTGCTCGAGAGAATCGCCGACACCTCCACGGCGAGCGTGAAGGAGCTCGACACCCTGGCCGGACTGGCTCCGCCGCTGAACTTGAAGGTCACGCATCTGCCGAGAATCGAGCGCGCGGCGCGCGACTCATGGTGAGCTCGCAGCTGGCGGCGATGAGCTATGCCGCCCATCTGGCTCGTAGCCTGGCCGCCGTCGAGTCCAATCCGCGGCGAAAAGAGTTTCAGCTACCCCGCCAAGTCTACAAGATGCTCTTCACCCGCTACCAGCGTCAGGGATGAGGGGCAGCACCACCCGCGACTCCCGCCCCCGCTCGTGGAACACGGTGTTGTCCGCCACCACCCGCCGCCGCTCCCGCCCGATCGCCTCCCCCGTGTTGGGATTGACGTCGAACCTCGGGAAGTTCGAGCTCGACACGTCCAGCCGGATCCGGTGCCCCGGCATGAACAGGTTGCTCGTCGGATAGAGCGTGAGCGTCACCGGCACGGGCTCGCCCGGCTTGACCAGCTCGCCTCGCTCGCGCCCGTTGCGGTAGCGGAGCCGCGCGATGCTGTCGGTCAGGTTCAGCGCATACCCCTGCGGGTACCACGCACTCGGCGGGTAAACGTCGATCAGCTTGGCGGTGAAGTCGGTGTCCACCGCGGAGGTGGCCACCCACAGGTGGACCTCGACGGGGCCGGTCACCTCCACCACCTGAAGCAGCGGCAACGTCTGGAACACCAGCACGTCGGGCCGGGAGCCCAGCGGCAGGTAGGGCGGGCGGCAGCCGTGGAAGCCGGGCGCTTCGCGCTGGTCGAAACCGCCCGGGCGCATGACGTCGGCGGTGCGCTCGCCGCGGCCGGCGTAGCTCGGGTCCGCGAGGCCGGCGGGCAGCGGCAGCACGTCGCGCAGGGACGAGACGTTGCCGCCGATGGACGGCACGGGGCGGGCCGGGTCGAACCGGTAGGTGGTGGCGGAGCTTGGCTCGCACGGCGGGTCCGTCGTCAGCGACCCGTCGCCGTGCAGGTAGAAGTCGGTGAAGCGCGTGCGGGCCAGCGGCCACTCGTGCTCGTCGCGCCAGCGGCCGCCGTGCACGAGCCGGCCCGCGCCCGAGCGCCGGCCCGAGCCGCCGCCCATCACGAAGATGCGCAGGGGCGCCTCGGCGTCGAGGCCGTTGTCCACGCCGCGCAGCCACCGGTCGAACCAGCGCAGGTGCAGCTCGTCGAAGCTCGGCAGCGCGGCGTCGTGGCCGAACTCCACGTCGCCCGCGCAGGAGAGCTCCATGGTCTTGCCCCCGTGGGTCCACGGGCCCATCAGGGCGCGCACCGGCCGCCGCCCGCCCGCGCCCAGGCCGACGAAGTTCTGGAAGGTGGCGCGCGTGTAGGAGTCGTACCAGCCGCCTACCAGAAGGATGGGCATGTCGGGGACGCGGTCCCAGTGGCGGCGGAAGTCCACGCTCGGGTGCTTCCAGTAGTCGTCGTAGTCGGCGCGGGTGAGGATCTCGAGCGCCCACTTCTCGTAGGGCGGCACCAGGGCGAGCTGAGTCTGGCCGGGGCGGATGGGCATGCGCTCGAGCCAGTCGGAGAAGCGCGGGGCGCCCTGATTCAGCGCGGCCTGCACTTGGGGCGGCGCGGTCAGGGCCGCCTGGGTGTTGTAGGCCGAATGCCAGAAGGCCCAGGCGAGGAAGCGCAGCTCGAGCGCGCCGCCGTGGCGGACGCTGCTCTCGTGGGCGTCGGCGCCGCTCATGTTCGGCACCATGGTGGCGAGGCCCTCGGGGCCCAGCGCGGCCAGGGCGGTCTGCGTCCAGCCCGACCACGAGGTGCCGAAGGTGCCCACCGTGCCGTCGCACCACTCCTGCTTGCGGATCCAGGCGATGGTGTCGGCGCCGTCCTCGGCCTCGGGGATCAGGAAGTTCACGTCGCCTTCGGAGCCGAAGCAGCCGCGGCAGTCCTGGTTCACCACCACGTAGCCGCGGGAGGCGAAGAAACGGCACTGGCCGGAGGTGGCTTCGGTCTCCACCTTGTTGTAGGGGGTGCGGTGGAGGAGGACGGGGCGGCGGTCGGTCAGCGGGCGGCCGTCGCGGGCCGGGCGGTAGATGTCGGTGGCCATGCGGATGCCGTCGCGCATGGCGACCATGACGTTCTCGGTGAGGTGCACCTCGACGTCCGGGCGGGAGGGGCGAGCGGCGGGGTCGAGGGGCTTCATCGCGGGCCGGAGGGAGTGTGCCATAGAGACGCGGGGCCGTCCAGGAGCCAGTAACCCAGGATCGGCCGGACTTATAACAGGACATTAAAATGGCCTATCCGCCCCTTTGTACTGGCGTAACTATCTGATATAAGTCCATGTATGGCTCATATTGATCCGGACATTGAACCGGACATCAAAGCGGCCCCAGATCGCGGTGAGCCAACCGCCCTGATGGGGCCGTTGCTGCTCGGCGAGACCGCCGCCCGCCGCGCCGGCCTCCCCGACCTGGCGCTGGAGCTCGGGCAGCGGAGCGCCGGGTTCCACCGCTCGCTGCCGGCCAGCTCGGTCATGTCGCTGGCCGACCTGGTCCGCACGATGAATTGCTACTACAGCAACCTCATCGAGGGCCACGCCACGCATCCGGTCGACATCGAACTGGCGCTCAAGGGCGACTACAGCCATGACGCCCGCAAGCGCGACCTGCAGATCGAGGCCCGGGCTCACCTCACGGTCCAGCAGTGGATCGACGCGGGCGGCCTGGACGGCCATGTCGTGACGGAGAGCTCCATCCGGGAGATCCACCGCCGCTTCTGCCAGCTCTTGCCGGCCGACCTGCTCCGGGTGGAGGATCCGGTCACCCGGGAAAAGGCCGCGGTCATTCCGGGCGCCCTCCGGACCCGTGACGTCAAGGTCGGCCAGCACGTCGCCATCAGTCCGGGTGCCGTGCCGCGCTTCCTGGGCCGCTTCCAGGAAGTCTACGGCGGCCTCGGCCCCGCGGACACCGTCATCGCCGCCGCGGCCGCACATCACCGCCTGCTCTGGATCCACCCATTCCTCGACGGCAACGGGCGCGTCGCCCGCCTGCTCTCCCACGCCACGCTGCTCGCCACGCTCAGGACCGGGGCGGTCTGGTCGATCGCCCGGGGCCTCGCCCGCAGCATGGAGGCCTACAAGGGCCACCTCGCCGCCTGCGACCAGAACCGCCGCAACGATCTCGACGGCCGCGGCCCCCTGAGCGAGGAGGCGCTCGTGGCCTTCACGGAGTTCTTCCTGAAGACCTGCATCGACCAGGTCGCGTTCATGGAGTCGCTGATCCAGCCCGAGGCGCTGCGGGCCCGCATCCTGACGTGGGCCGCGGAGGAGATCCGCCTGAATCGCCTGCCACCGAAGTCCGGCGAGATCATCCAGGCGGTCCTCTACCGGGGCGAGCTGCCGCGCGCCGAGACGCCGGGGGTCGTGGGCGCAGGCGAGCGCCATGCCCGCCGCATCGTCGCCGCGCTGCTCGACCGGGGTGTCCTCGTCTCCGAGAGCACGCGCGCGCCGCTGCGCCTGGCGCTTCCCGCCGCCCTCGCGTCGCGCTGGATGCCGGGGTTGTTCCCGGACCGAGCGAGCTAGGGCTTCACCGCCCCGTCGCAGTACGATGCTCCCGTGGCGTACACGGTCCCCGAGACCCTCGCCTCGCTCGACAGCCGCGTCATGCCCGGGGAGCGCAAGGTCTTCGTCGCCCTGCGCGACCATCTCCCCGAGGACTATCTCGTCTACTACGACATCCCGGTCGACGGTCGCCATCCGGACTTCATCGTCGTCGGGCCTGACCTGGGGCTGGTCGTCCTGGAGGTCAAGGACTGGCGTCTCAAGGGCATCGTGCAGATCACGTCGGACCAGGTGAAGCTTCGCCAGGCCGAAGGCGAGCTGGACGTACTGAATCCCGTCCGCCAGGTGCGCGACTACCTGCTCAGGACGGTGGACGCTCTCAAGCGGCGTCCTCGCCTCAGCGTCGGCAACCACCTCTGCTGCGGATGGGCTTCTGCCGTCGTTCTGCCGTATCTCACGCACGAAGAAATCCGGCAGCCCTCGCTCTTCGGGCCAAGTCTCGAGGAGGCGCTGGGGCCTGGCCTCGTCCTCACCGCCGCGGACCTGACCGCCGAAACGCTCCTGCCCCGCTTGCGGAACCTTGTCCCCGCTCGAGGAGCAGTCCGCGGGTCGCTGGACGCCGAGCAGCTCGATGAGATCCGGAGCGTGCTGCACCCCGAGATCCGGATCGGCTGGGGTGCCACGGGCGAGGAGATCGTTCGGGTGATGGACCGCGAGCAGGAGCGCCTCGCCCGCACCCTGGGAGATGGCCACCGGCTCCTGCGCGGGGTCGCCGGAAGCGGCAAGACCATCGTTCTCATCTGTCGCGTGCGCCACCTCCGGGCCCAGCACCCCGATTGGCGCATCCTCGTGGTCTGCTACAACCGGGTCCTGGCCGACTCCCTCCGCTCCGCCATCGGCGACGAAGGTGTCGAGGTTCTCACCTTTCACGCATGGTGCACGCGTCAGCTCAAAGCGGCCGGGATCGATGTGCCCGTGCCGCCCGGCCGGGGCCAGGAGTGGGATGACCATTGGGTCGAGACGGTGCCGCGGGTGCTGTCCGAAGCCTTCGACTCGGCTCGCGTGCCGGCGGGAGCGTATCAGGCCATCCTGGTCGACGAAGGCCAGGACTTCGCAGACACCTGGTACCGCCTGCTGCTCCGCGCGCTGGATCCGGAAGCGAACCGGCTCTTCATTGCGCTCGATTCCTCGCAGAACATCTACCGCCGTCGCATCAGCTGGCGCGCGCTCGGCATCCAGATCGTCGGCCACACTCGTGTGCTGAAGCGCAACTACCGGAACACCAGGCCAATCCTGTCGGCCGCCTACGCCATGGTCCACGACATGGACGCCGCCGAGGCCGACCCTGGCGACCTCATCTCCTCTCTCGTCGTGCCCGACCAGGCACTACGCGAGGGGCCGGCTCTCGAGCTGGAGCGGCTGGACTCGGCCGAAAGTGTCAGGCGACACGCCATGGATTGGATCGGTTCCAGGCTCGCGCGTGGCGTCCCGCCGGCCGACATCCTCATCCTCGGGCACAACCGGATCGGCATGGAAAAGATCGCAAGCTGGCTAGGTGGACAGCAGATCCCGGCAACCTTCCTGCCGTCGGAAAGAGGGCACGGGGCCGTTGGCGTCTCGACCATTCACAGCTCGAAGGGCCTCGATGCCAGCCATGTGTTGATTCTGAACGCCCACGAGCTGGACAGCCTGAAGACGCGAGAAGAGGCCCGCCGTCTGCTCTACATCGCCATGACCCGCGCGCGGGATGAGCTATGCATCTCGTCAGCCCGCCCGTCCTGGATCATGGACGAGATCGCCCGGGTTCTCCAGGTCAGCGGCGCCTCATAACACCGCACAGGGCTTCATCGCGCGCGGTGATTCCTGTGGACTCACTCCCCCTTGCTGCGCCGATCGTAGGAGATGGCATAGGCGGCCGACCGCGCCAGCAGGATCGGATCCGCCGAGAGGTCGATGCCGTCCGTCCGGTTGGAGGGGTCGAAGATCAGGCGCCGCTCGTCGGCCGCGCTCGTCGGAGAGACGCCGGTGATCTCGAGACGCCCCAGCTCGACCAGGGGCCGCCCCTCGGGCCAGAGCGCGGTGACGTCGTCCGACGGGTCGCCGGCCTCGGCCAGCTGCAGGAGAAGCCGGAACGCGACCGGGCCGGTTCGCAGCCGGCCGTCCAGCTCGTTGCTCAGGAAGCTCGCGCTTCGCTTGCCGGCGTCGTCGGGGGCGAGGAAGGCCTCGCCGGCCTGCGGCACGAAGCGATAGCGGCCGAACCGGCTCGTGTTATCCGCGGCGGTGAAGCGGAAGGCGTGCTCGGCATAGTAGGTCACCTGCCCGTAGCTGGCCGGCACCGGCCGATTCATCAGGCGCTCGACGAAGCCGCGGCCGGCGGGATGGCCGGCGAGAAAGCGGGGAACCGCGTCGGGGTCGGGCCGACCGGTGGCCGGCACGGGGAGCTGAGCCCGCAGGAACTCGAGCAGCTCCTCGGGCGTCCGCGCGACGAACCCCTCGACCGAGTTGGCGAGGATGTCGGCGCTCTTGCCGCCGGCGAGCTGGAACTTGACCGCCATCGAGCGCACGTTGGGGGCCCCATCGTGCACGTCGGGGTTGCCGTTGCTGTTGGCGAACCGGACGACGGTCGGTACCGATTGACCGGTGAAATGGGGGGCCCGGGTGACGCGGGGGGCGTCCGCCGAGGGGCGAAACGTCCCCGCGCAGACGAGGCCTCTGACGGATGACGGGTTCGGGTGTGGCGGATGTAGACATGGGCGCGTCTCCTTCCCGGCCTGTATTGAGAGAGCGTGGATAGCATAACGGGGGATGCGATGCCCGTCGATCTGGCCCCGTGTCCGGCTGCCGGTGGGGTCCAACCCTACACGGTCGTCCGTGTAGGAATTACGCGGCGACCGCGTCCCGCCACCCAGACGACTGACCCAGGCCTCGAGAAGTCGATAAGTTTCAAGGCCTCGGCGGGCCGGTTTCGCCTCAGCCGCGTGGCACGTAGCTTGCGTCTGCGCGTGGATTGCCTGTATGAACATCGCCGGGCGGACGCGCGACCTCACTTCCTCCGTCGGGCGTTTCCGCCAGCTGCTCCGGGCGCTGGGTTACTTCCGGCCCGACGCTGGGCGGATAGCCGTGAGCTTGGGTCTGTTGCTCCTCGGCATCGGCCTCAACCTGCTCAAGCCCTGGCCCCTGGCGTTCCTGGTCGATAGCATCCTCGGGAGCAAGCCGTACCCCGGGTGGCTGCCCGATGCGGCGCGGGCCTGGGGACAGCCCGCCCAGCTCACCGCCGTCATCGCGGCGTCGCTGGGGCTTCATCTGGTCCACGCCGCCGCTTGCGCCGGGCACGCGTACCTCTCGATCGGCGTGGGACTCCGCGGCCTGCGGCGGGTCCGCGATGACGTCTTCGGCTGGCTCCAGCGCCTCTCCCTCCGCTATCACCACGGCACCGAGGCGGGGGACATCATCTTCCGGGCCGGGACGGACACGTCCGCCTTTCAGATCCTGTTCCTGCAGGGGTTGCTGACCTTCATCAGCGCCACCGGCACGCTCCTGTTCATGGCGGTTGCGATGGCCCAGCTGAACCTGCGCCTCGCCGCGGTGGCCATGGTCGCGGTGCCGATCCTGCTGCTGTCGATCAAGGTCTTCGGGCGGGCGATGCGGGTGCGGGGCACCGCCGCCCAGCAGGCGGAGGGCAAGGTCTACGCCCTCATCCATCAGGGTATCACCGCCCTGCCGCTGATTCAGAGCCATGCGCGCGAGGACCACGAGCGGCAGCGGTTCATGACCCACACCGAAGCGGCGCGGCAGCAGAAGATGGCGCAGCAGGGGCTCGAGGTCTTCTACTGGGGCTCGATCTCGGTGATCCTGAGCGCGTGCACGCTCGGGGTGACCTGGGTGGGCGCTCAGCAGGTGCTGGCCGCCAACCTGACGGTGGGGGAGCTGCTGGTCTTTCTCGCCTACGTCGCCCAGCTCTTCGACCCGCTCCATCAGCTCTCGCAGGTCGGCGCCACGCTGTCGAGCGCGAGCGCGAGCACGCGGCGGGTGTTCGAGATCCTCGACACGCCCGAAGAGGTGAAGGACCGCCCGGAGGCGCGCCGGGTCTGTCAGGGACGGGACCTCGAGGGATCGGCAGGACTCCCCACGTCGGCCGACGACATGTTCGCCGCCGGGGGCGCGCCCGCCGGGTCCCCGGGCCCGCCGCTCCCGGTCTACGGCAACGTCACCTACGACGACGTCTCCTTCGGGTACGAGAGCTCGCGGCCGGTGCTCCGCCAGATCAGCTTCAAGCTCCTGGCGGGCACGTCGGCGGCGATCATCGGCCCGAGCGGCGCCGGCAAGACGACGCTGTTGAACCTGCTGCCGCGATTCTTCGACCCCGTGAGCGGCGCGGTGCTGCTGGAAGGCGTGGACCTGCGCGACCTCCGCCTGGAGGACCTGCGGGCGCAGATCGCCCTGGTCCTGCAGGAGCCGATCATCCTGCCCACCACCGTGGCCGAGAACATCTC
>JBGPPG010000129.1:0-9461 GCA_041488455.1 Gemmatimonadota bacterium
CAGCGCCACTCGGCACCGCTCCAGCAACTCCCCGTCCGTCCGGGAGAGGCGGCACGCGGCGGCGAAGGCGCTGGGGAGGGAGGCGAGCGCGGAGGGGGTCGGTGTTAAACCCATTGGCATCGAAGATAGTTAGCGCCCCGGCCGGAGGCGAGTCACCCCGGCCGGGGCGGTGATTTCAGCGGCGTGTGATCCGTCCACCCGCGGGCGGAGCCACTGACCCGTGCAGCGAGTCCGCCACGTACGCGGCGACCAGGTCCACCGCCCGGGGTGCCGTCTCCACGCCGGCTCCGCAAGCAGCGGTGGCCTCAGGCACGTCGTACCCGTCGCCGTGCTTGCAGGCCAGATACGTCGGCAGCGCCACTCGCAACGAGGCGCTCGGTCCGATCAGCTCGCCGTCGGGTCGCACCACCTCACCCACGATGCGGCTCATCGACGGGCGCTCCGGGTCATACGCGAACGAGAGCCCCGAGATCTGGAGAAACCCGCCCTTGCCGATGACGCCGTCCGATACGCTGCGCTCGAGCAGCTCGCGCACGCGGGCCCCCGAGAGCGGCACCGTGAGAACTCGGGTCTCATCGGCGAATAGGAACAGGGACTCGAGCTCGTAGTTGGTGAACGGACCCGGGTAGAGGATGTCGTCGATCCGGATCGCCCCGGAGTTGAGCAGCGCTGCGTCGGTCTTGGTGCCCGCGCGGATCGCGTCGGCGATCAGGTCGCCGAGCGGGGACTCCTGCCGGCGCTGCGCGACGTCGCGCGCGTCGAGCGGGGCGGCAATCGACCCGAGAACGCGCTCGGGCCCCAGACGCTGTCGCAGGCTGTCCGCCCATCCCGCCGCGATCCGGGCCACTGCGGTGTCGAGCGAGATGTTCGGGGAGACCGCGAGCAGCGCGACCGCTTCCCGCCACTGGCCCTTGCTGCCCCACACGGTCGCGAACTGGGCCGTGCGCGAGTTCGCGTCCGCCTTGAGGATGTACCGGTTCGAGATGGGCACGGTCATATGCTCGTGCTCGTGCCCACCGAGGATCATGTCCAGGCGCCCCTCGCGATTGAGCAGAGCGCGGTCGGCTTCGACGGTCTGGTGGGTGAGGGCGACGACGAAGTCCGCGCCTTGCTGGATCAGCGTGTCGATGACGAAGCGGGCCGCGCTGTCGGGATCGCTGCACTTGACGTAGGCGGAGTAGTCACCCTGAAGCGTGAGCCCGAGGATGCCGACCTTGCGGTGCGCCAACCGGACCGTGTCCCAGGCGAAGACGCCCGGGAACGCATCGCCGTTCGCTTCCCGGCAGTTCGCTGACAACCACTTGAAGTTCGAAATGTGGATCCGGTTGACCAGCGTGTCGCGCGGCAGCTCGAACTCGTGGTTGCCGAACGTGGCGTAGTCGAGCTTTGCCGCATTGAGCGCGTCGATCATCTGCCGGCCCTGATAGTACTTGCTCAGGAGGCTCGGCGAGAGGAAGTCGCCCGCGAGCACGAAGAGCGTCGGGCCCTCCGCCTGCACTCGCGCCCGCATGGTGGCGACCCGCGCCAGCCCCCCCGACCCGTCGGCCAGCGTGTCCGCGACGTAGACGTCGTTGATCGACAGGAACCGCATCGGGTTGGTGGGGGCCGGTGCCGGCGGCAGTCCGAGACAGCCGGCGAGCGCGCCCAGGGCGAGGCCCGGGGCCAGGTGTCGAAGCCAGGTCACAGCTCGTCTTCTCGCTGCTGGAGCCTGCGGACCAGGTCCGCGCCGAGGGCGCGCATTTCCTCGAGCATGGCGCGCTGCGGCCAGTCCGGCCGCGAGGCGAGCACTTCCGTCACGGAGCGGTACCACCAGATCGTCTCCTCCGAGCTCGCCTGCGAGACGGCCCGCAGATACTCCGCGCCGAGGCGCCGGAGCGTCGCGATCGTTGAGCCGCAGCGGTGGATCTCGTCGGCGGTGATGATGTCGAGCGCTCGCGGCTCTGCCACCGCCAGGTGCGCCAGGAAATCGTGCTTGCATGCCCGCCAGGGCCGCTCTTCGCCCCGGGAAGTGAACTTCGGCTCGGTCGCGTCCCGCGCGATCGCGAGGACGACGGGGCCGAACTTCTCGGCCACCTTCTGCTCGAGCATCTCGCGCCGGTCCGGCGCCGCGTCTTCGAGCACGTGGTGCAGGATCCCGGCCACCAACGTTGCCTGATCGCAGGCGTACCGCGCCAGGATGACCGCCACGTTCGCCGGATGCCCCAGACTGCCGGGTGAAGCCGATCCGGGACCCCGGTGATGCTTAGCGGCAAACGCGAACGCGTGGTTGATGCGATCGGAATAGGCGTGCATGCGCCGGACGGTATGAGCCGGAGGGAAGGCCGGCCTACGGAATGCCGAGAAGCTTATGTGTCTGCAGGCTGAGCCGCCAGCGCGGATGGGCGAGGCAGTAACGGAGCGCGGCCTCGGTGTTCGCCTCGCGTGCCGGGCCATCCATCGGCTGAAGGAAGAAATGCTCGAACGCGAGCGCCTCGAACCGGTTCGGCTCAGCGCCGGCCTGGGGATAGACGAGCTTCAGCTCGTCCCCACTCCGGAGCAGCAGCTCGGCGCCGGCTTTGGGGCTCACGCAGACCCAGTCCACACCGGGCGGTGGCAGGCGGGTGCCGTTGGTCTCGATGGCGATCTCGAAGCCCTCCCCGTGCAACGCCTGCACCAGGCCGGCGTCCAGCTGAAGCAGCGGCTCACCTCCCGTGCACACGACGAACCGCGCACCGTCGGCGCCCACCGGCCACGCCTGCGCCACCGCGGCTGCGAGCGCCCCCGCGCTGGCGAAGCGCCCACCACCGGGCCCATCGGTGTCCACGAAGTCCGTGTCGCAGAAGGTGCAGACCGCGGTCGCCCGGTCCGCCTCCCGGCCACTCCACAGGTTGCACCCGGCGAACCGGCAGAAGACCGCCGGTCGCCCCGTCTGGGCGCCCTCACCCTGGAGGGTGTAGAAGATCTCTTTGACTGAATAGGCCATGGGTGACCGGGTTCACCGCTTCGCCGTCTGATACCGCCCCGGATCTTCCACCCCCGCCTCCCGGAACCCTTTGAGTCGGAGCTGGCACGCGTCGCAGTGGCCGCACGCCTCGCCGGCGTCCGAGGGATCGTAGCAGCTCAGTGTGAGGCCGTAATCCAGGCCGAGCGCGGCGCCTCGCTGCACGATCTCACGCTTGGAGAGGAGGATGAGCGGGGTGTGGATCGTGAAGCGCTGTTTGAGCTCGGTGCCCGCCCGGGTCGCGAGGTTAGCGAGGTGCTGGAAGGCCGCGACGTACTCCGGGCGGCAGTCGGGATACCCGCTGTAGTCCAGCGCATTGACCCCGATCACGATATCGGTAATGCCCAGCGTTTCCGCCCAGGCGAGCGCGAACGCCAGGAAGATCGTGTTGCGCGCTGGCACGTACGTGACTGGCACCCCGCTCCCAATCGCCTCGGCGGGGCGGTCCTTCGGCACCGCGATCTCCGCCGTGAGCGCCGATCCCCCGAACGCGCGCAGGTCGATGTCCACCACCGCGTGGCGGGCCACGCCCAGGGCGGCCGCCACCCGCCGCGCTGCCTCCAACTCCACGGCGTGCCGCTGACCGTAGCGGAAGCTGAGCGCGTTCAGCTCGAAGCCTCGCGCCTTGGTCATCGCTGCCGCCGTCGCGGAGTCCATCCCACCGCTCAGAAGAACGACGGCCCGACCGTGGGTGGTCATGGGACGAATCATAGACGGGCGTTACCCAGCGGCGAAGCGGCCCAGCTCGAAGCGGAGTGCGTCCTCAAGCGCGGGATGGCGGAACACGTAGCCCGAGGCGAGCAGCCTGGCCGGCACCACTCGGGCGCTCGGAAGGATGGTCTCCTCGGCCATGGCGCCGAAGAGGAGGCGGAGCGCCGCGGCGGGCACCGGGAGCAGCGCCGGCCGGCCGAGGACGCGCCCCAGCGTTCGGGTGAACTCGGCGTTGGTGACCGGCGTCGGGGCCACCGCATTGAAGGCGCCGTCCAGGGTGTCGGTCAAAAGCGCGTGATGCACGGCACCCACCGCGTCCTCCACCGAAAGCCAGCTCATCCACTGGCGCCCGCCCCCCACCGGGCCGCCGAGTCCCGCCCGGAAAACGGGCAGCATCTTGGCCAGCGCGCCGCCTGCCGGGCTTAGCACGGCGCCAAACCGTGGCAGGGCCACGCGGACCCCGGCTCGACGCGCGGGCTCGGCCGCCGCCTCCCACTCCCGGCAGAGGTCGCCCAGAAACCGGCCGGGCGGCCCGGGCGGACTGTCGTCGTCGAGCAGCTCGTCGCCCCGGTCTCCGTAGATCCCGATCGCCGCCGCCGAGACAAGCACGCTGGGCGGCCGGCGAAGGCGGCCGATCGTCTCGGCCAGCAGCGCCGTGCCCTGGAGTCGGCTTTCCCGGATTCGGCGTCTTCGGTCCGCCGTCCAGCGTCCCGCCGCGATGTTCTCGCCGGCCAGATGGACCACCGCGTCCGTGCCCTCGAGGGCTGCCGGATCCATGGGACTGCCGGGATTCCAGGCGATCTCGCCCGCGCTCGCGGGCCGGCGCACGAGGGGCAGCACCGTATGGCCGCCCGTCGAGAGAAACGCCGTGAGGGTCCGCCCCACGAGGCCGCTCGTGCCGGTGACCGCGATCCGGAGCGGTCCGCGACCGGCGAACCGCGCGTGCGCCGCGAGGTCCATGGCCAGCAGTGCATGGCGATAGGTGAGGAGCCGCTCGAGGCGCCTCCGTACGAGCGCGCGCCCGGCTGCTCCTCCGAGGCCTCCGCCCGGGAGCGCGCATTCCACGCGATCCGTCACGATGCAGCCGGCGCCGCCGTCTGGGGTGAATCGGTGGGTGTGCACCAACCCGAGCTTGAACGGGCCGAGCCTCAGCCGGACGACGGTCCGGACACCGTCCTCCAGACCTCCCTCCCGCTCGAGCACGTCAACTCGCTCCCAGGGCGGCGTGAGGCGCTCGAACGCCCCCGGTTCGGCGTGCCAGGCGTGCACGGCTTGCGCCGCGAATGGGAGCCGGATCGAGCGCTCCACCACTTCAAAAGGCGATCGCAGCGGTTGCCGGGTCATCCTAGATTCGGTGAGTGATCGGCCGCCTGCTCGCCACGGCGCTTGTCGCCGCCCCGCTCGCCCCTCGCCTCCTTCCCGAGCCGTCCTGCACGGTCTCGCGGATCGTGGACGGCGACACCTTCTACTGTGACCGCACCTTGAAGGTTCGCCTGCTCGGGATCGATGCGCCTGAAGCGGGGCAGGGCAGGATCGGCCGCGAATCGGCCGCGGCCCTCCGGGCGCTGATGCCGCCGGGGACCCTGGTCCGCCTCGAGGGAGATGTGGTGGCGAGAGATCGCTGGGGCCGCCGCCTTGCGTACGTGTGGGCCGACAACGTTCTGGTGAACGAAGCGATGGTGCGCGGCGGCTGGGCGATGCTCTTCACGTGGCCGCCCAACGTCAAGTATGCGAAGCGGCTCGAGCGGGCGCAAAAATCCGCGCGCGAGGCCCGAGCCGGCCTGTGGCGGGAGAACGGGTTCGCCTGCGCCCCCGCCGCGTGGCGACATCGCCGGTGCTGAGGGGTCAGCTGATCTTGACGGCCTGTGCCATCCCGTGCGTGAGGTGGGCCTTGCCGTCGCCGGCGTCGGGCACGAAACAGAGCAGGCCGTAGTCGCCCGGCTCGAGCGTCACGGTGAAGTCCGCGGTCCCGCCCGGGTCCATCGGCGAGGTGCCGCCCAGGAGGCTGCCCGGCGGTGGTCCCTTCGCGCCGCCCGCCTCCCACGCGATCACGTCCGCGGTGGACTGCCCCGGCCCGAACTTGAACACTGCGACTTCGTGCGTCTGGCGCCCGTCGTTGATCATCCGGATCGTCTGGGTCCCTGCCTTGAGCGGTGTGGAAAGGGCATAGCCGTATTCCGTCATCCGCACGACGACGTCCGGCGCCGGAGCCGAGTTGCTGGCGGCCGGAGAGTCGGTGACCTCGAAGGGCGTCATCATGCCCTTCACGAAGTGCGGGACCCCGTCCTCGCTCGGAATGAAGCAGAGCACCACGTAGTTGCCTGGCTTGAGCACGACCGTCGCGTTCGACTCGCTACCCGGATTCGGCGGGTTGGGCCCGCCCTCGAAATGAAGCCAGGACGGCGGCGGGCCCGGATTCTTGAGCGCGTCGCCCATATCCTTGATCGTCTTCCCGGCGTCCAGGCGGACGAGCACGGCATGGTGGATCTCTTTGCCCGCCGACTTGAGCACGAACTTGGTCGGGCCGGCCGGCACCTGGGCCGGCATCTGAAACGCGTATTCCGTCGCGGTGATCGTGACGATGTTGGGCTCGGCCGAGGCTTTCGGAGCCGATTGCGCGCCCTCCTTGCCGGAGCAGGCGGCGACCAACGTGGCGAGCAGGGCGGCGGTGGGGCGGATCGTGTGCCTCATGCGGTGCTGGCTCCTCGAGAGTGGGTCGCGCACATACGAGCCCGATCCCGTCCGGGATTCAGCGAACGGCGGCTCGTCGAATCAGCAGCAGCTCGGCGATATTCTCCAGCGTCAGAAGTCCCACCAGCGCCCCGGCGGCGTCCACTACGGGCAGTGCCGGCAGTCCGCTTGCCCGGAGCCTCTCCAGGGCTTCCTGGAACGGGGCGGTCGGCGGCACTGTCGGCGCCGGCGAGGTCATCGTCTCGGCTACGGTGGCTTGGGGCCCGTGCTCCCGCAACCCCCGGATCAGGTTGTCCCGGGTGAGCAGTCCCTCTGTCCGCCCGAGATTGTCCACGACGGGAAACTCGCGCTGCTCGCCCGAGAGCAGGAGATCGACGGCGTCCGAAAGCGTAGCGTGGATAGGGATCGCCCGGAACTGGGTCACCATGACCTGCGCCACCTGGAGCCCCTCGCCGGCCGCCCGGGTCTCCACAGCTGAAGCCTCCGCGCCGGCGCCCACGAACACGAAGAACGCAATCAGCACCAGGATAGGTGATCCATAGGGCGACAGACCGAGGAGCCCCATTCCCACGGCCAGCGTCTGTCCCACGGCGGCGGCGGCGCGCGTCGCCCGCACCAGGCCAAGGCGCGTCGCCAGCAGCGCCCGGAGTACTCGGCCGCCGTCCATGGGGAACGCCGGCACGAGGTTGAAGAGGAGCAGCCACACGTTGACCCACATGAGCTGCAGGGGGAAGGAACCGGCATTCGGGTCCGGTGGCCACAACCGATCCGGGGAACCGCCGAGGCGAAGATAGCCGAAGAGCGCCAGCGCGATGAGCAACGTGACCGCCGGCCCCCCCAGCGCGATGAGCAGCTCCTGCCGCGGCTCGTCGGGAATCCGCTCGAGGCGGGCCACCCCGCCGATGGGCAACAGGATCACGTCGGGTGTGCGCACGCCGAACTGTCGGGCCACGAGAATGTGCCCGAACTCGTGCAGCGTCACGCAGCCGAAGAGGGCGAGGATGAAGACGCTGCGGTCGAACGCGGCCGCGGCCCCCCCGTCAGCGTAGGCTTGGAATGCCAGCCACGCCAGAAGCAGGAGGAACGTGACGTGGACCTTGATGTCGGTCCCCGCGATCCGTCCGATCCGATAGGACCACCGCATGACGCGCCGCCTCGACAAAAGAACCGGTGCCGGTCCCCGGTGAAGATACACCGGAGCCCGGCACCGATAGCGTCGCGAGAGACGCGGCTAGACGATCACGCGAAGCCCGAACGCGGCAGCTGGGATCGGCCCGGTTGCCGGGACCTCGCGCGCCGGCACCCGGACCTGCTCGACGCGGAGCACGGGCTGCTCCTCTTTGCCGGGCAGCTTGCGGTCCGCCAGCTCGGCCAGCGCGGCGCGGAACACGGCGTCACCGTCGCGGACCGGGAGGTCGAAGCTGCGGATGTAGGTCATGAGCGCCTCGTCGGCCGGGATCGCATCCGCGAGCAGCTCGGCGACCTCCACCGCCATCCGGGTATGGGTGGCCGTGAGGGCGGCATCCGCGAGACACGCGGTCATCCGGCACCGCAGAGTGGTCTCTTCCACCCACTGCGCGCGGCGGCGCACGGCACCCATCAGGCGGTCCGGCCGAAGCCGTTGCCAGGGGTCCGCCGAGTCGGTGGCGCCCGGCACGGCGGGAACCGCATCCGCCACGGCGAGGAGCGCGCGGGCCCGCACGGTTTCCCGCATGGCGACCGGGACGGCGACCTCCCGGAAATAGCGGCTGAGCGCCTCCTCGAGCGGCAAGCGATCGGCGAGGCGGGTAACGAACATTGTGGCCTGGGTCTGATGCGTATCGGTCAGCGCCTCCCAGGCACGCGCGTAGGCGACCTGGAGCCGCAGCCTGAGGGCCGGCGGGAGGCGCCGCACTGAGTTCAGGGTCAAGGAGAGCATAGCACCCTCGAATGCGAAGCTTGAGACAGCTGTGCAACTGTTTGCAATATCAAAACTTACGACTGCGCACATAGGAGGGTGCGAGCTTCATGCCGCCCCCGGCCGAACCGGCCTTGCGGCGCCAACTCCAGTCATCTCAACGGTTCGCAGGCTCGGCGGGCCCCCGCCCGTTGCCGGGGCATTTTGACCGGGTGCCGCCCCGGCCCATCGACTGTTGCATAGCAGCCACAAAGAGGCCGCCCGTACCGTGCTGGCGCTGGCCATGGTAACTCGTTACCTTTACACACTTTGACAGACCAGGAGCAGACCAATCGCCACTATCATCTCCCCCCCGGCCTGGACGACCAAGGACTCCGAGAAGCTCTACAACATGAGCGGCTGGGGTCAGGGTTATTTCCGGATCAATGAGGCGGGGCACGTCACCGTCCATCCCGACGGCAATCCCAAGCGCGGGCTCGACTTGTACCAGCTCGCCCTCGATCTCAACGCCCAGGGTGTGGGGCTCCCGCTCCTGCTCCGGTTCTCCGACATCCTCCGTTCCCGGATCCAGGCGCTCGCCGGCCAGTTCGAGAGCGCCATCAAGGAGTTCGGCTACGAGGGGAAGTACACCACCGTCTATCCGGTGAAGGTCAACCAGCAGCGCCACGTCGTGCAGGAGATCGTCGAGTTCGGCACGCCCCATGGCGCCGGCCTCGAGTGCGGCAGCAAGCCGGAGCTCATGGCGGTGCTCGCGCTCAACGAGAGCACGCATCACCTGATCGTCTGCAACGGGTACAAGGACGAAGAGTTCATGCGCCTGGCCCTGATGGGCCAGAAGCTCGGCCACACCGTGATGGTCGTCCTCGAGCAGCTGAACGAGCTCGAGGTGCTCCTCCGCGTCTCCGAGGACATGGGCGTCCAGCCGACCGTGGGGGTGCGGATCAAGCTGGCGAGCGAGGGGTCCGGGCGCTGGGCCAAGAGCGCCGGGGAGAAATCGAAGTTCGGGCTCTGGGCCGTGGAGCTCGTGCGGCTGCTCGACCGGCTCGCCGCGGTCGGCCGCAAGGACATCCTTCGCCTCGTCCACTTCCATCTCGGGAGCCAGATCCCCGACATCCGGGTGATCAAGGCCGGGCTTGAGGAGATCAGCCGCTACTACGCCGTGCTGCGCGGCATGGGCTTCAG
>JBGPPG010000130.1:0-9344 GCA_041488455.1 Gemmatimonadota bacterium
ACGACCGTCGCGCTGGTGATCCTCGGATGCTATCTCGCGATGCGCGGACCGGTGGCGGGATATGTTGCCGCCGCCCTGGCCTCGTTCACCCGTTGGGAAGGCGCCTTCCTCATCCCCGCGCTCTTCACGCGGGATCTCGTCTACGGACCCCGGCGGTGGCGGGCCTTCGCGCTCTCGGCCGCCGCGTCTCTCCCGCCCGTCGTGTGGCTCTGGCTCAACTTCCTCGACACCGGCCATCTGAACCCGTACTTCGAGTACTCCGGCGGGGCGACGAAGGCGGCCGGCGGGGATTTCCTCTGGGTGCTTGCGCGCACTTGCCTTGCCTCTGTGGGGCTCGCGCCGGAAGGGCGGGCTTTCGGCCTCGCTTTCGTGCTGCTGGCGGCGCTGATCATCGGGGGCTTGATTCGCCTATGGCGTACCTCGCCCCGGGACGCCTTCCCCATCGTCGCCTTCTTCGTGCTGACCCTGGGGCTCAACCTCGTGTTCTTCAGCCCGACTGCCGAGCACGCATTCATGATCGTCTGGGTGTGCCAGCTGGCCGTCGTGGCGGCCGTCCTAGAGATCGCCCGCCTCGCACGGAGCATTCTGGCCTTCCCGACCGCGCAAGGCTCCTCGTCAGCGATCCGCATGGTGCTTGGGGCCGGAGTCGCCCTGGCGCTCGCCCTTCTGTTGTGGTCGGCGCGCCAGCGCGGGGCATCCATTCCCACTGAGCCGTTGGCGCTGTCGGTCGTAGCGATCGGCGCCATCCTCGCGACGGTCCGGCCCCGCAGTATTTCCGCAGCCGTGCTCGTCGCCGCCGTGATCGCCGCGGTGCCGGCGGCGGCGCAGCGGGATCTCCAGGCAGTGAACGCCCGGCTGCGGGGCGTTGCCTACGTCAAGGGCGAGCTTCGCCGCGCGGGGGAATGGTTTGCCGCGCGCGCGGGTCCGCACGAGCGGATGGCGGTGGTGGAGCCATGGGTCGTCGCGGCGTACGCCGCACCCCGCTCGGCGGCGGATCTGGTGGACACCCGGACGCTCACCGCCCAGTCCCCCGACCAGCTGGCGGCGGACCTCAGGCGCCTTGGCGCCGACTACGTCGTATGGAACTCGCAGCACGGAAACTTGGAGCCCACCAACTACTACTTCCGGAAGTACCGTATTGACCTTCTGCGTCAGCTGGGCGACGGGCGCAGCACGCCCGATTTCGAGGTGGTAGACACCCTGAGGGCCGGACCGACCTATGCCTACGTCTACCGAGTCCGACGCTAGCGCCATCGAGCTGTCGGTCGTGGTGCCGGCGTTCAACGAGTCCCGGAACCTCCCCAAGCTGTACACGGAGCTGGTTCCAGTCCTCGACGCCGTCTCTTCCAGCTGGGAGATCGTCGTTGCCGACGACGGCAGCCGCGACGACACCTGGGAGCAGATCGTGAGCCTCCACCAGCGGGACGGGCGGGTCCGGGGCGTTCGGCTTTCCCGGAACTTCGGGCATCAGTATGCGTTGTTCGCCGGGCTGGCGAACAGCCGAGGCTCGGCCGTGGTCTCGATGGACGCCGACCTTCAGCATCCCCCAGCGCTGATCGAGACCCTGGTCGGGGAGTGGCGCCGGGGGAACAAGATCGTACATACCGTTCGACAAGACCCTCCGGATCTGCCCGCCTTCAAGCGTCTGAGCTCCCGCCTCTTCTATCGGGTCTACTCCTACCTGAGCGGCGTGCCGCTCGAGAGCGGCATGGCCGATTTCCGGCTCCTCGACCGGCAGGTGGTGGAGAGCGTCCTCCAGTTCCGGGAGCAGGGCTTGTTCCTGCGGGGGCTGGTCCAATGGGTGGGGTATACCAGTACGAGCATCCCCTATCGGAGTCAGGCGCGCTACAGCGGCACGAGCAAGTACACTTTCGGCAAGATGGTTCGCCTGGCCTGGAGCGGCATCACGTCGTTCTCCGTCGTGCCGCTCCGGCTCGGCATCATCCTGGGATTCGCCACCAGCCTCCTGGCATTCGCCGAGCTCGCCTATGCCATCGTCGCGAAGGAGTTCCTCGGCGTGGCTGTACCCGGGTGGGCCTCGGCGGTCGGCGTAGTGTCCCTCCTCTTCGGGGTGCTATTCATTCTGCTGGGCATCGTGGGCGAGTACGTCGGGCGGATCATGATCGAGGTCCAGCAACGACCGCGATTCCTGGTCAGCCAGGCGGTGGGCCTGACCGCGGTCAAAGGCCGGCCCCCGCAACTGGTCGATCGGTGAGAAATAGGAGGGGCAACGGATGGGCGCGGAGCACTTCTTCACCGTGGACGTCGAGGAGCACTTTCACGTCAACGCATTCGATAATCTGGTCGCGCGGAGCGATTGGCCGCGGCTCCCCAGCCGGGTGGAGCGGAACGTCGACCTGCTGCTCGATCTTCTCGCGAAGCGCAACGCGGTGGGCACGTTCTTCGTCCTCGGCTGGGTAGCAAGGCGGCAACCGGGCATCGTGCGCCGAATCGCCGACGCGGGGCACGAGATCGCCTGCCACAGTTTCTGGCACCGGCGAGTCGGGACGCTCACGCCTGCCGAGTTTCGGGAGGACGTTCGGGTCTCCAAGGCGGCGATCGAGGAGGCGGCGGGTCAACCGGTGTTCGGGTTTCGGGCGCCCAGCTTCTCGATCGTGCCCGGTACCGAGTGGGCGTTCGACGTGCTGCTCGAGGAAGGCTACCGCTACGACTCGAGCATCTTTCCCATCCGCCGGCCGGGCTACGGCTATCCCGCAGCGCCGACCGATGCGTACTTCATCCGCCGCCCCGCGGGGACGCTGCTCGAGATCCCCCTCGCGACGACGACCGTCGCCGGGCTCCGGTTGCCGGCGGCCGGCGGCGGCTATCTCCGTCACCTTCCCATCGGGTTGATCCGGCGGGCACTGCGCGAGCACACGGGGCGCCGCGCGCCCGCCATGTTCTACATCCACCCTTGGGAGATCGACCCGGACCAGCCCCGGCTTGCGGTCTCCCTCCTCACGCGAGTGCGCCACTATCGCGGACTGGCAAAGACGCTTCCCCGTCTCGAGCGGCTCCTCGAAGAGTTCCGCTTCACGTCGGTCGCGCGGCACTTCGGCATCCCGGAGGGCCCCGCCGCGGGCGAGGCCTGGGCGAGGGTGGCGGTCTGAGGATCGACCGTTTCGCGGGGGCCGCGGCGGAATGGGACGCCTTCGCCCGCGCGCAGCCCGGGTGGACCCACTTCCACCAGCACGCGTGGAAGGACCTGGTCGAGCAGGTCTTCGGCCACGAATGCGTGTACCTCGCCGCGCGCGACGGCCTGGGCCAGCTGGCCGCGGTGCTGCCGCTGGTGCGGGTGAAGAGCCTGGTCTTCGGGCACTACCTGGTGTCGATGCCGTTTCTGAACTACGGCGGCCCCCTTGGCACGGATCAGGGAATCCGCGCCGTGACAGACGAGGCCTGCCGCCTGGCCGACTCTGGCGGAGCCAAGCTTCTCGAGCTCAGAAGCCGGGTCGCGCTCCCGCTCGATCTTCCCGTATCACACCGCAAGATCACGGTGGTGCTCGATCTCCCGGAGGGGCGCGATCCAGCTCGGCTCTGGCAAGCGCTCGGCTCGAAGCTGCGCGCTCAGGTCAAGCGCCCGCAGAAGGAGGGACTCGAGGTCCGCTTCGGTCCCGACCAGATCGAGCCGTTCTTCCGCATTTTCGCCCGCCACATGCGCGACCTGGGCACCCCGACGCAGCCGCGCGCACTCTTCGAGGCGCTGCCCAGATACTTCGGCGACAGCGTGTGGTTCGCATGCGCCTACTTGGGCGACGAGCCGACCGCGGCCGGCTGTGGGTTTCGCTGGGGCGACGAGTTCGAGATGACGTGGGCGTCGGCGCTGTCCTCCTACAAGCGGCTCGCACCCAACATGCTGCTCTACTGGGCGTTCATGGATCGCGCGGTTCGGGAGGGGCTGCGCACATTCAACTTCGGTCGCTGCACGCCCGGCGCGGGCACGCATCACTTCAAGCGCCAGTGGGGCAGCCGCGACGAGCCGCTCTGGTGGTACCAGCACAGCGCGGGGGGGATCGCGGGCACTCCTTCGCCCGACGCGGGCGCCTTTGCCCTTGGGGCGATGGCCTGGAAGCGCCTGCCCCTGCCGGTCGCGACGGCGCTGGGACCGCGAATCGTCCGCCTGATTCCCTGACCGGCTCGTGATCGCGCTTAGGGTTCTGCCCCCTGTCCATTCGCCGCTCGGGCCAGCCGCGATGCTGTCGGGCGTCGGCGCCTGCCTGGGCGGGGCCGCCCGCGCCCGCGCCGGCGTGATCGCGGCGCTGACCGAGCGCTTCGGACCCGCCGGCGTTCTTCTGACGGACAGCGGCACCAGCGCGCTCGCGCTGGCCCTCCATGCCGCGGCGGCCCACGCTCCGGGACCGGTCGCCCTGCCGGCGTATTCCTGTTACGACGTGGCCACCGCCGCCGACGCCGCCGGGGTGGACGTGCTGCTTTACGACCTCGACCCTGCCACGCTTGCGCCCGACGCGGCCGGACTCAAGGCCGTACTCGAGCGGGGCGCCCGCACGGTCGTGGTCACACATCTCTACGGCATCCCGGTGGACCTGGCTGTCGTGAGTGCGCTCCTCGGTCGCTACGACGCGGTGCTGGTCGAGGACGCCGCGCAGGGAGCCGGTGCCCGCCACCACGACCGGCCGTTGGGCTCGTTCGGCTCCCTCGCAGTGCTGAGCTTCGGCCGCGGCAAGGGCGTCACCGCGGGGCGCGGCGGCGCGCTGATGGCCAACGACCCCGCGGGAGCCGCGGCGCTGGCGGGAGCCGCCGATCGAGTCCGCCCCGGACGCACGTCGGCGATCGAGCCGGTGGCGGTCCTGGCACAGTGGCTGCTCGCTCGGCCGGCACTCTACGGCATGCCGGCATCGCTTCCGTTCCTTGGGCTCGGCGAGACCGTCTATCGCGCTCCGCACGAGGCGCGGGAGATGTCGACCTTCGCGCTGGGGGTGCTGCGCCGCTCGCTGGCGTCGGCGGACCGCGAGGCGGAGGTCCGGCGGGCGCACGCGGCACGGCTGCTCGCTTCCATGAGCCGGGCGGATGGGTGGCTCGCCGCGGCCCGGCCGCCCGCCGCTTCCGCCCCCGGCTACCTCCGCCTCCCCGTGCTCGTCCCGGCCCTTGGGCGGGAGCGCTTCCGCTCCAGCGAGGCCCGGCGTCTCGGGATCATGCCGGGGTACCCGGGCACGCTCGCCGAGCTGCGGGGGTTCGGTACCCGGGCTCAGAACGCCGGCGCCGCGTTTCCCGGCGCCCGCCATCTCGTAGAATCACTATTCACCCTTCCGACACACGATCTCCTGTCGGAACGGGACCTGGCGCAGCTGGATCGCTGGATCGGTGGGCAGAATCGTTGACTACCAGCCACAACCGGCCGGTAGGTATACTTGCAACGCCTTCTAGGGCGGGACATCAGGTCAGGGCATGCTTTGTGCGCATCTGTGCCCGATTGATCACCGACCTCCTCTTCGTCTGATCCCGGTTCGAGAGCCCATATACGCCGATGCCGAGCCCGAAAATCGAGGTTCGTGAAGTCTGGAAGAAGTTTCACCGCGGCGAGCTGCATGACAGCCTCCGCGATCTCGTCCCCGATCTGGCGCGCCGACTGGTCGGCCGGGCGCCCAGGCGCGACGAGCTGGCCCAGGACGATTTCTGGGCGCTCAAGGACATCAGCTTCGAGGTGACACCGGGACAAGCGCTGGGCATCATCGGCCCGAACGGTGCCGGCAAGTCCACGATGCTCAAGCTGCTCACCAAGATCATGCGTCCCACACGGGGGTCCTGCGCGATCACCGGGCGGGTGGGGGCGCTGATCGAGGTCGCCGCCGGGTTTCATCCGGATCTCACCGGCCGGGAGAACGTGTTTCTCCAGGGCGCGATCATGGGGATGCCCAAGGCCGACACCATCCGGAAATTCGACGAGATCCTGGCCTTCGCCGGGATCGCGGAGTTCATCGACACCCCGGTCAAGCGCTATTCCAGCGGCATGTCAGCCCGGCTCGGCTTCGCGATCGCGGCGCACCTCGACCCCGAGGTCCTGATCGTGGACGAGGTTCTGGCCGTGGGGGATTTTTCCTTCCAGCAGCGGGCGTTCGGCCGGATCGAGGCGATGGTGAAGAGCGGCATCCCGGTGGTCGTGGTCTCGCACCAGCTCGATCGGGTCGCGACGCTGTGCACCCACGGCATTCTGCTGGGGCGAGGAGCGATCGTACAGGCCGGCACGCCGACCGAATGTGTGGCTGCCTATCTGCGCACTGCGGGCGGCGCCGACGTCGCCCCGGACGGACGGAACCCGTTCCGCCTGGACCGGCTGAATCTTCAGTCGGCGCAACCGCTCCGCTCGGGCGCTCCGGCACGCTTTCGTATCGAGGGCCACGCGTCGACCCACGACGCAAACTCACCTGACACGGTGGGGCTTCGCGTCCGCGCGGTACAGACAGGCAAGGCGCTTTACGCGACGAGCACCCAGGATTGGCACATCTCGATCCCCTCGGACGGCGACTTCGAGCTGGACGTCGAGCTCCAGCTGAACGTCCCCGCCGGCGTCTATTCCTTCGAGAGCCACGTTTACAGCCCGAGACTCAACAAGGATGTCCTGGTCGGGCCGACGCTGGTGCTTCCGGTGGAGCCCGGCGCCCCGTTCTGGGGGTCGGTGCAGATGAATTGCCGCATGGGCCTCGCCAGCCGAAAGCCGGATGCTCCCTTCGAGCCAGCCCGGTAGCCGTTCCGACCGCGGGGAGCTTGCGTGGCTGATCGCGATTCTCGGCCTCTCGCTCGTCCTGCGACTCGCGCTCGTCCCCGGTCGATGGATCAACCCGGACGAAGGGGCTCATCTGATGGACGGCCGGCTCGCGCTTGACGGGCTGCTGCCTTTCGTCGATTTCGAATCCCGCCAGATCGCCTATACCTACGTGGTGGCGGCATTCCTGCGCCTGTCCCACGGAAGCTACGAGGGCGTCCGGTTCGGGCTCGCCGCGGTCACCGTGGCCAACATCTATCTGGTCTACCTGATCGCCCGGCGCCTGTTCGATGGGCAGGCCGCAGTCGCCGCGGCCCTCGTCTATGCCGTGCAGCCCCTCGCGGTCATCTGGTCGCCGATCGTCCACACCGAGCCGGTGACGATCCTGCCGACCTGTCTCGGGATCTATTGCGTCATCCGCCATCTCCAGACTCCAGGCGACCGGCTCGGGATCCTGCTCGCCGGACTGTTCCTGTCCCTGGCCTTCTACACCCGAGAGTCGGCGCTCGGCGTGATCGCGGCGGTCGTGCTCGTGCTTGCGGTCGAGTCGTGGCGAACCCCGGGCCTGCTCGCCCGGCGCTACGGTATGCTCGCAATCGGGTTCCTGCTGCCATGCGCCGGATTTACGCTCCTCTACCTGGGTCGGCTCGACGTGCACGGCTGGTGGACGAGCTCGCTCAACCCGCTCTCGATCCTGCTGGAACATCTTCCGAACATCGGCAAGCCCGGACTCGCCGCTGCCCCGCCTGCCGGCCCGGGCGCGACGGTCCGCGCGGAGCAGGCCTCGGCGATCACCATGGCCTATCTGCAGAGCGTCGCCCTGCTCTGCGCGGGTCTGCTCGCCGGTCTGGTCGCCGCCCTGGGTCTCGGCCCGGGGCGGCTTGGCGGCAACCGGTGGCGCGGGGCCCCCCCGCGACCGGACCTCCTGCTCCTGCCCTGGCTCGGCGGCCTCCTCATGGTGTACGCCTACTGGAGCGCCCATCGCGGCTTCTTCCCCCAGTACGCCGAGGAGTTTCTTCCGCCGCTCGCGATCCTGACGGGGGCGGTCGTCACCGACCTGATTCGAGTGAGCCTGCCGAAGTTCCCGTTCGGTCTCGCGCTCGGTCTTCTCCTGGCCTTCCCCGTTGCCGCCTTCGCGCTGAGCCACTTCACCGGGCGTGAGCTCCCGGTGTACGCCTGTTTCCTCATCCCCGCTCTCGCACTCAGCCTTGCGCAACTGGCGGCGGATGGGCGGGTGCGCGGGTGGGCCGTCGTTGTGGCCATAGTGCTGCTGATGCTCGTTCTGGGCTCGTCCACCGTTGGGGCGCCGGTCGGGGTGAGGAGGGCGCTGAAGCTGGCCTTGATCCCCACCGTGCTCGCCGGCGTGTACGTGGCCGCCGGGGCGAGCACGCAACGGCGCCGGCTGTTCGTCGCGTTCTCGGCCTGCACGGCCTTCGCGGCGCTGGTGGGCTACTCGTTCAGCCGGGCCGGCTCGATCCTCGATCTGAAGTACGAGACCGTCTGGGCCCCGGAGACGCTACGCACCGTGGCGGACATCATCCGGCGCGGCTCAGGCGAGGGTGATCGCGTGATGTCCGGCGCCGTGATCTGGGAGCTAGAAGCCGGACGCCGGCCGTTCGCCAACGTGACGCATCCGCTCGGGTTCCTGCTGGGCAACTCCGCGGGCGAGCCCGAACGGCTGGCGCGCGAGCTCGTCACCGCCCCGCCACGATTCGTCGTGCTCGACGGATACACCGAAAGAACATACGGGCTGCTGCTGCCCCGGCTCGAGGAGACCCTGGCGGAGCGGTACCAGCTCGTCGCGGACCTGCCGGGGCTTCACTTCCCGGTGCGCGTGTATCAGCTGCGGGAGCCGGGCCCGCCTTCGTGACGACGGTCTCGGTAGTGATCCCCAGCTACAACTCGGCCCGGCATCTGGCCCAGGCCGTCACCTCGGTCCGCGCTCAGCGGCGCTCGGTGGACGAGATCATCGTCGTGGACGACGGCTCGCAGGACGACTCCCCCCGGTTGGCGGCGTCGCTCGGCGCCACCTGTCTCTCGACCGGGCGGAACGGCGGTCCCTCCCGCGCGCGCAACGTCGGCGTGCAATCGGCGAGAGGAGACGTGATCGCATTTCTCGATGCCGACGACTGGTGGGACCCGGGCCACACCGAAGCGGTCATCGGCCTCCTCGACCGGTTCCCTCAAGCGGGAGTCGCCTTCGCCCGCATCAGGCGGTGCGGGTCGTGGACCGGTGAGTCGGACCGGTTCATCCCCGAAGGCCAGCCTCTCGACGTCTTCTGGATCTCGCTCCGGGACAACATCGTGCCCCAGATGGCGGTGGCCGTCCGGCGGGACGTGCTTCTCGCCGCCGGCGGCTACGACGAGTCCATGCGATTCGCCGAAGACTACGATCTCTGGCTCCGGCTGGCTCGGCGCCACGTGCTCTTCGTTTGCACTCACGAGGTCACCGCGAACTACCGCGGCCACGACGAGCAAGCCAGCGAGCAGCGGCTCAACCTCATTCGTGGCGCCTACGAGTCCCGGTCCCGTCTGTTTCATTCGATCGAGGCCGAAGACCCGGCCACCGCCGATCGGGTCGGAGAAGTGATGCGCGCCTCCTGGGAGCGCCTGCTGAGCAACG
>JBGPPG010000131.1:0-9276 GCA_041488455.1 Gemmatimonadota bacterium
CCTCGCCGCCATGCAGGACGGCTCCGCCGACCGGTATTTCCAGGAGGGCGAGATGACGCCCACCAAGATGGTGCCCGAGGGCATCGAGGGCCGCGTCCCCTACAAGGGCCCCGTGGCCGACGTGCTCTTCCAGATGGTGGGCGGGTTGCGAAGCGGCATGGGATACGTCGGTGCGGCCGACATCGCCGCGCTCCAATGCGAGGTGGAGCTCATCCGGATCACGTCAGCTGGCCTCCGCGAGTCCCACCCGCACGACGTCACCATCACCCGGGAAGCTCCCAACTACAGTGCGTGAACCGACCGCGTTCACTGCAGTTCCATCCTCACCCCGGACAACTCATGAGCCTCTTCCGCCGCAAGGACATCGCGGGCCTTCAGGCCGAGGTCGCGACCGACCACAGCCTGAAGCGCGCCCTGGGCCCGGTCAATCTCGTGTTCCTCGGCATCGGCGCCATCATCGGCGCCGGCATCTTCGTGCTCACGGGCCAGGCGGCCGCGGCCTACGCGGGTCCCGCGATCGTCTGGTCGTTCGTGCTCGCGGGGAGCGCCTGTGCGCTCGCCGGCCTGTGCTACGCCGAATTCTCCGCGATGATCCCGGTCGCGGGTTCGGCGTACACCTACGGCTACGCGACGCTCGGTGAGCTCATCGCCTGGATCATCGGCTGGGACCTGATCCTCGAATATCTCTTTGCGGCGTCGACAGTGGCGGTCGGCTGGTCCGGCTACGTTGTGTCGTTCCTGAAGGATCTCGGCATCAACATCCCCGCGGGGTTCACGTCGGCGCCGTACGTACACACGGTCGTGGCGGACGCGAAATGGTGGAATGTTTGGCAGTTGTTCACGGAGGGCTGGTCGTCCACCGGCGCCGTCCTCAACCTCCCCGCCATGTTCATCGTCGCCTTCATCACCATCCTCCTCATCATCGGCATCAGCGAATCGGCGACCTTCAACAACGTGATCGTGGTCATCAAGGTCACGGTCGTGCTGCTCTTCATCGGGTTCGGGCTGGCGTACATCAACCGGGACAACTGGGTCCCGTTCGTGCCACCGCAGGAGGGCCCTGGAAAGTACGGCGTGAGCGGCATCCTGCGCGGGGCCGCCGTGATCTTCTTCGCCTACATCGGATTCGACGCGGTCTCCACCGCCGCGCAGGAGGCGAAGAAGCCCCAGCGAGACATGCCGATCGGCATCCTTGGCTCGCTTGCGATCTGTACCGTGCTCTACATCGCCGTCGCCCTCGTCCTCACCGGCATCGTCAAGTACACGGCGCTCAGCGTGCCCGATCCGATCGCGGTCGGCGTCAACGCTGCCGGCCCGGGCCTTGCCTGGCTCCGTCCGATCGTGAAGATCGGCGCCATCGCGGGGCTCACGTCGGTGATTCTCGTGATGCTTCTCGGTCAGCCGCGCATCTTCTACACGATGTCGAAGGACGGCCTGCTTCCGCCGGTGTTCGCCGCGGTTCACCCCAAGTTCCGCACGCCGTGGCTGGCGAGCCTGCTGACCGGCGCATTCGCGATGGCGATGGCCGGGCTCCTGCCGATCGGCCTCCTGGGCGAGCTGGTGTCGATCGGCACGCTGCTCGCGTTCGCAATCGTCTGCGCCGGCGTCCTGGTTCTGCGGTACACCGATCCCAACCGTCCGCGCCCGTTCCGGACCCCATGGGTTCCGATCGTGCCGCTCCTCGGGATAGGGGCATGCGTGTATCTGATGATCCAGCTTCCCAAGGACACCTGGGCCCGGCTCGTCGTCTGGATGGCGATCGGGCTCGCGATCTACTTCCTGTATGGCAGGAAGCACTCCAAGGTGGGACAGGGCACTGCGTGAACAGTGAGCAGTGAACAGTAAACAGTGAACAGTGAACAGGGGCCGGCGGTTACGGACTCCCCGGTTCACTGTTTACTGTTTACCGTTTACTCTTTGGCATGCCCTTCACATTGACGGAAGCCGATCGCACCGCGGCCACAGGCTTGGCCGAGATTCTCCACCCGGGCCAGCGCATCTGTCTCACCACCCATGTGAATCCCGACGGCGATGGCCTCGGCAGCGAGGCCGGACTTGCGCACCTGCTCCGGGCGCAGGGATACGACGTGGCGATCACGAACCCTTCACTCACCCCGCCGCGGTTCAAGTTCCTGCTCGAGGATCTGCCCGGGGTCGATCGCTCGCAGGAGGCGGTGAAGGAGCTGCGCCGAGCCGACGTCATCATCGTGCTCGACATCTCGGACCTCGGGCGGCTGGGCATGCTGGCGGAGACGGTTCGCGACCGGGGTGTGGGCGTGGCCTGCATCGACCACCACGTAAGCCCGGGATCGCTCCCGGAGGGGCCGCGCTACGTCGATCCGACGGCCGCGGCGACCGGTGAGCTGGTCTTCGAGCTGGCGGTGGCGAACGGCTGGCCGATCACCCAGGCCGCGGCCCGGGGTCTCTACGTCGCGGTGCTCACCGACACGGGGGGCTTCCGCTTCAGTAACACCCACCCCCGCACGCTCAGGATCGCGGCGGAGCTGCTGGAGACCGGTCTCGATCCCGAGCAGATCTACCTCGACGTCTATGCCCGCGCGCCCGAAGGGCGGCCCCGGCTGTTCGCCGAGGCGCTCCAGACCCTCGTCGTCGAGCCGGAGATCGGCCTGGCATGGGTTACGGTGCCCCCGGGCGCGATCGAGCGGCTGGGCGTGTCCTCGGACGACCTCGACGGGGTCGTGGAGTTCCCCCGCTCGATCGAGGGCGTGAAGATGGCGCTGCTGTTCCGCGAAGTCTCCCAGGGACGGGTGAAGGTCTCGCTGCGTTCCGTCGGGAGCGTGGACGTCGCGTCGTTCGCGAAGCAGTTCGGCGGCGGGGGCCACACCAAAGCATCGGGGCTGGCGTTGCCGGGCGCGCTGGCCGAGGTGCAGGAAACCGTTCTGACCGCCGCGCGCACGTATCTGGCAGGCAACGGTCGGGTTTGATATCCCCGCCCACCGCATCTTATATTGCCGAATCCGAATGTAGGAATTACGGACTCGGCACTATGGACACGATCGAACGCATTGAGCGCACGCTGGATACGCTTCGGCCCTACATCGCGTCGCACCGCGGTCAGGTCGAGGTCGTAGACTTCGACGAGCAGGACGGCCGGCTCCTCTTGCGCTTGGGGGGAACCTGCCACGGCTGCTCCGCGTCCTCGATCACGCTCAAGCAGGGGATTGAGCAACGTCTCCGCGAGATGGTCCCGGAAGTGAAGTCGGTGGAATCCGTCTGAGGACAGTCGTGGCCGAATCCCTGGAAGCTCGCGTTACCTCCGCGCTCGCCCACGTTCGCAATCCCCGTCTCGACGCCGATCTTCTCTCCGCCGGCATGATCCGGGACCTGAGCGTCACCGACGACGGCAAGGTGGCGTTCACGTTCCTGCTGTCCCGGGAGGACCCTGCGAACCTCGTGCGGGAAGCCCGGGCCGCCCTGGCGGCGATCGAAGGCGTCCGGAAGGAGGACGTGAAGATCAGCGTCGTCGATCCTTCCGGCCCGGCGCGCGCCACGCACGCTCCGCCCGGCGCTTCCCCAGTCGCTCCGCCTCCGCCGGTGCCCCCCGAGCAGCCGAACCTGGGCCGCATCGTGGCGGTGTCGTCGGGCAAGGGCGGGGTCGGCAAGTCCACCGTTTCCGCCAATCTCGCCGTGGCGCTCGCGGCGGCCGGGCACGCCGTTGGGCTGATGGACGCGGACGTCTACGGGCCCAACATCCCCCGCATGTTCGGCGTGTTCGACAAGCCGCCGGTTGCGGACGGGAAGATCCGCCCGCTCCAGGCCTTCGGCGTCAAGCTCATGTCCCTCGGATTCCTGGTGGACCGCGACGCGCCGGCCATCTGGCGCGGTCCCATCATCATGAAGGTGGTCCAGCAGTTTCTGCGCGACGTGGACTGGGGCCGGCTCGACTACTTCATCGTGGACCTTCCGCCCGGCACTGGCGATGCCCAGCTTTCGCTGGTGCAGGCCACGCACGTAGCCGGCGCGCTCATCGTGACCACGCCGCAGGAAATGGCGGTCGGTGACGCGCTCCGCGGTGCGAAGATGTTCGAGCGCGTGGGGGTGCCCGTGATCGGCGTGGTCGAGAACATGAGCGGGTTCACCGATCCCGAGACCGGCAAGCGCATCGATTTCTTCTCGGCGGGCGGCGGCCGGCGGCTGGCGGCGGAGATCGGGGCTCCGTTGCTGGGCGAGGTGCCGCTCCAGCCCGGCCTCGCCCAGCTCGCCGATAGCGGCCGTCCGATCGTGGTGGCGGAGCCGGAGAGCGCGGCCGGCGTGGCGCTCCGCGAGATCGCGGAGTCGCTCCACCAGAAGGTCGGGGGCCGGTCGTTCGCGCTCCCCATCCTCAAGGGCTAGCGCAGTACCGTCCGGCCATGCCGGCCGTCACCCTCCTCACCGACTTCGGTCTCTCTGACGCCTACGTCGCCGAGCTTCGCGGCGTGCTCCTGTCGTCGGCGCCCGGGGTCGCCCTCGTGGACATCACCCACGCCATCCCTCCGGGAGACGTCCGGGCCGCGGCCTACGTGCTGGGCCGGGCCTGGCACCATTTCCCTCCCGGTACCGTCCACCTCGCCGTCGTGGATCCGGGAGTGGGTACCGCCCGGGCAGCGCTCGCGCTCCGGGTAAGAGGCCATTTCTTCGTCGGGCCCGACAACGGGCTCTTCACGCCGGTTTTGCGCGATACGGTGGTCGAAGCCGTGGTGCTCCCGACGCCGCCAACGGCGGCCCCCACCTTCCATGGGCGCGACGTGTTCGCCCCCGCCGCCGCCGCGATCGCGTTCGGCGCCCCGCTCGCCTCTCTGGGCCCGCCGTTTCCAGGCATCCCGGAACGGCTCGCTACGGCGGATCCGCGCTACGAAGGGAAGAGTGTGGTGGGAGAAGTGATCTACGTGGATCGCTTCGGCACGCTGGTCACCAATCTCACGCCCGAGCACGTGCCCTCCTATGCCACGCTTCAGGTCGAGGATCTCGATCTGGGCCCGTTGCGGCGCACCTTCGGAGACGTGGTCGCGGGCGGGCTGGTCGCGTTCGTGGGCTCGGACGGCGCCGTCGAGATCGCCGTGCGGAATGGGTCAGCGGCGCGGCGGCTGGGCCTTGGCGTCGGCGGGCAGGTGAGGGTGCGGCTGGGTTAGGGTCCGGCGCCCGGCGCCGGGGCGGGTCCCGCGATCCGGGCGAACGCCCTCCGGAACAGTCCCCACAGCTTCCAGATCAACAAAGCAGAGAGCGCCACCAGCACCACCACGATGGCGCCGGTGAGGATCGGGTGCGTGGCCGCCAGCCACGACAACCCCACCGCCACGGCATCCTCTAGGACGCTCAGGATCCAGTTACTGAACGGCTCCGGGCTGGTGTTTGCCGCGGCCCGCGTCGTGGCCTTCGCGCCGTGGGACGTTAGCGCCACGGTCCCCGCGAGCAGGGCCGCGCAGATCTTCCAGGGCTCGGGCACCTGGGCGAACGACGCGTATGCGAGAAGCGCGGCGGCCGGGGGCCGGATGAAGGTGTGCAGCGTATCCCACGCGGTATCGACGAGCGGGATCTTGTCGGCGAAGAACTCGACGACGAAGAGTGCGAGCGCTATCCCCCAGATCAGGGGCTGGGAGAGCACCGCGAGCGATGGGGGAAGGTGGATGATGCCGAAGCGGTCGAGCAGCCCCGCCGTGGCGACCGTGGCGTAGAGGTTGAGCCCGGAGGCGAAGGATGTGCCGAGGGTGAAGCCGAGCGTCTCGAGCGGCGACATGCGGGCTCCGGGTGCCGGGCGCCTGAAGCATAGCAGCCGGCGCGGCCCCGCGCCTCAGTTAGTCCAGTCGATTTTGACCCCGCCGATAGTGGTAGTGAGCGCGATGTCGAGCCGCCGCTCCGCCTGGTCGTAGCCGGGCGTGACCCACGCGTTGCCGCGGCGGATCAGCCCGCTGTGGTCGAAGCTCGCGAGGAGGCGGTCCATGGTGATCCGGACGCCGGCCTTTCGCGGGAGCCGGAGCCGGAGCTCGGTGACGGCGAGGCTCAGCTCCGCGCGTTGAGAGCCGGTCCACACCCCCCCGAAATCGAGCGTCATCCGACCGATCCCGCCCTCGACTCGAATCTGATCGCAGCGGCTGTTGCCCAGCTTGAGGATGGAGACTTCAGCCGCTCCGGCGGAGATGTCGGCCGTCCGGCAGCGAATGGGGTTGGGTTGCGAAAAGCGCACGAGCGTCCGGCTGGCCCCGGCCGCGAGACGAAGCTCGGCCAGGCGCAGGCCGCCCAGATCGAGCTCTGCTTCCACGGCCCCCAGGGACACGGTCAACCCCAGGTCCGGCTGCGACGAGAGCTCGACAGCCGCGTCCTGCTGGAGCTGGTGGCGGGACACGACCCGGAGGCCCGGACCGCCCACCGCTTCCACGCCCAGCGTCGCGACGTTTTGCGGAGCGTCATAGCGCGAGAGGGGGACGAATCGATCGGCATCGTAGGCGAGCGTCATCCGGTACAGCTCGGCTGCCCGGCCGGGCACGACGCGCAGTCGGCCGGCCGCGAACTCGAGGCGTGCATCGAGCCGGCTCTCCCCATGCAGCTGGCGATACGTCGTGAACGGGCGCATCGTCTGGGCCGGTAGTGTCCCGGCCCAACAGACGAGCGCCACGCCGAGGCCCGCGGCGCGCATCGAGGTCAGCGGCCCGCGTCGTGCCGGGTGCCCGGACGCGCCCCCTGGCCCGATTCCGGCCGCCGCACGGCCGGCACGCCAAACTGCGGCGTGGCCCACAGGTACTCGTCGGTGAGCGCCTCGGGGGGGATGAGCCGCCCGGCGAAGCTCTCGCGCACTCCGGCCCGGCTCAGCAGCGCCGCTCCGAACCCGACGGTCGCCATGAGCCAGGTCACCAGCACCGCCGCGCCCCGGACGATCTCGCCCGCCACCGGCACCCGGCCGAACACGGACCAGGCGGCCCAGAGCACGAACAGGCCCGCCAGGCCCACGAGGAGATAGCGGTAGCTGTTGGGCGAGCCGAGCGTCGCGCCTTGAGCCATGCGGCGCCGGGTGTAGGTCTCGCCGATCGCGTGCGCGACGGCGAGGTAGCCGCCTACCACGCCGAGGATCGCGAGCAGGACGTACACCACGACGGCGAACGGGAGAAGAAGGATGCCGGCAACGCTCAGGACCAGCCCCACGATCAGCATCCCGAAAGTGGGGAGTATCAGGATCTGGCCGACGAGCCCGGTGAAGAACGCGCGGCCGAAGGAGTGCGATACTGTGTCGGACACGACCTCGAGGTTGGGGCGGGCGAACGTCACCAGCCCGATCCCCAGGGCGGCCAGCGTCAGGAAGACGCCGACCACACCCGCCATGTTCCGGAGGGTCGCGGCGATCGGGGAAAGCGGGGCCGCGCTCCCGGTCGGCAGCGTGGGCGCGCTCAGCGTCCGCACCTCGCCATCTATTTCTCCGCCCTCGTCCTTGACGTCGCCGTGCAGGGCCAGGACGTCGCCGGAGACCACTCCGCCCTGATGCACATGCACGTCACCGTCCACCGTGACGAGGTTGCCGAGCAGCCGGCCGTAGACGTTCGCGTCCCCCTTCAGCACGAGCAGGTGGCCGGTCAGCGTTTCGGCGGACCCGATGGTGAAATCTCCCAGGCGCGCCTGGCCGTCCGGCACCGTGATCCGGCTTTCGGGTGTCGGATTCGGCAGCTCGCTCCGCACGGTGCGCTCGATGGCTTCTGGACGGCTCAAGTCCCGCAGCTCAACCGACGGTCCGCCGGCCGCGGCCGGTGCGAGAGTCGCGGGCTTGGGCTTGGCGGGGGCTTGCGTGATCTGCTGGACGACGAACGCGCGGACCGTCTCGATGACGCCGTGCACGTGGCGCAGCGCGCAGGGCGTGGCATGTGCCGCTGGGGCCCAGACGGGAAGCAGGCCCAGCGCGACCAGGACCGCTCTATTGGTTCGCATGGGCCACCCGCTGCGTCGGGACCGCGAGGAGGCGCCGGAGTGCCAGGATGCCGCTCACGTACATGAGCGACACCGCCGCCGAGGCGAGGGCCAGCCGGCCGGGCGCGTCGACGAGGCTCCGGAAGCCGCTGAACCACGGCTGCTCGATCAGGTTGAGGGCCGCGCCGCGGAGGCCCACCCAGGCCCAGCGGCCTGCCTCACCCGCCAGCCAGGTGCCGGCGGCGAGGAGGGTGTCCCGGTTTGCCAGCGTCCAGACGGCGCTCGCCGACATGGACCCCAGCAACACGATCGCTAGCGCCGCCGCAATTGCAACCGATTTCCTGGAGGCGAGCAGGCGCCGCCGCGCTGCCTGGAGCGAGCGGATGGCGAAGGGATCGGGGATGTAGACCGAAGCCATCACCCGGTCCGCAAGATCGGCGCGGGGCGAGTGGATCGGCAGCGCTCCGAGCTGCGCCGTGAGCGCCTCTTCGGCGCGCACCAGCTCGAGGCAGCCGTGGCACGCGTCCACGTGACGCACGAGCTCGGGCGCGCGGATGCCGGCGAGCCAGGCGTCCAGCTCGTCGGGACCGAGATGCAGTGGGGAAGAGTCACCGGTCATCGTGGACCCCTTTACGATGGGGAGAAAAGGAAGGTTTCACTCACGCAAGTGTGCGAGCGCTTGCCTCAACTCGTTGCGCGCTCGGTGGATGTACGTCTTCACGGTGCCCAAGGGAAGGTTCAGAATTTCCGCGATTTCCTCATAGGCCCGACCCTCCACGTGACGGAGCAGAATGCACGAGCGGTACTCGGGACGAAGCTGCGCGATTGCCCGCTCGATCTGCCCGCCGAGCTCCCGCGCCTCGACCGCGTCGAGCGGCGACTCCTGCCGGTCGCCGATCTGGAGTGCCGTTGCCTCTACCGCTTCCGGCGTCTCCGCGTGGGGCGAGCCTTCCAGCGAGAGCGTGTTCAGCTCGCGGCGCCGCAGATGATCGATCGCCGCGTTGTTTGCGATCTTGAAGATCCAGGAAGAAAACTTGAACTCGGGTCGGTAGGATTCAATCGCGTTCAGCGCTTTGACGAAGGTCTCCTGCGCGAGATCCTCGGCGAGCTCCCGATCGCGCACCATCCGGTAGAGGAGCGAGAACAGCGGCCGCTCGTAACGGCGGATGAGCTCGCGGTAGGCGGCCTCCTCGCCGGCGCGGGCGAGGGCTACGATTTCCTGATCGGTTCTCGCGGTCAGCTCCGCCCTAGGCGCCACGCGCGGACCTCGCGCTTGCGGAGCGGTTTCCCCGCGGGCTACATTGAGCGGCTATGTTAGCCTCAGATCAGAAGTTACCGGTCGCGGGCGGAGCCGAGAAACGGGCCTATGTCCGGGCGATGTTCTCGGCG
>JBGPPG010000132.1:0-9259 GCA_041488455.1 Gemmatimonadota bacterium
GACGGCATCCTTGATGGTGTTGTATTGGGCGACGAGATCCAGGAGCGGGACGTTCAAAGGCCCACCTGAGGGGAACGGTGAAAAGCTCGAAATCCAAACAACTTAGCCCCCTCCGGCCGGTGGGTCAATCAGGCGCAGCAGCCCCCCCTCCTCGCGGTAGCCGGCCCCACAGGCAGCGCAGCAGGCCGAGCCGCCGGTGACGTCCAGCCGGACCCCGCACTGGCACATCCATCCGGCCTGCCGGGCCGGCACCCCCAGCATGAGTGCGAACGCGGGAACGTCGGCGGTGACGACCGCGCCCGCCCCGATGAACGCGTACTCGCCGAGCGTCACGCCGCAGACCACGGTCGCGTTGGCGCCAATGGTGGCCCCCCGCCGTACCAGGGTCGGCAGGTACTCGTGCTTGCGCGACACGTGGCTCCGCGGGTTCATGACGTTGGTGAAGACGCAGCTCGGTCCGCAGAATACGTCGTCCTCCAGCGTAACCCCCTCGTAGATCGACACGTTGTTCTGGATCTTGACGTTGTTTCCGATCCGCGTGCCGGGCATGACGACCACGTTCTGGCCCAGGTTGCAGCGCTCGCCGATTACGGCGCCGGGCATGATGTGGGAGAAATGCCAGACCTTTGTCCCGTCGCCGATGACGGCGCCGGGATCGACGTAGCTGGAGTCGTGGACGAAGTAGTTGGGCATGGAATGACGGTAAACGGTGAACGGTGAACAGTGAACAGTGAACAGGCGGATTCGCTCGGTCGCCGGAGCCCCCTGCTCACCGTTTACTGTTCACCGTTTACTCCGTTCGAGTAGGTTCCCCTCGCCGAGATCACTTTCACCTCCGTCTCCAGCCGCACGCCGAACTTCTCCTCCACCACCCGCCGGGCATGCGCGATCAGTCCCAGGACGTCCGCCGCCGTCGCCTCGCCGGTGTTGACGAAGTAGTTCGCGTGCATCGGGGAGATCTCCGCTCCGCCGATCCGGAAGCCCTTGAGCCCCGCTGCCTCGATGAGCTGCCCCGCTGTGCGGGGCCCGCCTTCGCGCTTCCAGCTGGCCCCTCCGGGGTTCTGGAACACGCTCCCGCAGCACGGCTGATTGAACGGCGTCCCCTGCTGCCGCCAGCGGAACAGCTCCGCCAGCTCGGCGCCCAAGCGGGCGGGGTCTTCGGGCGCGAGAGCGACCTGGGCTTCCACCACGATGCGCCCGTCGAGTCCGCTCCGGCGGTACGCAAACGGGATCTCCCGGCGCTCGAGCACGCGGACGTCGCCCTCGGCGTCAACCACGGTAACCCGCTCGACCACGTCGGCCCACTCGCCGCCGTGGCAGCCCGCGTTCATGTAGACACCGCCGCCCGCCGTCCCCGGAACCCCCACGAACTTATGGAGACCCGCGTGTCCCGCTTCGGCGGTGCGCCGGGCAGCCAGCGGCGCTGGCAGTCCCGCCCCGATCCGCCAGCGGGTTCCATCGCGGACCAACTGATCCAGGCCCTTCCCTAGCCGGATGACCAGCGCGTCGAGGCCCGCGTCCGGCAGCAGCAGATTCGATCCGAGCCCGAGCGCGAACCAGGGAACGCCGTGGGCGGCCGCGAGGCGAACCGCGGTCCCGACGTCGTCCGGCGAGGCCGGCAAGACCACGGTCGCCGGCCCGCCGATACGATAGGTCGAGTAGCGGGCGAGCGCCTCACCTTCCCGTACCTCTCCGCGGACCTGCGCGCGAAGCCCCGCCGCGAAGGCAGAATCCCGGGCGGTCAGCCGGTCCATTCGGCCGACATCTCGCGGGCCAGCGCGTGCCACTCCTGGAGCGAACGGACCTCGCCGGCCCGGCTCCGCAGGGCGATCACGGCGTCGCAGGCCGCCGACGCGGCCGACAACGTCGTGGTGTACGGAACCCGATGCTGGAGCGCCGCGCGGCGGAGCGCGTAATCGTCCTGCTGGGTGAGCTTGCCGAGCGGAGTGTTGATGAGCAGCTGCACGGCGCCGGAGACGATCAGGTCGATGGCGTTGGGCCGGCCCTCATACACCTTGAGGACCCGTTCTGCGGGGATGCCGCGAGCGCGCAGATGCCGGGCCGTCCCGTCGGTCGCCAGAATCTTGAAGCCCAGCCCGTGGAACCGGCGGACGATCGGAACGACGGTGTTCTTGTCGTGGTCGTTCACGGTGACGAAGACCGCCCCGCTCAGCGGAAGCGCGCCGTCAGCGGCGTGCTGCGCCTTGGCAAAGGCCATCCCGAACGAGTCGGCGATGCCCATGACCTCGCCGGTCGAGCGCATCTCCGGCCCGAGGATCGAATCCACGCCAGGGAGCTTGGTGAAGGGAAAGACCGCTTCCTTCACCGCCACGTACGGGTGGAGCACGTCGTCGTGGAGGCCGAGGTCGGCGAGCGTTTTGCCGACCATGACGGATGCCGCCAGGCCCGCCAGCGGGACGCCGGTGGTCTTGGACACGAACGGGATCGTGCGGGACCCGCGCGGGTTCACCTCCAGCACGTAGACTACCCCGTCCTTGATCGCATACTGCGCGTTGATCAGCCCCACGACGCCCAGCCGCTCGGCGAAAGCCCGGGTGTACCGGCGCATCTCCTCGACCTGGCGGTCCGTAATGAGGTACGGGGGCAGAACGCACGCGGAATCGCCCGAGTGGATCCCTGCATCCTCGATGTGCTGCATCACCCCGCCGATCACGCAGCAGGTGCCGTCGGCGATCGCGTCCACGTCGGCCTCGAAGGCGTCCTCGAGAAACCGATCGATGAGGACGGGGTGCTCCGGAGCCACCCGGGCCGCCTTCGCGAAGTAGCTCCGGAGAGAGGGCTCGTCGTAGACGATCTCCATGGCCCGGCCGCCGAGCACGTACGAAGGGCGGACGAGCACGGGGTAACCCACCCGGGCCGCAACTGCGACCGCTTGCTCCATCGACGTCGCGGTTCCGCTCGGGGGCTGTGCCACCCCCAGCTCCCGGGCCAGCGCCTCGAACCGCTTCCGGTCCTCCGCCGCGTCGATCGCGTCGGGCGTGGTGCCGAGGATGGGCACGCCTTCCCGCTCGAGGGCCCGGGCGAGCCGGAGCGGGGTCTGCCCGCCGAGCTGGACCACGACGCCGAGCGGCCGCTCGAGCTGGACGATCTCGAGCACGTCCTCGAGCGTGAGCGGCTCGAAGTAGAGCGCATCGGAGATGTCGAAGTCGGTGGAGACGGTCTCGGGGTTGGAGTTCACCATCACCGTGCGGTACCCCATCTCCCGGAATGCCAGCGCCGCGCGCACGCACATGTAGTCGAACTCGACGCCCTGCCCGATCCGGTTGGGCCCGCTGCCCAGGATCACGACCGTTTGATCGCCCGCCGGGCCGGATTCGTTCTCCTCGTCGTAGCTCGAGTAGAGGTAGGGCGTGGACGAGGGGAACTCGCCCGCGCACGTATCCACCGTCTTGTACGCCGGACGGACGCCGAGCGCGTGCCGCCGCGCCCGGATCGTCGCTTCAGCCGTGCCGACGAGATCGCCCAGCTGGCGGTCGGAGAAGCCCAGACGCTTCATGGCCCGCATCGCGGCCCGCTCCTGGTCCTCGCCCGGCCAGCCCGCGGCCCACTGGGTGGTCCAGCCGCGCTCGGCCGTGAGCAGGTCGTCCAGCTGCCACACGAACCAGGGATCGATCCAGCTCCGCTCGGCGATCGTCTCGACCGGAATGCCGGCTTGGAGCGCATGTTTGATTTGGAAGATGCGCTCGGGGGTCGGGGTGCGGAGCGCCGCGAGCAGCGTCTCGCGCTCGGCGTCCTCGAGCCGGTCGTCGGCCAGGGTCGGGCCCACCACCCACCCGGACCGGTCGGCCTCGAGCCCGCGCAGTCCCTTCTGGAGCGCCTCCTTGAACGTCCGCCCGATGGCCATCACCTCGCCGACCGACTTCATCTGAGTCGTCAGCCGGGGATCGGCCAGTGGGAACTTCTCGAAGGCGAACCGGGGAATCTTCACCACCACGTAGTCGAGCACCGGCTCGAACGAGGCGGGCGTGGTCTTGGTGATGTCGTTGGGCAGCTCGTCCAGCCGGTAGCCGACGGCGACCTTGGTGCCGATGCGGGCGATGGGGAAACCGGTCGCCTTGGACGCGAGCGCCGATGAGCGCGACACCCGCGGGTTCATCTCGATGACCAGCTGCTCGCCATTGGCCGGGTTGACCGCGAACTGGATGTTGCAGCCGCCGGCCGCCACGCCCACTTCGCGGATCACGGCGATGGACGCATCCCGCATCCGCTGGTACTCCCGGTCGGTGAGCGTCATGGCGGGGGCCACCGTGATCGAGTCGCCGGTGTGGACGCCCATCGGATCGAGATTCTCGATCGAGCAGACGATCACCACGTTGTCGGCCGAGTCCCGCATGACCTCGAGCTCGAACTCCTTCCAGCCGATGATGCTCCGCTCGACCAGCACCGACCCCACCGGCGACAGCTCCAGCCCGCGGCGCATCAGCTCCTCGAACTCCTCGCGGTTGTACGCGATGCCCCCGCCGGTGCCTCCGAGCGTGAAGGACGGCCGGCAGATCGCGGGGTAACCCGTGGTCTCCACGGCCTCGCGCGCCTCTGGCAGGCTCCGCACTACCCTGCCCTGCGGGGTCGCGAGCCCGATCCGTCGCATCGCCTCGGCGAACTCCTCCCGATCCTCGGCCACCCGGATGGCCCGCTCGTTCGCGCCGATCAGCTCGACGCCGTACTTGGTGAGCGTCCCGTCGCGATAGAGAGCCATTGCCACGTTGAGCGCGGTCTGGCCGCCCATCGTCGGCAGAAGCGCGTCCGGCCGCTCGCGCTCGATTACCTTCGCCACCCATTCGGGCGTGACCGGCTCGATATAGGTCCGGTCAGCGAGGTCGGGATCGGTCATGATCGTCGCGGGATTCGAGTTGACGAGAATGACCCGGTACCCTTCCTCCTTGAGCGCCCGCACCGCCTGGGTGCCGGAGTAGTCGAACTCGGCCCCCTGCCCGATGACGATCGGGCCGGAGCCGATGAGGAGGATGGTCTCGAGATCAGTCCGCTTCGGCATCGACGACTCCCCGCAACGTCTCGTCCAGCGTGATGGTGGGGCGCCACCCCGTGGCGCGCTCGATCTTGGTCGGGTCACCCACCAGGTACGGCACGTCGCGGTTCCGGGTCAGCACCGGGTCCGGCGTGGGCTCGACATCCGCCTGGAGCAGGCGGGCGAGTCGCGCCAGCAGCTCCCGGATCGCCACGCCCTCGCCTCGGGCTACGTTGTACACCTCGCCGGGCACTCCTCGCTCCAGCAGGGCAAGATAGGCTCCGACCACGTCGCGCACGTCGAGCAGGTCCCGCACCGGGTCCAGGTTGCCCGTCGGCACCGTCTTCGCTCCCGACCGGAGTGCCGCCCGGATCCGCGCGACGAATCCGGGTACCACGAACTGCGGAGACTGGCCCGCCCCGGTGTGCGGAAACGCCCGCGCGACGATCACGCCCAGTCCGGTGCGGCGCCAGGCCGCGAGGGCGGCCATTTCCGCCCCCGCCTTGCTCGCGGCATAGACCGACACCGGTAGCACCGGGTCGGTCTCCACTCGCCGCACCGCCGGACCCATCCCGTAGACCTCGGCGCTCGAGACCATCAGAACCCGGGTGCGCTCGGGGTCGGGGCGATCCGCGAGCGTGTCCACCAGCACGGCGGTCCCAACTGCATTCACCTGCCAGGCCCGGCTCGGGTCGCGGCGCGCATCGCTCGTGGAGCTGACCCCGGCAAGATGGGCCACCGCATCCGCCCCGTCCGTTACCGCGGCGCGCACCGAATCGGGATCGGCGAGCTCCAGGGGCACCACTCGCACCCGCCCGGCATCCGCCCCCAGCCACTGCTCGGAGGGAGCCCAGCCGGGGCGGCAGGCAGCGGTCACCTCGTGGCCTCGGGCAGCGAGCGCCCCCACGAGGCGCCGCCCGACGAACCCGTCCGCCCCGGTGACCAGGACCCTCACGCCCGCCGGGCCAGCCGCTCGAGATCGGCGTCCACCATCGAGCGCACCAGCTGGTCGAACGAGACCGTCGGCGACCAGCTCAGCCGGCTCCGGGCCTTGCTGGGGTCGGCCAGGAGCACATCCACCTCCGCCGGCCGCAGGAACCGCGGGTCCATCACCACATGCGCCCGCCAGTCGAGTCCGGCGTGCGCGAAGGCGATCTCGACCACCTCGCGCACGCTGTGGGCGATACCGGTGCCGACGACGTAGTCCTCCGGCGAGGGCGGCTGGAGCATCCGCCACATCGCGTCCACGTAGTCGCCGGCGAAGCCCCAATCGCGTTTCGCGTCGAGGTTGCCGAGGTGGAGCTCGCGCGCCAGGCCGAGCTTGATGCGGGCGACGCCGTCCGAGACCTTGCGGGTGACGAACTCGATCCCCCGGCGGGGGGACTCGTGGTTGAAGAGGATTCCGCTGACGGCGTACAGTCCATAGGACTCGCGGTAGTTCACCGTGATCCAGTGGCCGTACACCTTGGCCACGCCGTAGGGAGACCGGGGGTAGAACGGCGTCGTCTCCCGCTGCGGCGAGTCCTGCACCTTGCCGAACATCTCCGACGAGCTCGCCTGATAGAACCGGGCCGAGGGGTGCACGAGCCGGATCGCCTCGAGAATTCGGGTCACGCCGAGCGCCGTGAACTCGCCCGTGAGCACCGGCTGGGTCCACGACGTCGGCACGTAGCTTTGCGCGGCCAGATTGTAGACTTCGTCGGGGCGCGTCTCCTGGAGAACGACGGTGAGGGAATGCTGGTCCAGGAGGTCGGCGGGCACGATCTCGATCCGGTCGAGCAGGTGATCGATCCGCTCGTAGCTATCGTGGCTCGTCCGCCGGACCACACCGAAGACGCGGTAGCCCTTCGCGAGAAGGAACTCGGCGAGATAGGATCCGTCCTGGCCAGTGATGCCGGTGATGAGCGCGGTCGGCACGCCTTCAGCCCCTCCAGGGTTGCACAAGATGAGTCACAGGAATAGCTTTCGAGGCTTTTCCGGCATGTCGGATAACGTCTTTGTTGAGGACCACACGATGGCACGGGTCTGCGCTGTCTGCGCCAAGGGGCCGGTCACCGGCCACAACGTAAGCCACGCCAAGAACCGGACCAACCGCCGGTGGTACCCCAACCTCCAGACGGTCCGCATTCTGGTGGACGGCGCGCCCCGCCGAGTGCGCGTCTGCGGACAGTGCATCAAGAGTAATCGGATCACCAAGGCCACCTGACGGCGGCGCCCCGGGGCTCGCCGAGCCGGGCTGAGACTCAAAGAAAAAGGGGACCCGAGGGTCCCCTTCGTTGTGTCGGGAGAGCCGCCCGCTCACGCGTCCAGCAGCTCGATCCGGGCAACGTCCGCTCCGTCACCGGGCCGGTGGCCCAGCTTCAGAATCCGGGTGTACCCGCCGGGCCGGGCCGCGAACCGGGGCCCGATTTCCGCGAACAACTTGGTCAGGGCCTCACGGTCCTTGATCTTCCGGCCAGCCAGCCGCCGCGCGTGGAGATCGCCCCGGCGGGCCAAGGTCACCAGCCGCTCCGCGAACGGGCGGAGCTCCTTGGCCTTGGCCTCGGTGGTGACCACCCGGCCATGGACGAACAGACTCGTCGCCATGTTGTTCAGCAGCGCCCGCTTGTGCGTGGCGGTGCGGGACAGCTGGCGGCCCTTTGCGCGGTGCCGCATGTCACAGGCCCTCGACCGGTGCCGTGTGCGGCGCCGGCGGCGTGCCCGGGTTTGCAATGCGAAGATCGCCGTCGGCGTCCTCGAACCGCATCCCGAAGTTCAACCCTTCACGCTGGAGGAGGTCGGCGATCTCCTGGATCGCCTTCTCGCCGACGTTCTTCACCTTGAGGAGGTCGTCCTCGCTGAACTCGACCAGATCCCTCAGGGTCCGGATGTTCGAGTTCTTGAGCGAGTTGAGCGACCGCACCGAGAGGCCGAAGTCGTCGATCAGCTTGCTCAGCCGCTGGCGCAGGTTGCCCGCAGCAGGCACGCCGGCCGGGCCGGCGGTGTCCCGCGCCATCGGGACCTTGCCGAACTCGACGAAGTAGCGGAAGTGCTCCTGGGCCAGCGCCGCGGCATACGCGATCGCGTCCTCAGGCGTGATGGTGCCGTTGGTCTCGAGCGTGACGGTGAGCCGGTCGTAGTCGGTCCGCTGGCCCACGCGGGTCTCGGCCACCGTGAAGTTCGCGCGCCGGACCGGATTGTAGATGGCGTCGATCCGCACGAGATCCACCGGCAGGGAGCGATCGGCGGGGTGCAGCTCCGCCTCGACGTAGCCCCGGCCCTTGTTCACGTACAGCTCTCCGCCGATCTCCCGGTCGTCCTGAAGCGTGAAGAGCAGGTGATCCGGGTTCACGACGCGGACGGAGCCGTGCTCCTGGATGTCCCGCGCGTAGACCGCGCCGGCGCCCTCCCGCTTGATGTGGAGGACCGCCTCGTCCACGTCTTCGGCGAGCACGAGCGTCAGCGCCTTGAGGCGCTGGATGATCTGGTGGACGTCTTCGAGAACGCCGGACACGGTCTGGTGCTCGTGCACGACGCCGTCGAGTCGGAAGCCCCAGACGGCGCTCCCCCGCAGGGAGGACAGCAGCAGCCGGCGCAGGGAGTTGCCCAGCGTGTAGCCGAAGCCGCGCTCGAGCGGCTGGAGCCGGAACTCCGCGGCGTTGGGATTGTCGTCCCGCTTCGTCATCTCGACGAGATGGGGACGCACGAGGCCGGTGAGATCGATGGTCATGGTCACTTCGAGTACAGCTCCACGATGAGCTGCTCCTGGGCGTTGATCGGGATCGTTTCGCGGGTCGGGCGCTCGACTAGGCGGCCGGCAGCCTTCTCCTGGTCCACCGACAGCCAGGAGACGGGGGCGCCGCGCGCCGCGCTCTCCTGGGCCAGCTTCACCGAGACCAGCTCACGGCTGGACGGCGCGACCCGCACTTCCTCACCGGGCTCGACCCGGTAGGACGCGATGTCCACGCGGCGCCCGTTGACGTCGACATGGCCGTGGCCGATGAGCTGCCGGGCCGCCTTGCGGCTGGCGGCGAAGCCCATTCGATATACGATGTTGTCGAGCCGGGTCTCGAGCGCGACCAGCAGGTTCGTACCCTTGACCCCCGGCTCGCGGGTCACGCCATCGAAGGTGTTGCGGAACTGACGCTCCGAGAGCCCGTACATCCGCTTCACCTTCTGTTTCTCACGCATCTGCTTGGAGTATTCCGACGCCTTCCGCTGGCGCCCCTGGTTCTGGCCGTGCTGGCCGGGCGGGTACGCCCGGCGCTCGACGGGGCACTTCTCGGTCAGGCA
>JBGPPG010000133.1:0-8927 GCA_041488455.1 Gemmatimonadota bacterium
CCGCTCGCGCCCACGATGGCGACGAACTCTCCTCGTCCGACCGCCAGGTCGGCTGCGGAAAGCACCTCGATGGGGTTCCCGTCCCCGCCGCGGTAGACTTTCCGAAGACCGGTCGCCTCAAGTATCGGCACGGCTGACTCCGTTCCTCACTCGTGCCGGATCGCCTCGACCGGTGTGAGCCGGGCGGCCGAGCGCGACGGGTAGAGGGTTGCGAGCACCGCGATCGCGAGGCTCGCCAGAACCACCCAGAGGACGTCGAGCGCCTCCACGTGCACCGGGAGGTGGTCGATGAAGTACACGGCCGGATTGATGCGAATCCACCCGGAACGATCCACGATGTAGGAGACCGCGAGGCCGCCGAGCAAGCCGAGCACCGTGCCGGCGAGGCCGATGATCGCGCCCTGCGCGAGAAAGATCCGGGCGACGGAGGGCGCCGTGAGGCCCATGGCCTGGAGGATACCGATCTCGCGCGTCTTGTCCGCGACCACCATGGTCAGCGTCCCGACGATGTTGAAGGCCGCCACCACCATGATGAAGAAAATAATCAGCCCCATGGCGAGCTTCTCCAGCTCGAGCGCGCTGAAGAGACTCGCGTTCTGGGTCTGCCAGTCGAGGGTCCGGAACGGGTAGCCCAGCCGGTCCTCGATCCGGCGCCCCACTTCCGGCGCCAGGTCCGGATCCGTCACTCGCACGGCGATCCCGGAGACGGCGTCGCCCAACCCCGTGAATTTCTGCGCCATGTCCCGCGACACGACGACGAACTGGTTGTCGTACTGGAACATGCCGGTGTCGAACAGTCCGGTGACCTCGAACTTCCAGAACTTCGGGACCGCCACACCGAGGGCCGGGTTCATTTTGGCTTGGGTGACCGGCACCAGGGTGACGACGTCGCCGGGATAGACCGTGAGGCGGGTCGCGAGCCGGGTCCCCAGGAGCACCGCCCCGTCCACATCGGTCCGGGTCGGCCGGAACGAGAGGTCGCCCTTCTTGATGGACTGCGGGAACGTGGTCACCGAATGGGTCCCCGTGTCCGGGTCGAAGCCGAGGAGGTTGACCCCCTCGCCGTAGTCGTGTCCGGAGCTGATCCCGGCCTGGCTGATGACTTCCGGCGCCGCGGCGACGACCTCGGGATCGCGTTTCACTTCAGCCAGCACCCGCCGCCAGTCGTCCAGACGCAGCCCCGCCCCGAAGGTGAGGACCCGGAGGTGCGGATTCGCGACCAGGATGCGCTCACGCAGGTCGTCCCTGAGTCCGTTCATCACTCCGAGGACGACGATGAGGGCCATCACCCCCACGGCGACGCCGCCGATGGCGATGATCGTGTTGAGCGAGGCCGCCCGCGAGCTGCGGCGCGACTTGAGATACCGGGCCGCGATCCGCCGCTCCAGCGCCGTCGGCCACCGGAGGATCGACCGGTACTCGGGCGCTCCCCCAATCGCGGACTCCTGCACCTCGGAGCCGCCCTGACGGGCGTTGCTTGGTGACGTCATCGCTGGCTCAGGCCTCGGGCCGCATCGCCGGGAACAGGATCACGTCGCGGATGGACGGCTGGCCGGTGAGTAGCATGACCAGGCGATCCACCCCGACTCCTACGCCGCCCGCGGGCGGCATGCCGTACTCTAGCGCCCTGACGTAGTCCGCGTCGTATTGCTGGGCCTCTTCGTCGCCGGCGGCGCGCTGGCGCCCCTGCTCTTCGAACCGCGCGCGCTGGTCGTCCGGATCGTTCAGCTCGCTGAACGCGTTGGCCAGCTCCACTCCCTGCACGAACAGCTCGAATCGCTCGGTGAGTGCGGGATCGCTCCGGTGTACCCGGGCCAGCGGCGAGAGCGCCCTCGGGTAGTCCACGACGAACGTGGGCTGCACCAGATGGGGCTCGAGGGCCACCTCGAACACCTCGTCGAGCAGCTTCCCACCCGCGAGGCCGTCCAGAGGCGTCTCGTCCGGATCGTCCTTCGCCTGACGCCGCCGCTGCGCCAGGAACGCGCGGAGCTCGGCCTCGGTCGCGGTCCGCACGTCCAGCCCGGCGCGCTCCCGGATGCCGTCTACGAACGAGACCCGCGGCCACGGTGGCGTGAAGTCGAGGGTCACGCCGCCGCGCTCGAGGCGGAGCGACCCCGTCGTGTGCTGCACGACACCGGCGATCATCGCCTCCACCGTCTCCATCATCTCGTGGTAGTCGGCGTACGCCTGATAGAACTCGAGCATGGTGAACTCGGGGAAGTGGGTGCGGTCGATCCCCTCGTTCCGGAAGTCGTGCCCGATCTCGTACACCCGCTCCAGTCCGCCGACCAGGAGCCGCTTGAGGTACAGCTCGTCGGCGATCCGCAGGTACAGCGGCATGTCCAGCGTGTTGTGATGGGTGACGAACGGGCGCGCCGCCGCCCCGCCGTAGAGCGGCTGGAGAATCGGCGTCTCGACCTCGAGGAACCTTCGGTCGTCGAGGAAGCGCCGCAGATAGGCGATCGCCTTCGCCCGCACCCGGAAGACCTCGCGCACCTCGGGGTGCACGGCGAGGTCGGCGTAGCGCTGGCGGTAGCGGACCTCGGGATCCGCCAGCGCCGTGTCGCCCGTCGTGCCGTCGTCCCGCACGTAGCTCTTGCCGCGGGGCAGCGGTCTCAGCGATTTGGCGAGCAGCTCGAACGCTTCGACCCGCACGGTGATCTCGCCCATCTTCGTGCGAAAGAGCCGGCCGCGAACGCCGATATGGTCGTCGAGATCGAGCAGCTTCGCCAGCTCGTAGCGGTCCTTCAGCGCGTCCTGGCGGAAGTAGACCTGGAGCCGGCCCGAGACGTCCTCCAGATGGGCGAACGCCGTCTTGCCTTGGGACCTGAGCGCGGAGATCCGTCCGGCCACGCGAACCTCGGGACCGGCCTCCCCCATCGCGTCGTCATAGGCGGCGAGCGCCTCCGCCGCCGTGTGGGTCCGGTCGAAGCGGAGCGCAAATGGTGCTACGCCGAGCTTCTCCAGCTCGGCGCGCTTGTCGCGCCTTGCGGCCTCGACGTAGTTGCGCTCCTCGGTTGCGCTCACGCCGCCTTGCCCCCGAACCGCTTCAGATAGGCCTGGATGAACTGGTCCAGATCGCCGTCCATCACCCGCTGCACGTCGGAGACTTTGACCTCAGTACGGTGGTCGTTCACCATCGTGTAGGGCTGGAAGACGTAGGAGCGGATCTGGTTGCCCCAGGAGTTGTCGGTCTTGGTCGCCTCGAGCACGGCGCGGGCGGCCTCCTGCTCCTCCAGTTTCTTCTGATACAGCGCGGCGCGGAGCATCTTGTACGCCGTCGCCTTGTTCTTGCCCTGACTCCGCTCCTGCTGGCAGGAGACCACGATCCCCGTCGGGAGATGGGTGAGCCTTACCGCGGATGAGGTCTTGTTTACGTGCTGGCCGCCCGCCCCAGAGGCGCGGAACACGTCCATCTTGATGTCCTCGTCGCGGAGGTCGATCTCGATCGTGTCGTCCACCTCCGGATACACGAACACCGAGGCGAACGACGTGTGCCGCCGGGCCTGGGAGTCGTAGGGCGAGATTCGGACCAGCCGGTGGACGCCCTTCTCCGCCTTGAGATACCCGTAGGCGTACCGGCCTTTGATCTCGATGGACACGGACTTGATGCCGGCCTCCTCGCCAGGGAGGAGATCGAGGATGCTCACCTCGAAGCCGTGGCGCTCGGCCCAGCGGACGTACATCCGCATCAGCATCTCCGCCCAGTCCTGCGACTCGGTGCCGCCGGCGCCCGGATGGATGGTCAGCAGCGCATCCTTCTCGTCCTCCGGGCCCTGGAGCATCGCCTGGAGCTCGAACGCCTGCACCGCCTGCACCAGCTCGGCCGTCTCCTTCTCCAGCTCCGCCAGCATCCCGGGGTCCGGCTCGTGCTCGATCAGCTCCGCCAGCTCCCGGGCTCCCTGGAGCCGCTGCCGGAGCGACTCATACGGGGTGACCCATCCCTTGAGCTGCTTCACCTCCTGCACCGCGGTCCGCGCGGACTCGGCGTTGGACCAGAAGCCGGGCTCCGCCTGCTTGGCCTCGAGGGCCGCGAGTCGTTCCGCCTTCCCCGTCAGGTCAAAGGAAATCTCGAAGTTCGGTGACCCGGTGCTCGAGCTCGGCCAGACGATCGGCGAGATCCGACATAGTGAAGCTCCACGGTGGTGACTGGAATTGGTAATACGAGCGAGCCGCTCGACCGCCCGCGGCGGACGAACGGCCCCAGACCGATGCCAGGCATAAAGATAAGGGTGGGGACTACCCTAGAACAGTTGCTTCCCGTCCGCCAGGATCTCGTTGAGCGCCTCGCGGAAGTAGGGAGTCGAGTCGGCGACGTCCTTTCCGACCTGATCCGCGTACTCCTCCCAGCTCTTCCGGATCTCCTCTTCGAACAGCTGTTTCAGCGTCCCGTCCCGCAGCCCCTCCTGCCGCTTCGCGGGGTGATACACCACCATGTCCGAGATCAGCGCCCGCGCCAGCCGGCGGGCCTTTGCAGCAGGGTCCTGGGACAGGAACGGATTGATCGGCCGTGAGGGCGCGGCCGCCGGGGCCGGCGTCGGCGCAGGCGCAGGCGCTGCCACCGGGGGTGCGGACACGGGAGCTGACGGAGCCGGTGCCGGCTTGATTGGTGGCCGGGGTGGCGGCGGTGGGCCCCCGACCGGCGGCGGAGTCGGCCCCGCCGGCCGCGATGGGGCTGCCGGCGCCCGAAAGGCTGGCGGGCGAATTCCGCCCGGCGTCGCCGGCGGGGGCTGGCCTCGACCGGGCATGGCCGGTGATGCCGGCACCGCGGCTGGGGGCGGCCCGGCGGCAGGCCGGTGGGCGGGCGCTGCCGGGGGCGAAGGCGGAGCGGGCGGCGGGGCTGCCGCAGCGGGTGGCGTGAAAACCGGGCGCTCCGCCACCGGCGGCGGTGCAGGCCGCGGCGGCGCGGAGGGCGGCGCCGGAGGCGAAGCGGTGGCGGCCATGGGTGCCGGCGCGGCGGCCGAGACGCCCGCCGGTGCGCTCCCGTCGCGCCGGACCGCGAAGACCGCGCTGCACACAGCGCAGCGCGCCCGGATGCCGCTTTCGGGGACCTTCGCCGGGTCCACCCGATAGGTCGTGCTGCAGTTCGGACAGGAGACGTTCATGGGAGCACCCTCACCGCTGTTCTCGGGTTCCCGGCGCCGGCCGAAGATCGGCCTCCGCGCCTTGGCGCCGATCCACCACGAATACCGATCCTGGCAGCGTCTTGGCGTAGCTCTTCATCTCGGTGGCCAGCTCACTCACCTGCGCTGGATGGGCGAAGCGACGATTCCGGTTGGTCACGATTCCGATCGACAGGGTCATAAGCGGCACACGATGCAGCTGCCCCCGCCGGTCCTTTCCGAAAAAGTAGCCCGCCCGGCGGTCCTGCTCGTTGTACTGCAGCGGAATGAGCGTGTCGAACACCGCGAGGATCTCGGTACAGACGCCGTGGATCTCCGATGCCGCGATGATGAAGATGAAATCGTCGCCGCCGATGTGTCCCACGAATCCCCGCGGACCAAGCAGGCCCTTCACGACGTCGTGCAGGATCCGCGAGAGCAGATAGATCACCCGGTCGCCGTCGTAGTAGCTGTAGCGGTCGTTGAACTCCTTGAAGTGGTCGAGGTCGGCGTAGCACACCGCGAAGTCCTGGTGGCTCTCGAGCCGCCGCCGGATCTCCCGCTCGATCTCGGTCGTGCCGGGGAGCCGGGTAGAGGGATGCACGGAAACGTCGCGCTCGGTCCGGACGAGCATCGCCTCGACCCGCGCCCGCTGCTCCGCCGGCGAGAAGAGCCCGGTGATCACCTCGTCCGCACCCGCCTCGAACCAGGCCTGCACGTGGTCGGGATGGTGGGCGCCGGCCAGCACCGTCACCGGCACGATGGCGGTAAATGCGTCGCTCTTGAGGCGTTTCACGAGGGCGACGCCATGGTCCCGGGCGCTGTCCGCGTGCACGAAAAGCAGGCACGGGTGGCCCCGGAGCACGATGGACTCCACCTCGTCGCCGCTTTGGAGGGTGATTAGCGGGAAGGCTCGCGCCAGCGCCCACTGGCGCACCAGCGCCGGGACCGGGCAAGCATCCGGCGAAAAGAAGAGAATCGTCGGGCGAGTCCGCACCCGGGGGTCCCCGCTAAGAGTTGATCTGAAGCTAGCTTGAGGCCAGCCGTTCGGCCATGTTCGATTTGTGTCAGATGAAGAAAGCGGCGACGCCTATCATGGCGTAAACTGCCAAGAGTTGCACCCCCTCGAACCAGTGAGACTCCCCGTCCAGTGTGAGGATCGCCACCACGACGGTCGAGAGGCCCAGCGCCATCACCTCGAACGGCTGGAAGACCAGGTCCATCCGCATCCCGAGCCCGACCCCCACGAACACGAGCAACGGGCCGACGAGCAAGGCAATTTGCGTGCTGGAGCCCAACGCAATCTGCAGCGCAAGCTCCATCTGCCCCTTCCGCGCCACCATGACGGCCGATGCGTGCTCCGCCGCGTTCCCGATGATCGGGATGATTACGAGCCCGAGAAATACCTGGCCCAGACCCAGGGTTGCCGTCACCGCTTCGGTGGCGTGTACCAGGATCTCGGATTCGACCGCCACACCCGCGGTCGCGAGTGCCAGGACGAGCATCGCCTTGCCCGTGCTCCAGACCGGCGTCATGACCGGATGGGGCTCGCCGCCGAGGAGCCGCTTGTGGGTCCGGAGCGTAAAGAGCAGCGAGCACGCGTACGTCCCGATCAGGATCGCGGCCACCCACTCGGACATGTGCAGCTCCGCCGCTCGCGCCGCGCTCTCCGGGTGGGTCGCATGGAAGAGGGCTGTAAAGACGAGGCCGACCACGGCGAGCGCGAGCATCGCCGCACTCATCCCCGCGGTCGTCCGGTTGAACTTGAGCTCCGGCCGGCCCACGCCTGCGGCCAGGAGCGACAGGCCGAGGATCAGAAGCAGGTTGCCGAGAATGCTGCCGGTGATCGACGCCTTGACGAGATCCACCAGGCCGGCCCGGATCGCCGCGATGGCGATGATGAGCTCGGCGGCGTTGCCGAAGGTCGCGTTGAGCAGCCCGCCGATCGTGGGTCCCGTCTTCTGAGCCAGGTGCTCGGTCGCCTCGCCCATGTATCCGGCGAGAGGGAGCACTCCCAGGCACGAAAAACCGAAGACGAGGACCGGCGACTGATGAAGCCACGCCAGCACGATGCTGACCGGGATGGCGAGCAACAGAACCGCGCGCCAGGGAAACGTCCGGCGCGGCCTGGCGGGTGGGACCGAGGGCCGCGACGACGCGGCGAGGTCGGGTTCCCGCCCCGGGCCCACATCACGCGCTCGTGAGGGCGCCTTCCCGGCGTCCGCCAGCAATCGGCCCAGCACGCCCCGCGGTTCCTTGACGGCCGCCGAGAGGAGGTGCTCCGCGCCCAGCGCACTGCCCTGCGCCCGGGCCTCGCGCGTAGCGTTCTCGATGAGCCGTTTGGCGTGGGAGGTATACTGGAGCGGCTCGGCCGATCCCTTGACACGCGGCCGGCCGGCCGCTTCCAAGCGCCGCTGCACGACCGCCGGATCGAGGCCCAGCGCGGCGAGCGCATCAGCAGCGGCCGGGCCCTCCCGGAACAGGCTCAACACGACGTGCTCGGCCCCGATCGCGTCGTGACCCAGACGGACGGCCTCCGCGCGCGCGCCGTCGAGGGCGCGCTGGGCAGTGGGGCTCAGGGTATGCGCGGTCACGGTGCCCTGGCTGCCGCTAGAAAGGCTTGGCCTCGTCGATCAGCATGATGGGGATGTCGTCTTCGACCGCGTAGACCAGCCGGCAAGCATGGCAGACCAGGCTCTCGGGCGACGCGCGGTACTCCAGCTCGCCTTTGCACTTGGGGCAGACCAGGATCTCGAGCAGCTCGGGCGCGAGGGTCATGGAAGCTCCTTTTCGGAGGTGGGAAAGCCGAAGCGGGCGAGCGCCGCGGGGGACCGCCGCCAGCGCGGCAGCGCCTTGACCCAGAGATCCAGGTAGACCGGCGCGCCGACCAGCTCCTCCACCCGGGCCCGGGCGTGCTGGCCGATGGCCTTGATGGTGCGGCCGGCGCGTCCGATCACCATGGCCTTCTGGGTCTCGCGCTCCACGAACAGCGTGACTCGAATGTACATCGGCCGCTCCGCCTCGCGGAACTCCTCCACCTCCGCGGTGAAGGCGTAGGGCAGCTCGTCCTCCAGAAGCTCGAAGGCGGCTTCGCGCAGGTATTCGACGACGAAAAACCGGACGGGCTGCGTCCCCACATCATCGGCGTCGTAGCCGAACGGCCCCTCCGGGAGGTGCGGCTTGACCCGCTCGAGCAGATCCTCGATCCCCTCGCCGGTCGTGGCCGAGACGACGATGGCGTCGCATGCGAGCTCCTGGCGCCGCGCCGGCGTGACGAGATCCCCTTTGGTGTAGACGGCGAGCACCGGGGCGCGGAGGGGTTGGTCGAGCTGGACCAGGGTGGTGAGCGGAGGGGCCGGCGCGTCGGGGGCCGGATGCAGGTGCAGGACGACATCGGCGCGGGCCAGCACGTCGCGGGCGGCGGCGAGCATGCTCGCCTGGAGGGCGTAGGCCGGGTCGAGCAGGCCGGGCAGATCGTGGAAGACGTACTGGGCGTCGCCGTCGGTGCGAAGGCCGACGACCGGGAGCCGGGTGGTCTGGGGCTTGGGGCTCACGATCGCCAGGCGCTGGCCGACGAGCGCGTTCATGAGGCTGGACTTGCCGACGTTGGGATGGCCGGCGAGGGCGACTAGGCCGGTACGCGGCATGGGGGGAAGGTACTGGTGGACAGTCGAAAGCCCCAGCGAGGATGTCCGCTGGGGCCTTCGAAGGGGAGGCTGGCGACGGCCTACTCTCCCACGCCCTCGCGAGCGCAGTACCATCGGCGCTGCAGGGCTTAACTGCCGTGTTCGGAATGGGAACGGGTGTGGCCCCTGCGCGCTAGTC
>JBGPPG010000134.1:0-8890 GCA_041488455.1 Gemmatimonadota bacterium
ACGGACGGATTCAGCTCCAGCTTCGCGTTCTGGAAGGCGAGCGCCAGCTCCCAGCGCATCTTCTCCGAGGCCTTCGGGTCCATTGGCGTGCCGTCCGCGTAGTTGGTCGCGATGTCCACGCCCTGGCCCGCGAGCGCCAGGTCGAGCGTCTCGGTCGCCGTGCACATGGCGAAGAGGAACCCGCCCCGTTCCACGAACGCCGCGATCGCCCGCGCGACCGCTTTCTTCTCCTCGGGCACGCTGGAGTAGCCCAGCGCCCGGGCCGTCGCCGTGCTCTGCTTCACCATGTCGAGCAGCCACGGGGCGCCGGCGTAGTTGAGGTAGAACTTCGAGTACTGGCCGGTGAAGTCCTCGTGATGGAGGTGCAGCCAGTCGTACTGCTTGAGCCCGTCGTGCAGCACCTCCGTGTCCCAGATCTTGGCGAATTCGATCCCGGCGTAGTTGAGTGCCATCGTGACCGCATCGTCCCACGGCGGGGCGTTGGGCGGCACGTATACCGCAACCTTGGGCGCCTTCTCCAGCGGGATGGCGTCCATGTTGTCGTCCTGGATCTGGGCCCGGATCCGGAGCACCTGCCCGTCGTCGAGCGGCTCTACCGTGATGCCGGAGAGCGCGGCGTCCCGTGGAATGGCCTGGTCGGTTGGAATGAGAAACGCGCCGCTCCGGTAGTTGAGCAGCCACTCCGCCCTGAGGCCGCGCTGGACCGCCCGGTAGGTGAGCCCGTACGCCTTGAGGTGGTCGCTCTGGGCGTCGTCCATCGGGACCAGCAGCCACCCCGCCCGCCCGGACGAGGCCAGCAGCCGCGCGGCGGGGCCCAGCGTCGCCGCGGCCGCGGCCATGCCGGCGATGAAGGCCCGGCGCTTCATGTCTTCGGCACCGCCCCGCGAGCTGCGTCGAGGAGACGGCGGGCCTGGGGAATCAGTGCACTGTCGGGGAAGCCGAGGATCATGCGCTCGAGCACATCGGCGGCTTCTTTCGGGCGCTCCAGATCGAGCATCAGCGCGGCGAGCGCCAACTCCGCAGCGGGTGCGGTCGCCTTGGCACCGGCCACGTCGGCGGCGCGGAACAGGCGCTCCGCGTCGCCGGTCCTGCCCGCGGCCCGGGCCACCCACCCGGCGTAGAGCCGCACTTCGGCACCGCCCTGCTCGCCCGGGAGACTTCCCGCCACCTTCTCCAGCGCACCCACGCCCCCGGCGGTGTCGCCACGCTCCACCGTCAGCAGGGCCGCACCCAGGGCTGGCAGGCTCTCGGCCGCGATCGGCTGTAACAGGGCCAGCAGAGCCGTGCGGGCGGTCGCCTCTTCCCGCGTGCCGGCGTAGGGGCCGGCCTGCTTGAGCAGGGCGACGCCGCCGTTCAGGTCGCCGTGAAAGACCTGGAGCCGGCCCGCCAGCGCGAGACCGTCCACGCTGGAGTCTCCCGCGATCATCGAGTCGGCCCGCGCGAGCTTCCCGGCTCGCACCCAGCCCCACGCCACCCGGCGGCGGAGCGCGAGCCAGTCCTCGCTCGCCAGCGTGCCCTTGAGCTCGGCCAGCTTCCGCTGGGCCTCGTCCACCTTGCCTTCGTTGAGCAGCACGCCGACGAGCGTGGTCGCGGCGTCGGAGGGCGCGGTCCCCGGTATCGTCGAGTCCTCGGCGACGCCGCTCAGCATGCGCCGCGCCTCGGTCGGATCACCGGCATCGGCGAACGCCTGCGCGGCGTCGAGCCGGAGACGCGACCCGGCCGCGCCCGGTGTGCGGTCCGCGAGTGCGGAAAGCGCCATGCCCTGTGCGCGGCGAGACGCCGGCCCGGTCTGACCCCGGAGCTGGTCGAGGAATCCGGTGAGCGCCTCGATTGCCTGAGCGCGGTCGGCGGGCAAGCTCGCGGCGAGAGTCTCGAACCCGCCCACGGGGTCCCCCCAACGGGCTCGGAGATCCGATTCGACGCTGCGCGCTGCCGCCCCTTGCTCCTTGGCAAGCAAGGCCAGCAAGTCGGGGCGGATCGCTTCGGGTGCCGCGCCCAGCGTCCTTACCGCCCCGGCCCGATAGCCCGGCACCTTCCCCACGGCTACGACCCACTCGTGCAATGCCGTGGGCCAGTCCTGGTCCTGGGACGCCACGCCGGCCAGCTCGGCCGCGAGCGCGTCTGCCCGGCCGAGCTGCTGGCGCCCGGTGAGATACGCCCGGCGCGCTTCCGCCCGGTCGCGCTGGCCGAGCGCCGCAGCACCCCACTCGCGATAGGGCGCCTCGTCGCCGGGAGCGATCTTTGCCCAAAGCTCCGCGATGGCACGCACGCTGTCGGGCTGGTCGGCTTCCGCCCAGGCCCGGAGCGCCACGCCGTAGAACGCGCCCGTGCCCGGGCTCTTTGCGAGTGCCGCCCGCACTGCGGGCAGGATGTCGGTGGGCTTGTTGATTGCCGAGAGCGACCGCTCCAGACCGAAGAGCGCCGACGCGTCGTCCGGCTTCTGCTGGAGCACCTCGCGATACAGCGCCGCGGCCTCGACGTAGTTCCCTCGCCGCTCGAGGTCGAATGCCCGGCGGGCCGGGTCCGCCGCGGGGCCGCCCTGTGCCCACGCTGGACCCGCCCCCGCGAGAACGAGCGCGAGCGTGGCTATCCTTCTCACTTCTCACCTCTCGACTGCTCCGACAGCCTCCGAAAATAGTCCACCACCAGCCGCCGCTCCTCCGGCGACAGCCCCTGCAGCTCGTCCCAGCTCGGCATGCGGGGCTGGTCACTTTCGCCAAGCAGTCCGCGGAGCGCGGGCGGGAGGTGCACGCTGTCGTCCCGGGCCGTCGTGCTCTGCCGCTCCTTGCGCTCGTCCTCCTGCTGGCCCTGGAGCGTGCGCCCCGCGTCGAGCATGCGGCGGAACAGCCGTTCCTGCCGCTGCACCGTCTCGCGGTCGAGCTGCCGCGCCTCCATCCGGCGGGCGAGGTCCTTGGCTTCATCGGCCATCTCGCCGGCGCCGGGCATCTCCCCCTGGCCCCGCATCTTCTCGAGCTGCTCGGCGAGGGCGCGCTGCTGCGCTCCGAGCTGGCGCAGCTGCTCCGGCGTGCCGGCGCCGCCCATCATCGGCATGAGGCCCTGCGTCTTCTGTCCGATCTGTCCCTGCTGCTGGGCGAGCTGGTTCATGCGCTCCATCGCCTCGGTGAGCCCCGAGCCCGACGCGGCCCCCGAAACACTGGACCGCGCACGCAGCAGCTGATAGGCAGCCGCGTTGAGCGCGTCCACCGCGGCGCCGGCCCGCTCCGCGGCTTCGCGCTGGTTCGGATTGGCCGACGACACCGCTTCGCGGGAGCGCTCCATCTGGAGCTGCGCCGCGGCGAACGCCTCGGCGATCTGGGCCGGGACCAGCGCGTTCTTGCCGGCCAATCCGCGCAGCTGCGACTGGAGCCGCCCCACACCCTCCTGAACCGCGGCCTGCTCACCCCGCGAAAGCCCGGGGGGGGCGCCCCGCTGGAACCCCTTGGCGATGCCGAGCTGCCGCTCGGCCAGGCGGCTCGTCTCCGCGAGCGCGCGATCGAGCCCACTGGTCACCTCGTTGCGCCACTCCTGCTGGAGGCCCTTCCGCTCTTCATCGAGATTCTCGCCGAGCGGCTCGAGCTGATCCGCCGCCCGCTTGCCCTGTCGCCCCGCCTGCGATCGCTGACCCTGCTGCGCCGATCGCGCGGCCTCTTTCATCTGCTGCGCGGCCTGCGCGGCCTGCTCCGCTGCCTGGTCCACCTTGTCCTGCCGCTCGGAGGGGAGGTCCGGCCCGACCTGCTTGAGGGCGGAGGCGAGCGAGTCGGTCCGCGCGGCGAGCTGCCGTTCGGCGCCGGCCGCGCGTGCGCTGTCCGCCGCGCCGACCTGCTCGCTCCACTGGCGCTGCTGCTGCGCCAGGTCGCGTGTCTCCTGCGCCAGGTTCGCGAGATCGCCCTCCACCGCCGCGCGCCGGAAAAGCTCTTTCGCCTGCTCCAACGCTTCCCGCAGCTGCTTCTGGTGCTCCGCCAGCTCCTCCAGCGACTCCTTGGTCGCCTCGGCGTTCAGGTCCTTGAGCGCCTGCTGGAGCTTCTCCAGCTGCTCCTTGAGCTCCGGCGTGAGAGCGCGCTGCAACTGGTCGCGAATCTCCGCGAGCTGGCGTTGCCACGCTGAGTCCCGCATGCCCGCCGCCTCGGCGGCTTTTTCCAGCGCTTCGAGGGACTGCTCGAGCGCCTGGGCCTGCGTCATCATGTCCTGCTGCCGCGTCGCGATCGCCTCCGCCCGCTTCGCCTCTTCGTACGACAGCGCCTCGGGATTCCTACCGGTCTCGGAGGCGGCGTTGCGCGGCTGCTCCCGCGCCAGGTCTTCGGTCTGCCGCTCGAGCCGCCGGCTTTGCGCGGCGAGACTATCCAGACGGCCGGCGACGGCCCGGCTGGTCTGCCGCTGCGCCTGCCTGACCTCGCTCATCGTGGGCAGCCGGAGCACCAGCTCGCGCGAGCGGCCGGTCTGACCCTCGGGCGAGTTGTCCGTCGCGATGGCCGTGTAGCGGAGCGTGTCGCCCGGGAGGAGGCCGCGCCGGTTGAGATCGAGCGTGAACGACAGGATGCTGCGATCGGCGGTCCCGGCCGGCACCGGCACGTTCTCCCGCCGCACCGGGTCCGCCGTGCCGAGCTGGCTGATCCGCCGGCTCTCGACGGCGACCGAGCGGATGCCGTGGTCGTCCCGCGCGTCGATCACGAGCGGCACGAGCAGGTTGAGCGGCGCGATCGTGTCGACACCCGGCACCGGCACGTCCACCCGCGGCGCGCTGTCCGGAACGACACGGATCGGAAATCGGAGCGTGTCGCCCGCGAGCGCGGAGCCGCCGACGGACACCAATGCGAGGCGGTACACGCCCGACCGCCGGGGCACGAAGCTGCCGGAGAAGCGCGCGCTCGCAACCGTCAGACGCTCGACCTGGTCGCCGATCGCCCATCCCGCCGACGTCAGCGCCGCCGTGGCCTGGCCCTTGGTTTCGAGCCGCGTGCCGGCCGGCAGGAGCACGGTGTCGCCGGCAAGCGGCACCGGCTCATCGTCGAGGCCGAGATACGGCGGATAGTGCGCGGTGACGGTGACACTGCCGAGGAAGACGGGCAGGCGCACCCGGACCTCCACCGTGTCCGATGTGCGACGGCCGCTCGTCACCCGGGCGAAGAGATCGCTTCGGAGCGGGCCCGCGAGAAAGCGCGCATGCCCCGCGGAGTCGAGCGCGAGCGGTGTCGGCTGCCACGCCTCCCCCGGCGCCCGGAGCCACAGCGTGGCCACCCGCCGTCCCACCGCGTCCACCTCGAGCGCCACGGTCGCTCCGCGATCCACCTCGTTCGCCGCGGCCCGGAGCCTGACCGGCGCGATCGTCGCCTCCCACGCCCGCGCGGGATGCCAGAGCGCAGCCGCTGCGCCCCGCACGGGGCCCGCAGCCGTAAGGATGCCGAGACCCAGCGCCAGGGCCGCGGCTCCGCCGGCGAGCCGGATGCCTGCCGTTCGGGCGAGCGGAGCGGCCGCCTCGGCCCCATGGTGCGAGAGCGTGTCCGCGCCCCTCCGGTCGGCCAGGCCGAAGAGCGCCTCGCTGGTGCCGGGTGCAGGTGGCTCGAGCAGCGCGGAGATGGCGCCCCGACGCCAGCCGCCCGCCTCCTCCAGCCGCCCCGCGATCGCCCGGGGCCCGAGCCCCGCATCGCGGCGGAAGGCGGCACCCGCGACGGCGGCGAGCGCAAGCAGCGCCAGTGCCCAGGCCGCCAGCACCCACCACGGCGCCGTCAGCACGCTGAGCCGGGCGAGCCACGCGGCGCTTCCGAGCACGAGGGCGGCGAGGCCCACCGCCCCCGCCGCCCATCCGGCCCTGCTCTGCGCCCGGAGCGGCCGGGCGAGGCGCTCGAGCGCCTGCGCGGTCGCGATCGCAGTCATCCGCCGTAACCCACGGCATACGCGAACAGATTCACGCCCATGCGGAGTGCCGCCTCCCGCTTCTCCGGCGGATCGTGATGCACGTCCGGGTCCTCCCAACCGTCGCCCAGATCGCACTGGTAGTCGTAGAATACGACGAGCCGTCCGTCCAGAAAGATGCCGAATCCCTGCGCCGGCTTGCCGTCGTGCTCGTGGATCTTCGGGAGGCCCTTCGGGAAGTCGTACACCAGGTGATAGACCGGATGGTCGAGGGGGACCTCGACCAGGGGATGGTCCGGGAAGAGGCGAGCCAGCTCCCGCCGGATGGACGCGTCCATGCCGTAGTTATCGCTGGCGTGGAGGAAGCCTCCCTGCCTGAGCCATTCCCGCAGCGTGGCGAGGTCGCGGTCGGAAAAGTGGACGTTCCCGTGGCCTGTCATATGGAGGAAGGGAATCGTCCAGAGATCCTCGTCCGCCAGCGTGACGACCTTCTCCTGCGTCCCGACGCGGAGGGTGGTGCGGGTGCGGATGGCCTGGAGCAGATTGGGCAGGCTGGACGGGTTGGCGTACCAGTCCCCGCCGCCGTCGTAGTGGAGCCGGCCGACGGTCATGACGGGCGGGGGCGTGAGCGCGCCGGCGCTCAGCGAGAGCAGGGCCGCCATCGCGACCCCGGTTGCACCCGCCCATCGGCTCATCCGGTGCGCCTCATAGCTCCGTCACCAACCGGTACGCCTCGTTCCGGGCCAGTCCCAGCTCGGCCGCCACCTGTTGCGCCGCCTGGCGGCGGCTCACCCCCTCGGCGAGCAGGCGGGTCGCCAGAGCCCGCGCTTCATCCGAGCGGTCCGGCGGGGGCGGAGGCTCTCCCGTGCCGGCCAGCACGACCGTCACCTCGCCCCTGGCCTCCACCTCCGAATAGTAATCCGCCAGCTCCGCGAGGGTCCCGCTGCGGAACTCCTCATGGATCTTGGTCAGCTCGCGCGTCACGACGGCGCGGCGGTCCGGGCCGGCGGCGGCGCGCAGATCCTCGAGCAGGGCAGCGACCCGCGCGGGCGCCTCGAAAAACACGACGCTCCATTCCTCCGCCGCCGCACGGGCGAGGAGCCGCGCGCGCTCTGTCCCCTTCCGGGGGATGAAGCCGAGAAAGAGATAGCGATCGGCAGGAAGCCCGGCGGCGGAGAGCGCCGTCGTGACCGCAGAGACCCCGGGGATCGGAACCACCGCGAACCCGTTGGCTCGGGCCGCCGCGGCCAGCTCCGGGCCCGGGTCGCTCACGCCGGGCGTGCCCGCGTCGGTGACGAGGGCCACGTCTCGGCCCGACCCGAGGATCTCGAGCAGCATCTCGGTCCGGCGGGGACCCGAGTGCGCGTGAAAGCTGAGGAGTTGTGGGCGGGCGCCGATGTGGGTGAGTAAAGCTCGCGTGCGGCGGGTGTCTTCGGCCGCGACGACCGCCGCCCGCCGCAAACAATCCGCCGCCCGGGGACTCAGGTCGGCCAGATTCCCGATCGGGGTGGCGACCACGTACAGCGTAGCGGTCATGAAGCGGGAGCGGGCGGGACACGCGGGACGGGTCCCGGCGCCCCCCGGCGTCAGGTCAGGTGCTGCTTGATCTTGCCCTCGAGCGTGGCCTTGGGAACCGCGCCCACGACGGTGTCCACGTGCTGCCCGTTCTTGAAGAACAGAATGCTGGGGATCGACCGCACGTTGAACCGCATTGCCGTGCGCTGATTGCAGTCCACGTCGAGCTTGGCGATCCTCGCCCGGCCGGTGTACTCCCCCGCGAGCTGGTCGAGCACCGGCGCCACCACCTGGCAGGGCCCGCACCACGTCGCCCAGAAGTCCACGAGGATGAGCCCTGCCGACTGCTCGATCTCGCTCGCGAAGTTGGCGTCGGTGACCTGAAGGGTGTTCGTGGTGCTCATGACGTTATTCTCCATTGAGTATCCTAGGAGCCATCGTGACCGATCGCCCCCGCATTGCCCATGTCGGCGTCGCCGTGTCGGATCTCGACTCGGCCCTCACCTTCTATCGCGACGTGCTCGGCCTCGTTCCGCATCCGGGGGAGACGGCCGACGGGGCCGAGATCGTCTCCCTACCGTTCGGCGACGCGGAGGTCGAGCTGCTCACGTCCGCCGATCCTGCCAGTCCCATCGGGAAGTTTCTCGCGCGGCGCGGCCCCGGCATCCACCACATCTGCTACCGCGTCCCGGATCTGGACGCCGCGGTTGCCGCTTGTCGCGCGGCCGGCTATCGCCTTGTAGACGACGTACCGCGTAAAGGAGCCGGCGGCCGGCGGATCGCGTTCATCCATCCGAGCGCGACCGCCGGCATCCTGCTCGAGCTCACGGAGTAACCGCCGGACGCGCGGCAGGGTTCCTCAGGTCGAGTCCTTCGCCGCCGCCGAATCCTTCCCGGGTGTGCTTTGGGTGCAGGGGCGCTTCGGATGGCCGGCTGCCGCCAGATCCACCTGGTTCACGATCCAGGTGTTGTCCGCCGCCTTGATGACGATGAACGGGACGTACTTCGCGCAGCCCTGCCGGTCGAGCTGCACGACCACCTGGCGGGTGGCCGCGGATTCTTCGCCCGGCCCAGGGAGCTTGTCTTTCGGCGGCCCGCCCGCGGCCGGCTCGACCTGGGCGGCGCCGCCCGGCACGAGGCGAAACGGCGAGCCGCTCAGATAGAACTGCATGATGGCGATGCGCCGCTCGTAGTCCGGCGGTTGGCCGGTCTTCGCCGCCGGGCCGGCTCGCGTGCCCCACAACTGGGCCATGCGGCCGAGGTTGCTGTCGGCGGCCGCCTGCATAAAGCTTCTCACGGCCTGCTCCGGCGTCGGCGCCGGGCCGGCGGACGCCGAGGGGCCGGGCGCGCCGCCGCAGGCGACGAGACCGAGCAGCAGGGCGAATGACGAGCGAGGGATCACGGAATGCTCACGCGGCAGGGGACGGAGTGCGAACATAACGGGCACGGGACCCACGAGCAATGACGGGAAGCGGCTTCCGCCTCTACATCAACATCGATCACGTCGCGACGCTCCGCGAAGCGC
>JBGPPG010000135.1:0-8659 GCA_041488455.1 Gemmatimonadota bacterium
CGGCGGGATTTGGAGCTCGACTTCGGGTGGCTGCTCGCGACCAAGAGCGGGCGGGAGTGGCGCATCGGGATGACCGAGGACCTCGAGCCGAGCGGCCCGGCGATCGACGTCATCTTCAGGCTCGGCGCGAGCTTCTGAGGGTGAAGGCTCAGGTCGTCTTCGTGCCGAACAGAAACTGATCCATGTTCTTGAAGAGGAATTCCTTCGCCTGCGCGTCCCGAAGGTTCAGCCCGTAGTGGTTGATAAGCTGCTGCTGGGTCTGGAGCCACTCGGCCCAGCAGGTGCCGCAGATCTGCTCGTAGACGCGCTGGCCAAGCTCGTTGGGAAAAGGCCGGAAGGCCATCGGTGGCCGGTCCTGCCCGCACCGCGCGCAGTGGATCGTTGTTTGCATGGGGGGAGTAAGATAGCCGTCCCTCCCGGGATCAAGGGATGAGGCGGCGGGACACGAGCTCGCCGCGGCGGATGGCCCGGGCCCCGCTGGCCGTCCCGACCCCGATCCCCAGGCCAAAAACCGCGGCCGTCGCCGCGCCGAGCCAGGGTAGCAGCGTCAGGGGTGAAAAGAGGACCGCCCCCACCGCACCAGCGATCCACGGCGCCCAGGGCGACTGCACGGCATCGACGAACCGCAGGCGGCGACGAACGAAGTTCCGGGCGAGGAGATAGCCGCCGAAGCCGGCAGCGGCCGTAAGTAGCAGGGCGAGTGTCGCGTACATGTGTCCGTGCCTGCGAAAAGGGTTAGTCTCAGTGGTGTTCCACTACGGAACACCGGCCCCTTGAGATTCAGTCGGCTCGCCGGAGGCATACAGATGCCCAGGCACCGTAAGCATCCGACGGTCGTGGTCCCCAATATCGGTCCCATGGATCACGCATGGGATGTCCTCGGGGAGTGGCAAGCCGAGCTGGAGCTGCCGGAGGGGGAAACCCCGGTCCGGGGCAAGGTCACGTTCCGGTCCTGGACTAACGCCGAGCTCGAGCTCGACCCTAGGGCGGCCGCGGTGGCTGGGATCCCGCCCACCGTCGCGCTCGAACGCACCAGCGACATCCACCGGACGGACGCCGGGGGCGGCGCCCTCCAATGGGTCCTCCGGGCGCCCTCGTGCAACTGGTCCCTCCAGGCGACGCTCTGGCCGGGCGCCTTGCATCTCTTCGTGCATGACGCCGACGACGAGGAGGAGCAGCTCTACCGCGCGCGGGCGACCCGAAACCGGGACTACTACGCGCGGAAGTATCCGCTGGGCGGTGAGGCCGGCTGAGGCGATTGGCGTAGTTATATTGGTACCCATATAATTCGCCATGCAGACCCGTTCCCTCGAGCTCCCGCTCTCGGGCCCCGGCGCGGAGGCCCGGACCGCCAAGGTCGAGATCGGCGTTCTGGATCCCGCGGACCGTTTTAAGCGAGCCGCTTCCGCGTTCGGTGCGGGCCTCGTCGCGGCCGCCGTCGCAGTGCTCATCCCCATCGTCCATTTCGTCCTCGTGCCCACGGCGCTCGTGCTCGGGATTGTCTTCGGTGTCCGTCGCCTGGGGCAGGGGGAAACGTTTCGGGGCGGTACCGGCGTGTGTCCCTACTGCGGCACCCAGCAGCAGCTCACGCTCTTCGGCCGATTCCACCTGCCCAAGACGGTGTATTGCTCGGCATGTCAGCGGGAGCTGTATCTCACCACCGTGCCGCCGCACTCCCCCACATAAACCCCGACCCGAAGGCGGTCATCACGATCAGGTCTCCGCGGGCCACTCGGCCCGCGCGGACGCATTCGTCCAGCGCGATGGGGATCGTCGCGGCGGTCGTATTCCCGTACCGCTGGATGTTGTTGTGGACCTGGTCGTCGCGCAGCCGAAGGTCCCGCTGGACCATTTCGGAGATCCGCAGATTGGCCTGATGGGGGAGCAGCAGGGCCACGTCTTCCACCCGGGCGCCGATCTTCCCGAGCACCGCCCGCACCGATTCCGGCATCCGGACCACGGCATGCCGGAATACCTCCTTGCCGTCCATATCCAGGTACTGTCGGCCCGCCGCGAGATGCTCGGCCGCGATTCTCGGGTGGTACATCGAGCCGGGTACGTCCACCCAGAGCTTCCCGGCCAATGCGCCGTCGGAGTGTAGATCGAAGGCCAGGATCCCCCGGTCCGCCTCTTCGCTAGCGCCGAGAACGACCGCGCCGGCGCCGTCCGCGAAGATCACGGCGGTGTTTCTGCCGCGGGTGGATACGTCCATGCCGGTGGATTGAATTTCGGCGCCGACGACCAGCACGCGGCGGTGCTCCCCCGTTCGGATCCAGGCGTCCGCGACCGAGAGCGCGTATACGAACCCGCTGCACTGGGCGCGCACGTCGAGCGCCGGGATGGGTCCCAGGCCGAGCCGGTGCTGGAGGTACACACCGTTCCCCGGCGCGAAGTGGTCGGGAGTTGACGTCGCGTAGACGATCGCGTCGACTGCCCCGGCTTCGAGCCCCGCCATCTCGAGGGCTGCGGCGGCGGCCCGGCTCGCGAGATCGACGCCGGTTTCCCCCTCCCGAACCCAGCGGCGTTCCTCGATCCCGGTGCGGGTCCGGATCCATTCGTCGGTCGTGTCCATCAACCGCGCGAGATCGTCGTTGGTGACCACGCGATCGGGGACGGCGAAACCGGTGCCGAGGAAGCAGGCGCGAAGCATGGGAGGTCCTGGCGAGGCGTCGGGGGATCGACGGGGAGGATATCTTCACTCGGAGATTCACGTTCCGCAAGGCATTCAGGATGATCGCATCGCCCGACGACCCGCTCGACGACGCCTTCCCTCTAGGCGACGGCACGGCCGACACGACGGCGGATGTCGTCTGCCCGTATTGCGGGGAGAGCAACGAGATCGGCCTCGACCCCGGGAGCGGTGCGGCCCAGGAGTACGTGGAGGATTGTCAGGTCTGTTGCCGCCCATGGCGGGTCCTGGTCGAGTACGGACCGGATGGCGCCGCGTCCGTCAGCCTGGAGGCGGAGGACGAGGAGTGACTTCGGCATGAGCACTGGATTCAAGGACCATTTCTCCGACCAGGCGGCGTCGTACTCGATCTTCCGGCCGACGTATCCCGAACGCCTCTTCGAATGGCTGGCTCAGACGGCGCCGCGCCGCGAGCGCGTCTGGGACGTGGGAACGGGAAGCGGCCAGGCAGCGGGAGGGCTGGGGGAACGCTTCACGCGGGTCGTCGGTACCGATGCGAGCTCGGCCCAGGTTGCTCAGGCCGCGGCACACCCACGGGTCGAGTATCTGGTCGCGCCGGCAGAGGCGAGCGGGCTGCCCGCCATGTGGGCGGACCTGGTCACCGTGGCGCAGGCGCTGCACTGGTTCGATCAGGTGAAGTTCTTCGACGAGGCGAGACGGGTGCTGGCGCCGGACGGATTGCTGGCGGTCTGGTGTTACGGCGATCCGAGGCTGGAGGACCCCGCGGTCGATCGGATCGTGCACGGCTACAACCGCGGCACGATGGAGAAGTACTGGCCGCCGGAGCGGAACCTCGTGCTCACCGAATATCGGACGATCCGGTTTCCGTTCCGGGAGATTCCAACGCCTTCGCTCACGCTTGAGGCGACGTGGACGCTCCCGCAGCTCGCAGGCTATCTCCGGAGCTGGTCGGCGACCGCGCGCTACGCGATAGTGCTCGACCGGGACCCGGTGGCCGCTGTGGAGGAGGAGCTTCTGGGAGTGTGGGGCTCGCCCGAGACCGCCCGCACAATCAGGTGGCCGATCACGATCCGCGCCGGCCATCCCTGAGACGACCCGGCGCGCCGCACGTTACAGCCCGCCCAGCCACGGATAGCCCTGGTCTTCCCAGTAGCCGCCGGGCCGATCGGCCGTGAACGTCATCCGGGTCAGGTACTTGGTCAGCTTGTAGCCGAGCTTGATCGGCGAATAGACCCTGAGCGGCGCGCCGTGATCCGGCCCGAGCGGCTGGTCGTTGTACGCATAGGCCAGGATGGTCTGGGGGTGCATCGCACTCTTGAGATCCCAGCCGTTGTAGTAGTTCTCGTCGAACGAGTCGAATCGGATGTACCGTGCCTCCGGCAGCGGCTCGACCATCGCTGCAACCGTAGCAACCGGCACGCCCGCCCAGCTCGCGATCGCCGTCCACCCCTCCACGCAGTGGTGCTTGACCGTGTAGCTCACGGACGGGAGCGCCTCGAGCATGGCCCGGGTAAAGCGGGTCGGTTTCCGCACCAGCCCTCCGACATCGAGTGACCAGCGGGCCGGATCGGGCGGCAGCGGCGCGGCATCGCTGATGAAATACGAGGGCATCGTCCGGCTCCGCGCCGACGGCGGGTACGTCCGCGCCAGCCGGGACGAAGACAGCAGGACGTGCTCGCCTACCCAGTCGTTGATCCGGGAGATGGCGCTCAGCCGGGGTTGGATCAGGCGGCCGCCGTCCCAGCCGCAGGCCGCGACCAGGGACGCGGGCCCCGCCACGAGGCCGAGCCGGAGGAAATCGCGGCGGTCGAGTCCCCGATCAGCCATGGCTGGGGAACCTCCCCCGGTACCAACCCGTGATCATCGCGCGGAGGGAAGCAGGGTCGACCAGGAAGACCAGTGCGACGTGCAGCAGCGTAAACCCGATGAAGACCCAGACGGCGAGAAAGTGCCAATAGCGAGCGAGCTCGTAGCCGCCGAACAGGCGCGTGAGCCAGGCGAGCTGTACCGGCTTGTAAACCGCGAAGCCGGTGAGCGCCGACAGCGCGCCGAGAAGCACGATAGAGGTGTATGCGGCCTTCTGGAGCGCGTTGTGCTTGCCCTGCGCGGGGTGCTCCTTCCTGAGCCGCAGGTAGTAGAGCTGCATCGCGATGGCTGGCTTCACGTCCCGCGGCCTGAAGAGCAGGGCCTTCCATTCCCCGGAGACGACCAGGAACACGAGATACACCAGCCCGGTGAGCACGAACGGCCACGCAAGCGCGAAATGCCACTGGAGGCCACCCGCGAGCCAGCCGCCAAGCCGGCTCCATTCCGGGAACCCGGAGGGGAAGTGTCCGGAATCGAACGGATTGGGGACCGGGTAGACGTGTCCCTTCTCGCCAAAGTGGGGGAACGCCTGGTAGATCTGGAGGCCGCTCGCGATCATGCCGAGGAGGACGATCGCGTTGAGCCAATGCGCCGCCCGGACCAGGCCGTGATGGCGCTTCACGAGGGCAGGGGCATCCGGGGACTCAGCGTCCTCGGCTGGCGGCGGCAAGGTTGATGGGGTCAAGAGACGACTCCAGGGCCGGAGCGATGCGACAACTCAACGCTACGGGCGGACCACCGGTTCCATCGGGGTCTGTGGGGCGTTCAGGCGGGCTTTCTGGGTGTCGCGAAGTCGCGCTCGACCCGGCCGTCCTTGAGGTGGATCTGGCGATTAGCGTGAGCCGCGATGTCCGCCTCGTGGGTCACCAGCACGATGGTCTGGCCCTCGTCGTGCAGGATCCGGAAGAGACTCATGATCTCCTGGCTCGTGGTCGAGTCGAGGTTGCCGGTCGGCTCGTCCGCGAGCAGGATGCTGGGCCGGTTGACCAGCGCCCGGGCGATCGCGACGCGCTGCCGCTGCCCGCCCGACAGCTCGTTGGGCCGGTGCTGCATGCGGTCAGCCAGACCGACCCGCTTCAATGCATCGGCGGCGAGTGCGCGGCGCTCCTTGCTTCCGATCCCCGCGTAGACGAGCGGCAGCTCGACGTTGTGCAGTGCCGTGGCCCGCGGCAGCAGGTTGAAGGTCTGGAACACGAAGCCTATCTCGCGGTTCCGGATCCGGGCCAGCTCGTCATCCTCCAGCTCGGAGACGCGGTAGCCGTTGAGCCAGTATTCGCCCCCGGTCGGACTGTCGAGACACCCGATCAGGTTCATCAAGGTGGACTTGCCGGACCCCGACGGCCCCATGATGGCGACGAACTCATTCTTCCGGATCGTGATGTCCACGCCCTGCAGGGCATGGACGACCTCGCCCCCCATGTCGTACTCCCGCTGAAGGTTGCGGGTGACGATGACGGCGTCGGCCGGGACGTCCGGCGGAAGCTGGGCCATCCGCTCCGCGGTCGTGGCCAATGTGGTGCTCATGCAGAGCCTCGATGCTCGGTGGGCCGCCCGGGTCGCGGCTGGCTACTGGGTCACTGGGTGCAATTTGGCCCGGAGCCCGCCGAAACGTTAGCGGGAGGGGCGGAAGCCGTCATCCGTCGCGCTGGCGCGCGAAGGCCTCCAGCCCCGCGGCGAGCGCGAGCCAGACGCAGACCGCGCCGAACGCATAAGCGGTTGCACTCGGCAGGCCGATGAACAGGAGCCCCAGCACCACGAGCGCCACGCTCACCGGAACGTAGATCGAGCGCCGGGCGGCGCTGATCAGGGTGCGGGTGGCCACGGCGGCGCGGCCGCGAAGCTCTCGGCGCGCCCGGACCCGCCGGGGGGGCCGGGTCGAGGGCTGGCGCGCCAGCACCGACGGCAGCATGGGCTGGAGCTGCTTAGGCCCGCGGTACGGCCGGCGCTGCACCTCCAGGCTCGATTCCATGTCCCGCCGGAACTGCATGTCCATGTCCCGGGCCAAGCCTTCGTCCTCGATCAGCACGTCCAGCTCGTAGTTTCCGAGCAGACTGGATGCGTTGAGATTGCTCGTCCCGATCCGGGACCAGCGGCCGTCGGAGACCAGCGTCTTCGCGTGGAGCATCGGCCCGTCCCACTCGAAGATCCGGATGCCGGCCCGGAGCAGCCGGCGGTAACCGGTCCGAGTAAGGTTGCGGACCAGCGGGACGTCGCTCGTTCCGGGCACGAGGAGGCGGATGTCGGCCCCGTCGCGCGCCGCGTCGAGCAGGGCTTGGAAGAGCCTCGGCGGCGGCACCAGGTACGCGTCGGTGACCCAGAGCCGCTCGATGCTCCCGGCCGTCAGGTACTCCAGCGCCCGATAGGCCCGCTCCCTTCCGGGCTCCCCGATCACCACCCGGACGTCGGCGTCGCCGCAAGGCTCGGGGCCGCGGGCGGCCTCGGCGGCAGCCAGGGGCGGTCCCGACAGCGCCCAAGTCACGGCGAACGCGGCGTCCAGCGCGGTCGCTGCGGGACCGCGGATCTCGACCGCCGTGTCACGCCACGGGGGGATGCCCCGAATCGGATCGCCGGCCCATTCATCGCCGATGCACTGACCGCCGATCGCCGCCCGGGCTCCATCGGCGACGAGCAGCTTGCGGTGATTGCGCGTCAGGTTCGCGAAGATCCGCACCATGTGCAGCGCGTTGAAGCCGCGTACTTCCACGCCCGCGCCTCGCAGAAACCGCCAGTACTTGCGGCCGGTCCCGACCGAGCCCAGCCGGTCGTACATCACCCGCACGGGCAGCCCGGTGCGCGCCCGTGCCGCCAGCGCTTCGGCGAAGCGCCAGCCGGTGACGTCGTCCCGGATGATGTAGTTCTCGAGGTGAATCCACCGCTCGGCCGTCGCGATGAGGTCGAGCATGAGGTCGTAGGTCTCCGGGCCGTCCACCAGGAGGCGGACGCGGTTCCCCGGGATCGGGCGGCCGCCGGCGGCGCGGTTGAGTGCGGCCTCGATGACCCGGGCCGCCCGCGACGGTCCGCCCCCCGTCATCCGGGCCCTAGGCCGAGCCGGTGCTCGTGGGGGCGGAGTGCCGCGAGGACGAATTCGATGTGGTCCTCCAGGGAGACGCCGAGCTCCTCGACACCCCGCTGGATATCCTCTCGGCTGACACCGCGGGCAAAGGCCTTGTCCTTGAGCTTCTTCTTCACGCTCGACACCTCGAGGTCAACCAGGCTCTTCGACGGCCGCACCAGAGCGCAGGCCACGAGGAAGCCCGACAGCTCGTCCACCGCAAACAGTGCCTTCGCCATGGCGGTGTCGCGAGGCACGCCGGTGTAGGTGGCGTGGCCGAGAATCGCGCGCTGCATCGGCTCCGGAAAGCCCCGGGCGGCCAGAAGCCGCACTCCCCCGCTCGGATGCTCTTCTGTGGCGGAGTGGGTGTCGTTGGGGAACCGCTCGTAGTCGAAGTCGTGCAAGAGTCCCACGAGTCCCCAGGCGTCGGGGTCCTCGCCGGCTCGTTCGGCCATGGCGCGCATGGCGGTCTCGACCGCATACATGTGGCGTCGGAGCGGCTCCGACGAGGTGTACTCGTGCATCAGGGTGAGCGCACGGTCGCGGGACCAGGGGGAGCTCGGGGGTGGGGTCATGAGACGAAAAATAAGAGTGAACACTGAACAGTAAACAGTGAACAGGGGGCACCGCCGTTCATCGGAGCCCCCTGTTCCCTGTTCACTGTTTCCTGTTCACTGCAGTTCACGGCCCTGCGAACGGAATCGTGGTCCCGTAGGTCCGGTTGACCGCAGAGATGATCGAGTCCGCGAAGATCCGGTGGAACGCCGCGCTTGGATGTACGCCGTCGAGCGTGAAGTAGCTCCCGAAGAGCACGTTGGGTTGAGACGGGCCGGTCGGGAGCGCGGGGAAGGTGGCGATCTTGGTCGGGTCGGCCTTGTACGCCGCCAGCGCGTTGATGTCGACATACGCCCACCCCCGCTGCTGGGCCTGCGCCGAGATGTACGCGTTGTAGCCCAGCACCGCGTCACGGAGGATCTTGTACTCCGAAGGGAGCACCACCTCGTTGTCGACCGAGCAGTCGAGCGTCGTCGTGGCGCCCGCTTGGGCGGCGGCGAGCTTCGGCACCCCTACCACCCAGGGCACGAGCACCG
>JBGPPG010000136.1:0-8367 GCA_041488455.1 Gemmatimonadota bacterium
CGCTCGCGGGCGGGCGGGCGTATCTGACCGACGGGCGGGGCGTCCGGGTCGCGCCGGACGCCGTGCTCGAGGCGGGCGCCATTCTTCGCGTCGTGCGCTCGACCAGGGCCGGCGACGATGCTCACGCGTGAGCTGATCGCGTGCCTTCCCAAGACGGAGCTGCACGTGCATCTCGACGGCTCGCTCCGCCCCCGGACGATGCTCGACCTCGCCGGACCCGCGGGTGTGACTCTCCCGGCGGCCGACGCTCCAGCGCTGCGGCAGGCGATGGTGGTGCGGGACGCTCGGAATCTGGAAGACTATCTGCGCGGGTTCGACATCACCGTGGCCCTGCTCCAGACGGAGGCGGCGATCGAGCGAGTCGCGTACGAGATGGTGGCGGACGCGGCGCTGGAAAACGTCCGGTACATGGAGGTCCGGTACTGCCCGGCCCTGAGCCGGTCCCGTAGGCTCGATCTGGATGCCGTGACCGCGGCCGAGCTCCGCGGCCTGGCCCGGGGCGAGGCCGAGTTCGGGGTCGTCGCCCGCGCGATCCACTGCTCCCTCCGGCATCTGGCGCCCGCTGTCTCGGAGGAGATCGCGCGCCACGCTGTCGCCTGGCAAGAGCGCGGCGTCGTGGGGTTCGATCTCGCCGGCGGGGAGGCGGGTCAGCCCGCCGCCCCGCACCGACGCGCCTTCGAGATCGCGGCGGAGAGCGGCCTCGGCATCACCGTCCACGCGGGCGAGGGCGCCGGCGCGGCGTCCGTCGCCGAGGCTGTCTACCTGTGCCGCGCGAACCGCCTGGGGCACGGAACCCGCCTCTACGAAGACCAGGCCTTGCAGGACTATGTGCGCGACCGGCGCATCCTGATGGAGATCAACCTCACGAGCAATCTCCAGACGCACGTCGTTGCCCGGGCGGAAGAGCACCCGTTGCGGCGGTACCTGGACGCCGGACTCGCCGTGACGCTCTCCTCGGACAACTGGCTGATGAGCGGGACCACGATCACGGAGGAGTACTGGCTCGCACATCGCACGCTCAAGCTTACGCGCACGGAGGTCGACCAGATGATCCTCGACGGCCTGGCTGCCACCTTCCTTCCCGGGCCAGAGCGCCGCACCCTGCTCGAGCGGACACGCGCCGAGCTCGCGGCGATCAGGTGATGGGCCGGTTCACGGGTCTGATCGGCATCGCGCTCATCGTGGCGCTCGGCGCCGCGCTCTCGCGCAACCGGAGCGCGATCCGTTGGAGCGTCGTGGCCTGGGGCCTCGGCCTGCAGCTGGTGTTCGCGCTCTTCGTCCTGAGGGTACCGGCGGGCCAGGACCTGTTCCGGAGGCTCGGCCTCGGCGTGACAACCCTGCTCGGCTTCTCCTACGCCGGCTCGGAATTCGTCTTCGGGGAGCTGGGCAAGCAGCACTCCAGCCTGGGCGTGATCCTGGCCTTTCAGATACTGCCCGCCATCATCTTCATCTCGGCGCTCTTCGCGGTGCTCTACCACATCGGCGTCATGCAGTTCGTGGTGCGCGGATTCGCCGTGGTGATGGCCCGGCTGATGGGCGCCAGCGGTGCGGAGAGCCTGAACGTGGCGGCCTCGATCTTCATGGGACAGGCGGAGGCGCCGCTCACGATCCGGCCGTTCCTCCCCCGGCTCACCCGCTCGGAGCTCATGACGGTGATGACCTCGGGTATGGCCCACATTTCGGGGGCCATCATGGTGGCCTACATCGCCTTCGGAGTGGAGGCGCGGCACCTGCTCACCGCCGTGATCATGACGGCGCCGGGGACCATCATGATGGCCAAGCTCATGGAGCCCGAGACCGAGCGGCCGGAGACCTGGGGCCGGGTGAAGCTCGACCTGCCGCGTCCCGACCCCAACGTGGTGGGGGCCGCTGCCCGGGGCACCGGCGAGGGACTCCAGCTCATGCTCAACGTGATCGCGATGCTGGTCGCGTTCGTCGCCCTGGTGGCGCTCGTCAACGGGATCTTCGGCGCGATCCACACCCTCGCGGCGTGGTTCCCACCCGATCTCCAGACCATACTCGCGTGGGTGGGCAGCCCCGTCGCCTGGACGCTGGGCGTCCCGTGGAAGGACTGCCCCGCGATCGGCAGCCTGCTGGGGACTCGGGCTGTGCTCAACGAGTTCATCGCGTTCTCCCAGCTCGGACCGCTCAAGCCCACGCTGGATCCGCGCTCCTTCACCATAGCGTCCTTCGCCCTGGCCGGGTTCGCCAACATCGGGTCCGTCGGCATCCAGATCGGTGGCATCGGCGCGCTGATACCGGAGCGAAGGGCCGATTTGGCGAGACTCGGCTTCCGCGCCATGCTGGCCGGCACGCTGGCGAACTTCCTGTCGGCCGCGATCGCGGGCATTCTCCTGTGAGCGAGCCGGATCGGGTTGCGGCCGCGGCCGGTGCGATCCGCGCCCGCCTCGGCGCCCGCCGGCCCCAGGTCGGCATCGTGCTCGGGTCGGGGCTGGGCGGGCTCGCCGAGCGAATCGGCGAAGCGGTGCGGATCGGCTACCGCGACGTCCCCGGTTTCCCCCTCCCGACGGTGCAAGGCCACGGTGGGGAGCTGGTCGCGGGATCGCTCGCCGGCCGGACGGTGCTGGCGCAGAGCGGCCGGTTCCATATGTACGAGGGACATGACGCGGCGACCTGCGCTCTGCCGGTCCGGGTGTTCGCCGAGTTGGGGATCTCCGTCCTCATCGTCACCAACGCCGCCGGCGGCATCCGGCGCACATTCAGCCCCGGCACGCTGATGCTCATCGCGGACCATGTGAACCTGACGTTCAGGAATCCGCTTATCGGGGCCGTGCTGCATGGCGAAGAGCGGTTCCCCGACATGTCGGATCCCTACGACCCGGCACTTCGCGCGCACGCGCGCGCGGTGGGCCACGAGCGAGGCATCGCGCTCGACACGGGGGTGTACGCCGGCGTCCTGGGGCCGAGTTACGAGACGCCGGCCGAGATCCGGATGCTCGAGCGGCTGGGGGCCGACGCGGTGGGCATGTCCACGGTCATCGAGGTCATCGCCGCGCGTGCCCGCGGGCTGCGTTGTCTCGGGATCTCGACGATCACGAACCCAGCCGCCGGAATCGGCGCGGCGAAGCTGTCGCATGCCGAGGTGATGGCGGCGGCTGACCGGATGAAGGGGGCGCTCGGCGGCCTGGTGGAGGGAGTCGTTGCCCGGCTCTAACGGTTGGCGCGACATGAGCGAGCGCGTCCGGCTCGGCATCCGGACGGCACGGGTCGGCCTGCTGGTGAACACCGTGCTCGCCGCCGTGAAGATCCTCGCCGGGGTGTTCGGCCGATCCAACGCGCTCATCGCCGACGGGGTCGAGTCCATTGCGGACATCTTCTCCTCGCTCATCGTCTGGGGCGGGCTCCGGATCGCCTCCCGCTCCGCCGACGACGACTATCCGTTCGGCTACGGCAAGGCGGAGCCGATCGCGGCGGCCGCCGTGGCGCTGCTCCTGCTGGCCGCTGCCATCGGGATCGCCATCGAGTCGGTGCGCGAGATCGTGACGCCGCAGCACACCCCACGCCCGTTCACGCTCGCGGTGCTGGTAGGCGCCGTCCTGGTGAAGGAAATCCTGTTCCGCCGGGTCGTGCGGGTGGGCAGCGACGTCGGCAGCACCGCGGTGCGGGCCGACGCCCTCCACCACCGGAGCGACGCCATCACCTCGGCTGCGGCGTTCGTGGGCATCAGCGTGGCGCTGATCGGCGGGCCAGGCTGGGAGTCGGCCGACGACTGGGCCGCGCTCGGGGCGGCCTGCATCATCGTGTACAACGGGATCGGCGTGCTTCGCCCGGCGATCGAGGATCTCATGGACCGCGCACCGGGCGAAGACATGCTCGCACGCGTAGCCGCCGCCGCCGCCCGCGTCCCGGGCGTGTGCGCGATCGAGAAGCTCAAGGTACGGAAAGCCGGCATGGGCTACTACGTGGACCTCCATGTCCAGGCCGAGCCCACGTTGCCGCTCCACGCCGCCCACGTGCTGAGCGGGATGGTGAAGTCCGCGATCCGGGAGGAGGTGCCCGAGGTGGCGGGGGCGCTGATACATATGGAGCCGTACGAAAAGCGGTGAACCACCCCCGCTCACTGTTTACCGTTCACCGGCGGGTGGGCGGGGTCGGGTGGGACCGGGGCCGGTACCGTGTGGTTGAGCGGCCCCGCCCCGCTGCCGAGGTGAGGGGCGGCGGCGATGGCCCGGTGCACGAAGTCCAGCGCATCCGTCACCGCGGTCTCGAGCGGGCGGCCGAGCGCGAGCCCGGCCGTGATGCCTGCGGAAAGCGTGCACCCGGTGCCGTGAGTGGCCCGGGTGACGATCCGCGGGTGGGTGAAGCGGCGGATGCCGGCGCGAGTCACGAGCACGTCGGTGAGCTGATCGCCGCTGAGGTGGCCGCCTTTCACCAGGGCGGCGGCGGCGCCCAGGGCGAGCAGCGCGGCGCCGGCGCGCTCCATGGCAGCGACGTCGGCGACGGATCGCCCGGTGAGGATCGCCGCTTCGTCGAGGTTCGGCGTCACCAGCGCGGCGAGCGGGAGCAGCGTGTCGCGGATCGCGACCTCCCCCCCGCTCGTGAGCAGGCGGTGCCCCGAGGTCGCCACCATGACCGGGTCCACCACGAGCGGGCGCCAGGCGTTCGCCAGGATCGTGCTGGCCACGAGGCGCACGAGCGCGGCCTCCGCGAGCATCCCGGTCTTGACGGCGGCCGGCGGCAGGTCCTCGGCGAGCGCCGCGAGCTGTGCGGTCACTGTGGCGGCTGAGACCGGCTCGACGGCCCGGACGCCGAGGGTGTTCTGAGCCGTAACGGCGACGATCACCGACGTCCCGAATACGCCGAACTGATGGAACGTCTTGAGGTCGGCCTGGATGCCGGCGCCCCCGCCCGAATCCGAGCCGGCGATCGTGAGCGCGATCTTCACATGGCCCCGCGGCCGAGGCTGCTGCGCATGGCGGGCTCCTTGCAGACGCTGATCCGGGATCTTCGGCTCCGCCGGGGCCGCGAGCGTCGCGGCCTCGCCCTCGCGGAGGGCGTGCGGCTGATCGAGGAAGCGCTGGCGACCGGCATCGGCTTCCGGGGCGCCGCGGTCGCCCCGGCCCTCGAAGGTACCACCCGCGGCAAGGCGCTCAAGACGGCCCTCGAGCACGCGGGCGTGCCGCTCGTGGAGGTGAGCGATCGGGAGCTCGTGGAGCTGGCCGACACCGAGCATCCCCAGGGAATCGTCGCGGCCATCGAGCCGCGGCGCTGGAGTCTAGCGGATATCTCCACCGGCGCGGGCTCGGTCATCCTGGTGCTCGATGGCGTGCAGGACCCGGGCAACGTGGGCACCATCCTTCGAACCACCCTCGCGCTGGGAGGCGCCGGGGTCGTAGCGCTCAAGGGAACGGCGGAGCTGCACAATCCCAAGGTGGTGCGCGGAAGCATGGGTGCCCTCTTTCGTTTACCGGCCGTTTCCGCGAGCGAAGCGGAGCTCGTCCCCTGGATCGCGGAACGGGGGCTCGATCTCTGGGTCGCCGACGCGCGGGGTGAACCCGTGCCGCCGCCTTCGGGCGCCCCGGCTGCCCGGCGGCCGATTGCGCTGGCGTTGGGTAGCGAGGGCGCCGGCGTGAGCGCCACCCTCGCCGCCCAGGCCACGCATCGGATCGGGGTTCCGCTCGCATCCGGGGCGGAGTCGCTCAATGTGGCGGTCGCGGCGGCCATCCTTCTCTACGAGGTGCGGCGTGCCGGTTGAGCTCTTGGAGATGCGGCCGCTGCTCATCCTCCTGGCCGGGCTGATCGGCGCCGTGTTCGGAAGCTTCCTGAACGTCTGCATTCTGCGGTGGGGCGCGGAGCCCAAGGAGTCCGTCGTCCGTCCCCCCTCCCGCTGCCCCAAGTGCGGGTCGGGCGTGGCGTGGTACGACAACGTCCCGGTCGTGTCCTGGCTCGTTCTCCGCGGCCGCTGCCGCCGCTGCGGCGAGCCGATCTCGATCCAGTACCCCCTCATCGAGCTGGCCACCGGCCTCATCTGGGCGCTGATGGCGTGGCGGTCGGGGCCCGGGCTCGAAGCCCTCCGCGGCGCGGTCTTCGGGACGATCCTCCTCGGCATCGCCATGACTGACGCCCGGGCGTACGTGATCCCTGACGAGTTCACCTGGGGTGGGCTCGCGTTGGGCCTCGCCTTCTCGCTGGCGGGTGGTCTCCCTGCGTTGGGCGAGGCGCTGCTCGGCGCCGCGGTCGGCTTCGGACTGCTGTGGCTGGTGGGAGCGGCCGGGAGCTGGGTCCTCAAGCAGGATGCCATGGGCGGCGGCGACATCAAGATGATGGCGATGGTCGGCGCGTTCCTCGGCTGGCAGGGTGTGCTGCTCACGATCTTCCTCGGCGCGCTCCTGGGGAGCCTGATCTTCGTGCCGCTCGCGCTCGCCGGGCGCAAGCAGCTGGTGCCATTCGGGATCTTCCTGGCACTCGGGGCTGCGGCAGCCTATCTGGTCGGACCCGCGCTCTACGCCTGGTATCTCAGCGCGATGGGGGTCGCGTGACCCGCGGCATCGTCGGCCTGACGGTCGCGGTGATCGCGCTGTGCCTCGCCTGCCGGGGCGAGCCGGTCCGGGCCCAGCGGGACGCGAGCCTCGCGCGCCTGGTCGACAGCCTCGAGCCCGCGGTGGAGCGCGCAGCCGGATTCCGCTTCAAGCGGACACCTGGATCGGCGCTCCGGAGCCGGGAGCAGGTCCACGCTTACCTCGTCGCCAAGCTCCGCCAGGAGCTGCCGCCCGCCCGTATGCGCGGCATCGAGACCGCCTACCGGCTTCTGGGCATGCTGCCCGACACGCTTCAGCTCGAGCGTCTGCTGGTGGACCTGTACAGCGAACAGGTGGCCGGCTTCTACGACCCCGACTCGACGATGCTCTTCGGCGTGGCCGACGCGGACCCGCTCCAGCTCCGGCTGGTGCTTGCCCACGAGATGGTTCACGCGCTCCAGGGACAGTACCTGCCGCTCGACTCGATCCTGCACGACATCCGCAGCAACGACCGGCTCGCCGCGGCGCAGGCCGTTCTGGAGGGCCACGCGACGCTCGTCTCGATCCGGGTGCTCTCGCCCGGACTCGACGTGACCGCCCAGCCCGAGTTCTGGGAAGCCTACCGTCAGCAGGTCACTGCCCAGCAGGGGTCGATGCCGGTCTTCGCCGGCGCTCCGCTGCTTGTGCGCGAGACGCTGATCTTTCCCTATCTCGACGGCGCGCAGTTCATGCAATGGTGGGAGCGCAGCCCCTACAAGGACTCGCTCCCCGCGGGGGCGCGCATGCCGGCGTCTACCGAGCAGATCCTGCACCCGGACCGGTACCTGAAGCACGACCAGCCGGTCCCGCTCCGGTTCAGGTCCGGGCCCGCTCGCCTGTACGAGGACGGTCTCGGAGAGATGGAGATCCGCGTGCTCGAGGCCCAGCTCCGCGGCGATACCGATCTGCCCCAGACGGCGCTGGCGCTTGGCTGGGGAGGCGATGAATATGGCGTGTACGAAACGCCTGGCGGACCGGCCATCGTCTGGTACGCCGTGTGGGATGATGAACGAAGCGCGGACCGGTTCGCGGCGGGAGCCGGACGCAGGCTCGAGGCGCGCGCCCGGCCCGGGTACAAGGCCCGGTTCGAGCGGCTTCGACTGGACGGCCGGCCCGGGTCCCGCTTCGTCGCGGCGCCCGCGGGGTGGGCGCTTTGGAATGCGCTGCCGGAGGTGACTACCGCGCCCTGACGAGCGGAACCGGTGTCTTGCTCTAACTCCTTCCTGCGGTTACTCTTCTGGGCTTATGTTCGATCAGCTGTCCGACAAGCTCAACGCGGCGCTCAGCAAGCTCACCGGTCGCGGCGTTCTCACCGAGGACGCGATCAAGGAAGGGCTTCGGGAAATCCGGCGGATCCTGCTCGAAGCGGACGTGAGCTTCGAGCTGACCCGCGAGTTTCTGGAGCGGGTGCAGGCCAAGGCCGTCGGCGTCACCGCGCTGAAGGAAGTCCGCCCGGGCCACCAGCTGGTGAAGATCGTCTACGAAGAGCTGGTGGCGCTGCTGGGTGAAAAGCAGGCGCCGCTCGCCTTCGCCTCGGTCCCGCCCACCATCATCCTGATGGTCGGGCTTCAGGGCTCGGGCAAGACGACGACGGCCGGCAAGCTCGCCAAGCGGCTCAAGCTGGAGCAGAAGGCGCCGTTCCTCGTGGCCGCCGACGTCTACCGGCCGGCCGCACAGGATCAGCTGGCCACGCTGGCGAAGCAGGTGGACGTGGGCGTGCACACCGAGCCCGGCGCCACCGACGTCGTCGGGATCGTGCGGCGCGGCATCGAGGCCGCGGGCAAGGCACGGGCGCGCACGGTCATCGTCGATACCGCGGGCCGGCTGCAGATCGACGACGAGATGATGA
>JBGPPG010000137.1:0-8315 GCA_041488455.1 Gemmatimonadota bacterium
ATCCTCTGTTTAGAGGTGAATACGCTGCCCGGCATGACGGCGACCAGTCTTCTGCCCCAGGCCGCCCGGGCCGTCGGCATCGATTTTCCAGAGCTGTGTGACCGAATCTGCCGGATCGCCCGGTCAGGCAGGCCGACGTAAGGGCATGGCCGCAAGGAAGTTAGGGGGCGCCAGCACCATGAACTCCACCCCATATCCCCGGATTACCCCCTGGGTGGGTAGGCTGATCATCGCTAACGCGGTGGTCCTGCTCTTGTTGCTCACGGTCTTCACCTCGCCCGCCCTGCTGGCCAGACTGGCCTTCGACCCGGCGCACGCCCTCGCGAGACCTTGGACTTTCATCACTTACATGTTCGTGCACGGTGGACTCCTCCACCTGCTCGGCAACATGCTGATGCTGTTCATCTTCGGGTCCGCCGTAGAGACCCGGATGGGCAGCAGGGCCTTTCTCCTCTATTACCTGTACTGCGGCGTCGGCGCAGCACTTCTCGCCCTTGGGCTGTCGGGTCTGACCAGCATCCCGGCCTTCGTGGGGGCATCCGGGGCCGTGCTGGGACTGGGGCTCGCCTTCGCCACGTTCTGGCCTGACGCCGAGCTAATCCTCTTCCCATTCCCGATCCCGGTTCGGGCGCGAACGTTCGTCGCGATTCTCGCGGGCGTGAATGTCTTTTTCGCCATTCGCGCGAACAACAGCGACGGAATCGCCCACGTCGCCCATCTCGGTGGCCTCGCCGCGGGGTTCCTCTTCTTCCGGCTGCAGGGTCTCTCGCGCCGCGGGGCCGCGGCTCCGCCCCAGCCGGTCGAGCGCGTGGTGATGGTGCAATCCGGCGTGCCGGAATCCGGCCGGCCCATGCCGGCCGCACCCGTCGCGCGCCGCCGGATCAACACCGACCCGGTCGCCGCCGAAGTGGACCGTGTGCTGGACAAGATCAGCGCGCAGGGACTCGGCAGCCTGACTCCCGCGGAGCGGCGCTTTCTCGACGAAGTTGCCAAGCAGAAGAAACAGGACCACTAGCTCCCGCCACACGCCTCCAGGTGCACGACGGCCGCCCGGCTGTCGGTCGTGAACTCTTCTCCGCTCGAGTTTCTCCCGCTGAGCGGGCAGCGCGGGATCCGCAGGTAGCCCCGCCGCCGGGCGCAGCCTCCGGCTTCCAGCTCCCGCACCAGCAGGTCACGCTCGGCGTCGAGGGCCGGGGCCATCCGGTGGGTGATCCGCGGCTTCGCCACGGTCATGTAGATACCGACGTCCTCGTTGGCGGCGCCGACCCAGACCGTGCGGCTCGAGTCTACCGCCCACATCCGAACGTGGTGGCGCTCACGGGCGTTTACTCCCTGGCGCTCGAACGCCAGATCCTCGACCCGGCCGAAGAGGCGCTGGGGACTTACGGGAGCGTGGCTGTACGACTTGCCCAGGACGACCGCGCCAGCGGCGCCCACCCGCCGGCGCAAGCCGCCAGTCGAGGCCACGACCCAGTCAGCGCGGTCGAACGCCTGCAAGAGCCCCTCTTCCGATCCCTCGACGATCAGGTTCAGGACGTCGCCTGGCTCGCCGTTTCCACCGCGAGTCCGCGCCGGCAGGCTGTCCAGGTCGAGTCCGGGTACGGCGACCGAGTCGGGAAGTGAGGCGGAGCGGCGGCACGGCGCGCCGGGCGGGAGCGTTAGCGGCGACGTGAGACGCAGGGTGGCTTCATCCCCGGCCCGAATGTCCACCCGGGCGCCGCGACCGACGAGCGCCACGGCAGTCGACACCACGCCGATCGGCGCGGCGACCTCGCCCACGACCGGCATGAGGCCGCCCACCGGGACCGCATCGTGTGCAAGCGTGTGGCCGACAGACCCCTCGAGCGCCCGGATCTGGCCGCCGGAGGTGACATCGCCCGTCGGTAGCCATTCGACGTCCTCCACAACGGCCGTCATGGACAGCCACCCCCCGGGGCCCACGTCCGCGCCCTCGAAGGTGAGATGCAGCCGGCCTCGGCGCCGGAAGAACCAGCCCGCAATCGACTCGTCCACGATCCCGAGGAGCCTGGAGTAAGCGGGAATGACGACGCACCGGCCGGCCACGATGTCGGACATGGTCTGAGCCTCGACCGTCCATCCCCGGTGCGTCCGTCCGCTCTCGATCGGCGTGAGAAACCGCACCGGCACGGGAGTGTCGATGGGTACGACCAGCCTGTCGTCCGACCCGCGGGCGAACGAGATGCCCGAGAGGGCGAGTGCGATCAGGAGATGCAGGGACATATTCTCGAGAACAACCTAGTGGGAGCCCACGCGAGTTCGTCAAGAGTCTTGCGTCGCGGCCCTGTGACTTCGTATAGTGCCGCGTGCTCATCAATCTCCTCCCCGACTTCCTCGCCGTGCTTGACGCGGAAGACCGGGAGGCAGCCTACCAGCAGTACCGCGACGCACATCGTCCCGTCCTCGACGCCTACTGGCACAACTACGTGCTCGACCCTGACAGCGCGCACGCCCAGACGATCGTCGCGAACGCGCTCCAGGCCAACCGGGACGATTTGCGGGCGATCGCCGGTGCGGTCGATCTCGTTGCGCTGGCGGAGGAAGCGATCGGACGCGCCGAGGAGCTGCTCCAGATCGACCGGCCGACCGATTGCTACCTGATGGTCGGCGTTGGCGGCGCCAACGCCGGCGAGCTGGTGGTGGGGGGACGAGGGGTCGCGTTCATTTGCCTCGAGCATTTCACCGGACGGGCCAACCCTGAGACCTACGGGATGGGGTTGCCGCCGGATCTCATCCCGTTATGGCTGGCGCACGAGCTGGCCCACACCGTCCGCTACACGTCCGCCACGAGCCAGAGTGAGCTCCGGCGTCTCGTGGCCGATCTGGGCGGCTACTACGACTACTGGCAAACTGGCAGCCGCGCGACGCTGCGTGAGCTTCTCGTCAACGAAGGCCTGGCCGTGCATGCATCCCGAGCGGTGGCGCCGGCGTTCGACGCTGCGGACTACTTCGGCTACCCCCGCCGGCAGTATCACCGCCTCCGCGAGCTCGAGGCCTTCCTGCGTCGTGCCGTTGAGCCCGAGCTGGAACGCTCCGGTCTCGGCCTCCGCCTGCGATACCTGTCCGGCGGCATGAGCTCGGCCGCGCGGCTCGTATCCGGCCGGGTGATCCCCGAGCGTTCGGGCTATTACCTGGGCTTCCGCATGGCCGAAGCACTGGTCGCCGAACGGGGTCTGGCGGCCGCGCTTCGCGCCCCCGTGGCGGATTTTCAGTCGGCCGAAGACGTGGCGAGGGGCATGCAAACGGCGTAAAGGCGGCAAACCGTTTACCGTTGTGCATGCCTGACACCCCACCCCCGGTGACCATCCGCTGGAAGCCCACCGGCCCCTATGTAGTCGAAGGCCCGGTCGTGGTCACCGACAATGAGGGCACCCAGCTCGAGGCACCACCCACCAAGGTGCCCGGCCAGATCAAGCTGTGCGGCTGCGGAATGTCCAAGACCAAGCCATTCTGCGACGGAAGCCACAAGCGGTAGGTCACTTCCCCACGCAAAAGCTCGCGAACACGCGGGCGAGCACTTCCTCCACGTCCACCGCTCCGATCAACTCGTCGAGCGCGAGCGTCGCCCGCCGCACGTGGTGCGCCACCAGCACGACGTCCCCCGACCGGCCGAGATGAGGCCGGGCATCCTCGAGCGCCGCCCGGGCGCGACCGAGCGCGTCTCTATGACGCTCCCGGGTAAGCGCCGGCTCGAGATCCGCGAGCGCGACCCGCTCCCCGAACAGCCGCTCGGCGACCGCCTTGCGGAGAAGGTCGAGGCCTGACCCGGTCACGCACGAAACGGCGAGCTCGCCCGGCGCCGCAGTCGCCAGGTCCGCCTTCGTCCGCACCACCAGTTGGAGGCGGCCGTCCATCAGCGTGGTCTCGTCCGACCCCAAAGGCCGACCGGTCTCGGCACACAGAAGCACGAGGTCGGCAGCGGCGAGGTAGCGGCGGCTCACCTCGATCCCGAGCCTTTCGATGCGCTCATTTGTATTCTGGAGACCCGCGGTGTCGATCAGCCGGACCGGCCAGCCCAGAAAGTCGGCGGGGGCTTCGATCGCATCCCTCGTCGTCCCGGGAATTTCAGTGACCAGCGCCCGCTCGCTCCCAAGCAGAGCGTTGAAGAGGGAGGACTTGCCCGCGTTGGGCCGCCCGGCGAGGACGACCAGCGCGCCCTCGCGCAGCCGCTCGCCCCACGGGCCCGTCGCCAGCAGGCGATCCACGCGATGCGCGGCATCGTCCAGCGCCCGCGCGATCCGGAGCGGCGGCACCGGTCCGTCATCCTCGTCGGGAAAGTCGATGTCGTAGCCCAGCAGCGCCTGAACCTCGACGAGATGGTCGCGCAGCTCGTGCAGCCGGCGGGACAGCGCCCCCTCGAGTTGCCCCAGCGCAGCCCGCGCCTGCGCCGGCGTCGTAGCGTCGATCAGGTCGCCCACCGCTTCTGCCTGCACCAGATCCATTTTGCCGTTGAGCACTGCGCGCCGGGTGAACTCGCCGGGTTGGGCCGCTCGCGCACCCGCTGCCGAGAGCGCGGCGAGGAGCCGGGCGGGAACGGCGAGACCTCCGTGACAGGACAGCTCGACCATGTCCTCGCCGGTGTAGCTCGCCGGGCCCGGGAACACGGTGTAGAGCCCCCGATCGATCGGGGTTCCATCGGCCGTCGTGAATGTGGCGAGGGTCGCATGCCGGGCGGGGTCGGCCCGAAACCCGGAGACTACCCGTCCCGCCACCTCGAACACCCCGCGCCCGGAGACGCGCACGACCGCCAGGGCGGATCGCCCGGGTGGAGTCGCGAGGGCGGCGATGGGGTCGGAGAGCATGCGAACAACCTACGCCGTCTTCTTCCCCTTCCCCGACTTCGCTGCCGGCGGCGGCGCGGGCGGCGGCTGCCGCTTCATCCGCTCCTTCGCCAGCAGCCACTGCTGCGGGATGCTGGTGATGTTCTGGACCGCGTAGTACAAGTTGAGCCCCGAGGCGAAGTTCAGGAACAGTCCCGTCATCATGACGGGCATGACGTAGAGCATGGTCTTCATTTGCGGGGTCTGCTCCATCCCTACCTGCCCGACTCGGCTGACGCCGAACATCGTGAGCCCCATCAGCACCGGGATGATGTAGAACGGATCCGGCCGGGACAGGTCCGGCAGCCAAAGGAACCCCGTGCCGCGGAGCTCGATCGTGTTCTGGAACACGAAAAAGAGCGCCAGCAGGATCGGCATCGGCAGTAGCATGGGCCAGCACCCGCCGAACGGGTTCACCCCGTGCTCCTTGTACAGCTTCATCATCTCGGCCTGGAGCTTCTGCGGATCGTCCTTGTGACGCTCCTGCAGCTCCTTCATGTACGGCTGTATCGCCTGCATCTGGATGCTCGAGCGCATGGCCTTCTGGTTGAGCGGCCAGAGGAGCAGGCGCACCAGGATGCCGAATACGATGAGGCCCAAACCGTAGGCCATTCCCAGCCGGTTGTGCATGAACACGAGCAGCCAGCGGGTCGGCACCGTGAAGAACCGGATCACCGTACGGAAGCCGGGCCAGCCGTACGGATTCACGTCGTCGAATTCGTGACCGATGCGGCGGAGGCGGTCGTACTCCATCGGCCCGGCATAAAGCGTGTACTTGAAGGTGCCCGCTGCGCTGACCGGAACGCTCAACCGCACCTCGGCGGTGGCCGGGTGCTTACCGGCGGTTGGCGGCGCCAGCGCAGTCACACCACTGATGCCGCCACTGGCGCTGTCGAACGCGAGCACCGCGGTCACGAAGTACTTGGACTTCACCGCAGCCCATTCGAACGGCCCGCTTAGTGTCTTAGGCTCGCCTGGCTTGAGGCTCGCGAAATCGGTCCGCTCCGCATCACCCTGCTTGGTCACGAGCGCGAGCGCGCGGTGGTTCTCGTTGGAGTCCACCTCGGTGTTGGGAAGCCCCCGGCCGAGGTCGAGGATCAGGAGCCCGCCGTTGGGGCCGACGCCGGAGAGCTGTCCCTGCACGTCGATCCGGTAGTCGTCGGGCAGGAACGTGTAGGTCAACTCCACGCCGACATCGCCGCGGGCCGCGTGGAGGCGCAAGGGCGTGGGTCCGGAGACATCCAGCCGGGTGGTGCTGGGAGTGAAGGTCCAGTCCGCCAGGCGGACGGTGTCCTGCCCCCGGGCCAGAGTCATCCCGAGCAGTCCCTCTCCGGGCCGCACGAGCGATGCAGGCTGTCCCCGTGTGTCGCGCGCCATCGACTGGAACCGTTGCAGCGACGCGACGACGATGCGGCCACCCCGCGTGCTCACGCCGTACGCGTAGAGCGGCGAAGTCACCAGCACGGTGTCGTCCGGCACTCCCTTCCCCGTGTCGCCGACGGATGGACGGGCCGGAGCCCGAGCCGACGCCGATTCGGCCGGACCGACGGCCGGCGGGACCGTGTCTCCGGCGGTAGCGCCGGCGGCGCGGCGGCCGGGGGCCTGCTTCAGAAAGAACGCGGGCGCAATTGCGATGACCATCATCAGCATGATGGCCCAGACGGCACGACGATCCATGGATCTCAGTTCATCGGGTTACGGAACGGCATCGAACCCGCCCGGATTGAACGGATGACAGCGGGCCAGCCGGCGCAGAGCGAGCCACGAGCCCCGGAGGGCGCCGTGCCGCTCGATGGCTTCGAGGGCATACTGCGAGCACGTCGGAGTGAACCGGCAGGCTGGGGGAAGCGCAGGCGAGATGACCGCCTTGTACGCCCGGAGAAGGGCAACGAGCCCGCGCCGCGGCAGATCGGCCACGACACCAAGCGGTCGGCGAGCGCCCACGGGTTCCACTCCTGGAGCGCCGCTCACCGCACACCGGCCACGCTGTCGAGCCAGCTCAACATTTCCGTTCGGAGCTGCAGGAAGCGGGCACCATAGGCCTCGCGCCTGGCCCGAACGACCAGGTCGCACGGTGGGAGCCGGGACTCTATTTCCCGCCGCCAGATCTCCTTGAGTCGTCGGCGCAAACGATTACGGGCCACCGCGGTGGACTGAAACTTCGGTACGATCAGTCCGATACGTGATTGGCCCGTCGGGTTGTCCAGCCAGATCATGTCGAGGTGCTCGGTGCGGCGACGACGGCCCTGAGTGAGGCAGCGGCGCAGATCCGCCGCGCGAGCGAGCCGCGCGGCTCGCCGCAGGCGCTCAGACGCCGTCAGCGGCCCCCGTGTTTCGACGGGAGCCGCACCGTCAGGCTCTTCCGCCCCTTCTTGCGGCGGCGGGACAGCACCGCGCGACCCCAGCGCGTCGCCATCCGGGCACGGAATCCGTGCTTGTTCAGGCGGCGCTTGTTGCGCGGACGATACGACGGTTTCATTGCGGCTGTGCTCCTCCCAATGAGCCCGTGAACCTAGTGGCGCAAGGGGGCATGCGTCAAGGTTGACTTTTCCACACGCGGCCCGTAGAATCGGCTGCCCTTGCAAACTCTCCCATCCGTTGTCGAGTACCGATGCCGCTCTCCGCAAAGGAAGCTTGGAAGCGCATCCTCGATGAGGCGCAGCGCGAACTTCCTGCCGACATCATCCGGAACTGGCTCGAACCCACCGAGGCGATCGCCCTCGACGATGGGCAACTGGTCATCGGTGCGCCCGACCAGTTCGCCGCCGAGTGGAACGAGACCAAGCACGCCTCGCTGCTGACCCGGCTCGCCGAGCCCGTGGTCGGGCGCCCTACGTCCGTCGTCTTCCGGGTCCAAGAGGAGCGCCAGCGGCGTCCCCAGATGGACTTTTTTGTCACCCCGACCGCCGCCACGACACCGGGGGGACCGGCGACCAACGGGAGCATGCAGCCGCTCAACGAGCGGTACACCTTCGAAACGTTCGTCATCGGGAAATCCAACGAGCTGGCGGCGGCGGCGGCCCACGCGATCGCCGAGGCCCCGGGCAAGACCTACAACCCGCTGTTCATCTACGGAGCCACGGGGCTGGGCAAGACCCACCTGATGCAGGCCATCGCCCACGCCCGGCTCGAGCGCGCGCCGGACACCCGCGTGCTTTACGTCGGGGCCGAGCAGTTCCTCAACGAGGTCATCGAGAGCATCCACAGCCGGACGATGCCGGACTTCAGACGCCGGTACCGCAACGAGGTGGACCTCTTCCTGGTGGACGACGTGCACTTCCTGGAGGGTAAGGAGCAGACCCAGGAGGAGTTCTTCCATACGTTCAACGCGTTGCACCAGGCCAACAAGCAGATCGTCCTGACCTCCGACCGCGCGCCCAAGGAGATCCCCGGATTGGAGGCGCGGCTGGTGAGCCGGTTCGAGTCGGGCATGGTCGCCGACATCGGCCAGCCCGACCTGGAGCACCGGATCGCCAT
>JBGPPG010000138.1:0-8263 GCA_041488455.1 Gemmatimonadota bacterium
GAGCCCGTACATCCGCTTCACCTTCTGTTTCTCACGCATCTGCTTGGAGTATTCCGACGCCTTCCGCTGGCGCCCCTGGTTCTGGCCGTGCTGGCCGGGCGGGTACGCCCGGCGCTCGACGGGGCACTTCTCGGTCAGGCACTTGGTGCCCTTGAGGAACAGCTTGGTGCCCTCGCGCCGGCAGAGGCGGCAGCTGGGTCCGACGTAACGGGACATGGCTCAGACCCGCCGCTTCTTGGGCGGGCGGCACCCGTTGTGGGGGATCGGGGTGACGTCGCGGATGGAGACCACCCGGAGCCCGACCGACGCGAGGGCCTGGATTGCGGACTCCCGGCCGCTGCCCGGACCCTGGACCCGCACGTGCACGCGCCGGAGCCCGAGATTCATCGCCTCCCGCCCGCAGTTCTCGGCGGCCACGGTGGCAGCGAAGGGGGTGGACTTCTTCGAGCCCTTGAACCCGGCCTTGCCCGCCGATCCCCACGCGAGCGTGTTGCCCTTGAGGTCGGTGATCGTGATCAGGAGGTTGTTGAACGTGGCCGAGATGTGGGCGATGCCCTCCGACTCGACCACCTTCTTCCCCCGCTTCGCGCTCGCCTTGGCAGGCGCGGCCGCCGGAGTGGCGGGCGCGGCGGCCGGCGCCGGCGTCTGAGGTTGATCCGATGTGGGATTGGTCATCTTACTTCTTGGTCACCTTCTTCTTGCCTGCGATGGCCCGGCGCGGTCCCTTCTTGGTCCGCGCGTTCGTGTGGGTGCGCTGACCGCGCACCGGCAGTCCACGCCGATGGCGGATACCGCGATAGCTCCCGATGTCCATCAGGCGCTTGATGTTCATCGCGATCTCGGTGCGGAGCGAGCCCTCGACCTTCACCGACCGCTCGATCATCTGGCGGAGACGCGCGACCTCCGCGTCCGACAGGTCACGGACGCGGGTGTCGGGGCTCACACCGGTTTCCGAGAGGATCCGGTTGCTGGTGGGCCGTCCGATACCGAAGATGTAGGTAAGCGCGATCTCGACGCGCTTCTCGCGTGGGAGGTCCACGCCGGCGATACGCGCCATCGATCAGCCTTGCCGTTGCTTGTGCTTGGGGTTGCGCTTGCAGATGATGCGAACCACGCCCTGTCGCTTGACGACCTTGCAGTGTTCGCAAATCGGCTTGACGCTCGAACGAACCTTCACGACGCCTCTCCCGGGCCAGTTGCGAAATAGCTTGCAAACTTACCGGGGACCCGATCCAAACGCAAGCAGGGCACCGAGAAGGACCACCGGGGGCCGGCGGGCTAGCTACCCTCCTTCCGCCGCCCCTTGGGGGGCGAGGTTCGGGCGCCGGAGCACCATGACGAGGACGGGGAGATAGACCAGCAGCAGCATTACCGGCCAGGCCGCGTCGAGCATCTCGCGATACCCGGTGGTCGGCCAGAGCCAAGTGAAAACCAGCGCCGCCGAGGTGAGCAGCGACAGGGCCGCTCCTTCCCCATAGGTGCGGGGCACCAGAAACAGCACCAGTGCCTCCTGGGGCAGAATGGTATGGGGCACGCAGGCCAGCGTCCCCAGGAGCCGGGCCTCCGGCCGCCGCCATCGAAGCAACGCCAGCAGAAGCAGGAATCCACCGGGCCGCGTGATCGGCGCTCTGAGGTTGGGCGCGTGGCTGACCGCGTCCATCCACGAGCCGAACCACGACGGCCGGACCGCGAAGCTCAGCCCGACCAACGCCAGGCTCCCGATGACGGCGGCAAGTGAAGGCCGATACACAAAGCTGACGGCGCCGATCGTCGGCTTAGCCGCGAACAGCGCTCCGAACGCGGGGATCAACGCACCCGCCACTAGGAACGGGGTCCATTGGGCGGCGGTAATGGTGGCGACCCATGCCCCGGACGTGAACAGCACCAGAGGCCACCAGGCCCGCTGGGTTACCGCGAACGCCAGGCACGCGCCGCCCAGCCCGACGAACAGCGCCCGGCCGAGCATTACCGACAGAAACGAAAACGGGAGGACGCAGAGAACGGCCGGAAGCGGATAGAACAACGGCCAGGGCCAGCCGGAGGCTCCGACGGCGGCGTACGGGTCGTGGCCGAGGCGGAGCGCGTTAGCGGCAATCCACCACTGGTCGAAGTCAGGGGCACTGCGGGGATGCACGACGTAGACGCCGGTGACGTACAGTGCGCTGAGGACGCCGATCACACCCGCGACCGCGATCCGGCCGTTCAATGCAGGGGTCGCTCGGAGTGAACGGGCGACGCGCTCGCGGAGCGCCGAGATCACGCGCTTACCCGCAGCTCCACCAGAGTCCACCCCGTCGGACCGCGCCGGTACGCCAGCAGCAGAGTCTGGCTCCTCACCTCCTGGGTTCCGGAAACCCGGTATCGGCGTTGGAGCTCGACGTAGCCCTGCCCCGGCTCCACCTCCCGCGCGGAGCGGACTGCGGTCTCGACCTCTTGCGTCGGAGCGAGAAAGTCGCGGAGCAAGGCCGCGGCCTGAGCCTGGCCCAGCGCGCCCGAGGGATCCGCGCCAGGCAGTCGCACGACCAGTCGGGGGGAGTTCGCGACCAGCCCCGACGCGTCGTGGCTGTACCACGCCCGCCGAGCCCGGTCGGCCTCGTGCTGTAGATCGCCCGACTGGGCCCGCAGGGCCCCCGGCAACAGCGCCAGCAGCAGTATCAGGCCCGCACGCACCCCGCCTCCTCGCTCAACTCCCGCAGCACTTCTGCGGGATCGTTCGCCTGAAGCAGGGGCCGGCCGACCACCAGATGGGTTGCGCCGTCCCGCGCTGCGTCACCGGCCGTGGACACGCGGATCTGATCGCCGGGCGGGTCGGCCCGGCGCCGGATTCCAGGCACCACGATGACCGGAGCGCCCGACCACTCTCGCCGAACCACGCCGATCTCCCGCGGGGAGCAAACGATGCCCTGAAGGCCCGCGGCCCTCGCCACGCCTGCGAGTCGCCCAACTTCGGCATCCAGGCTCATGTCAGACCGGCCGATCGCCTGTGCGTAGGATGCTGCATCGTATGAGGTTAGAACAGTGACGCCCACGAGGGCGACCGCGTCACTCGCCGCCCGGGAAGCCGCTTCCAGCATCGCCGACCCTCCCAGGGCGTGCACCGAGGCCATGGTCACCCCGAGCTCCCGGGCGGCGCTGACAGCACCCGCCACGGTGTTGGGGATGTCGTGCCACTTGAGGTCCAGGAACACGCGAAGTCTGCGGGCCGCGAGCTGCTGCACGAATGGGGCCCCTGCTCGGGTCATGAGGATTGGCCCCAGCTTCACCCACCGCAGGTCCGGCAGCCGGTCGAGAAAGCGGAGCGCGGCGTCGGGCTCGGGCAGATCGAGCGCGAGGACGATCTCAGCCATGCTCCTCCTCCAGATCCCGGACGACGCGCCCTGGCAGATGAGGGTCGGCCAAACCGGCCGTGCCGATCGCCACGAGCGCGGCGCCCACGCCGAGGTACTGCCGCACATCCTCTGCGCAACGGATCCCGCCGACGCCGATGACCGGCATTCCGCGAGTCCGCTCCATCACCCGAGCCACCGCCAGCACGCCCACGGGCAGCAGCGCGGGACCGCTCACCCCACCGAATCCGTTGCCGAGCCGGGGGGCGCCATCGGCCTCGAACAGCTCACCGGGAAAGGTGTTCACGACGGCCACGGCGTCCGCGCCGGCGTCACGCGCCACGACGGCCATCGCGCCGACATCCGGCAGGACCGGCGACAGCTTCGCAACGAGGGGGAGGCGGGTCCGTTTGCGGCACAATCCGAGGATCGCGGAAACCGAGCCCGCGTCCGCTCCGAACTCGACTCCTCCGGCGCTGGTGTTAGGGCACGAGAGATTGATCTCCAGCGCCGCGACCCCCGGCGCGCCGTCGAGGCCCGCGACCACCTCGGCGTACTCTTCCACCGTGAAGCCGACCACGTTGACGATGACCCGGGCGCGACGAAGGTGCTGCGCCAGCCAGGGGAGCTCCTCGGACACGACCCGCCCGAGCCCTGGGTTGGCCAGACCGACGGAGTTGAGCATTCCGCCGCGAAACTCGGCCACGCGCGGAGGCGGGTTGCCGTCACGCGGCTCGAGTGAGACGGCCTTTGTGACCAGCCCGCCGAGCCGGTCGAGATCCAGCACGCCAGCCAGCTCGCGCCCGAACCCCGCCGTGCCGGAGGCGAGAAGTACGGGATTCTGGAACCGTTGACCAAGGAAGTCGCGGGAGAGATCGGAGGCCACTAGCGGGCCGCACCGGAGTCGGCGGCTTCCGTCTTCCGCTCGTACTCCAGGAGATACTGCACGACGGCCTCCGCGATCGAGCTCGCCATGGAGCGCTGTCCGGTGGAGGATATCATGTAGCGGCCGTCCAGAGGATTGGTGCTGTAGCCCATCTCCACCAGAATAGCGGGACGGCGCGCCGTCGTCAGCACCATGAAGCCCGCCTGTTTGACGCCCAGATCGGGCCCGGTGTGCACCTGCCCCAACCCCGTTTGGACCAGCTCCGCGAGGCGCGCCGACTCCCGCAGGTGCTCGTTGAGCTGGAGGTCCTTCACGATGAAGTCGATTCCGCCGAGCGGCGTGGCTTCCTCCGACACGCTCTCGAAGCGGACCGCCTCGTTTTCCATCTTCGCCACTCGAGCAGCGTCTTCGGTCTTCGCTTCGGCGAGGAAGTAGGTCTCGAAGCCGCGGGTGTCGGTAAAACCCCGCCGCCGCGGCAGTGAATTCACATGCAGGCTCACGAAGAGGTCGCACTTCTCGGTACAATAGCTCCCGCGCTCGCCGAGAGCGATGAGGGTGTCGGTCGTTCGGGTCATCCGGACCCCCACACCTCGCCGGCGCAGCTCGTCCCTGAGAAGCAGCGCCACCTGGAGCGTAACGTCCTTTTCCTTGACTCCCCGGGGGAAGAACATCCCCGGGTTCCCCGGGTCTACTCCCCCGTGTCCCGCGTCTACCGTGACCAGGTGGCCGGGCCTCAAGCCATTGGCGAGCCGACCGGACCCGGACCCCGATGCCAGAAAGCGCCCGCGCTCTTCGACCAGCCGGGCTGCTCGCTTGTCGTAGTGATAGCGCTCGGACAGGAACGTGGGCAGCACCTCGGCGATGAACTGGAGCGGCAAGTACATGGTATCGCGGACCACGATGACGGGCGCCGCGAGGGCCTGGAGGCGGTCGTTAAAGAGATATAGCGGCGCACCCAGGAGGAACCGGAAGCCCTGCTGGGAGACAGTGAGGTCGGCCCACGTCTCGCCCAGCTTGACGGTCCCGCCGAGGGCCGCGACCAGCTCGGGTGCGGACACAACCGGTGTCCCGCTCCGGTCGGCCCGGACCGAGATCCGTTGATCTCCGCGCGGCGTGCTCACCATGACCGTTCGGGGAGCGTCGCCGCCGGCGAGCGCGGCAAGCAGCGCGAGCGCCGCGATCAACGCCGCCCCCGCACGGAGACGGCGCGCGCCGTCTCCCGCTCAGCGATGCGCCGCTTGAGGTCCTCGCGCTTGTCATGCTGCTTCTTGCCCTTGCCCAGCGCCAGCATCACCTTCGCGTGTCCCTTCGTGAAGTAGAGCTCGAGCGGAACCAGGGTGAGTCCCTGGCGCTCGACCGCGCCAACGATCCGGTCGATCTCGCGCCGGTGAAGCAGCAACTTCCTGGAGCGCACCGGCTCATGGTTGTACCGGTTGCCCTGCTCGTACGGCGTGATGTTCATCCCCTCGAGAAAGAGCTCACCGCGAGACGTCCGGGCGTAGGCCTCCTTGATCGACGCCTTCCCGTTTCTGAGCGACTTCACCTCGGTGCCGGTCAGCACGAGCCCGGCCTCCCACGTCTCCAGGATATGGTAGTCATGGGTGGCTTTCGGGTTGCGGGCAACCGACTGCCGGTCGGCGGTCTGCGGAAGTTTTGGACGCACAGTCCCGGATTTTTGCAAATGATAGGCCATCGGCGCGTGGCGGGTCAACCGCCGCCTTGACGCCAACGTGGCGCGGGGGCTAGGTTTGCGCCCTCGCCGAAGTGGTGGAACTGGTAGACGCGCTGCGTTCAGGGCGCAGTGGGCGCAAGCCCGTGGGGGTTCGAGTCCCCCCTTCGGCATACCTGCGGTGAACGGTGAACAGCAAACAGCGAACGGGGAGCTCCTCACACAGCGGGGCTCCCTGTTCACTTTTTACGGTTCACTGTGCACGCAGTTCAATATCTCACCATCTCCGGGGCCATGTCCTTCGCCCACTGGTCGATGCCGCCCGCCAAGCTGCGGACCCGGGCGAACCCGGCCGCGCGAAGGAGGTCTCGTGCCTGGAGCGACCGGAGCCCGTGGTGGCAGAGGGTGACGATCTCCGCCCGTGGGTCCACTTCGGCCAGGCGGCTGGCCAGCTCGCCAACGGGGAGCAGCGAGGCGCCCTCGATCCGCGCGATCTCCCATTCCCACGGCTCACGCACGTCGAGAACCTGCACTGACCCGGGCCGTCCCCGGAGGAGGGCGTCGAGATCGCGGGGTGACAACTCCGCTCCCTCCACCGCGTCATGCCCGGTCGTTCCGCAGAACGCCTCGTAGTCGATGGGCGCGGTGATGGATGGCCGAAGGCCGCACACCGGGCAATCCGGATCCTTGACGAGCCTGAGCTCCCGGAACACGAAGCGGAGCGCGTCGAAGACCACGAGCCTGCCGATCAGCGGGTCGCCCTCGCCCAGCACGAGCTTGATCGCCTCGAGCGCCTGGATGCTGCCGATGATCCCGGGAAGCACGCCGAGGACACCGCCTTCCGCGCAGCTGGGCACGAGCTCCGGCGGCGGCGGCTCGGCGTACAGGCAGCGATAGCAGGGCCCCTCGGTGGCGTGAAACACCGACGCCTGGCCTTCGAAGCGGAAGATGCTCCCGTAGACCAGCGGCTTCCCGAGCCACACGCAGACGTCGTTCGCGAGGTAGCGCGTGGGGAAGTTGTCGCTTCCGTCCACGACGACGTCGAACTCCCCCAGAATCTCCCGCGCGTTCGCGGCTGTGAGTCGCTCTTCGATCGGGACGACGTGCACGTGCGGGTTGAGGTCGGCCAGGCGCTCCGCGCCCGACAGAACCTTCGGCCGGCCCACTCCCGTCGTCCCGTGCAGCACCTGCCGCTGGAGATTGGTGACGTCCACCCGGTCGAAGTCCACCAGACCCAGCGTGCCCACGCCCGCCGCGGCGAGATAGAGCGCGGCCGGCGAGCCGAGGCCGCCCGCGCCGATGACCACGACGCGTGCCGCCTTGAGCCGGCCCTGGCCCTCACGACCCACGCCGGGGAGCGCCAGGTGGCGCGCGTAGCGCAGCAGCTCGGCGGGCGAGAGCGAGGCAGCCATATGTCGAAAGATAGGCAGGCGGGAGGCGGTGAGAACACTTCTCACTGCTGTATGGTGACCAGCTCCTGGACCTGCGGCTCCTGCTTCATGAGGTCGGCGAGAGTGATGCTGCCGAGGAGGTCGTCTACCCGCTGCTGGAGAGCGAGCCACACCGGCCGGATGCTGCAGGAGGTGCCCGGATGGCAGCGCTCCGCGTCCACCTGGTGCGACTCGCAGTTCACCTCGAACGTCTGGTGCTCGGAGGCCGTCATGACGTCGCGGACCGAGATGGCAGCCGGTTCGCGCGCGAGATAATAGCCACCCCTGGCGCCCCGCACGCTCTCCACCAGGCGGGCGCGCCGAAGCCGAAGCAGAATCTGCTCGACGTAGTCGGCCGGGAGACGCTCGGAATCAGCCAGCTCGCGCGCCGCGACGGGTGCCCCGGGGCCACGCCCCCGGCGTGCCAGGTGGAGCGAGATGATGAGGCTGTACTCCGTCCAGGTGGTGACCCGCATGCCGCAATATCGCTGAATCAGCCCCCAGCCGGTATCCCCTTTCCGCCAGGGACGCCCAACTCGGTCATCGCGCGGAGATCGAGGACCGCATCCCGCTTCGCCCCTTCCAGGATCTGCTTCTTGAGCACCAGCTCCCGCACTGTGAGTCCCGTCGCCAGCGCCTCCTTGGCCAGCTTGGCGGCCTCGGCGTAGCCGATCTCCGGCGCGAGCGCGGTGACGAGGGCCGGGCTTCGCTCGAGCCAGTACGCGCACTGGGCCTCGTCGGGCTCGATCCCGGCGACACACTTGTCGGCGAAGACCCGGCTGGCGTTCCCCACAATGATCATCGCGAACACGATGTTGTGGGCCATCACCGGCATCATCACGTTGAGCTCCAGCTGGCCCGCCTCCGCCGCCAGGGCCACGGTGATGTCGAGGCCGAGCGCCTGGTAGCACACCTGGTTTACCATCTCGGCGATCGACGGGTTCACCTTGCC
>JBGPPG010000139.1:0-8053 GCA_041488455.1 Gemmatimonadota bacterium
AGCACCATCAGCAGCACCACCATGACCAGACCGAGCATCGTGAGCCGCTCCCGGAGGCTGACCGGCACCGGGCGGCGGATCAGGCCCTCAGCCAGCAGAAGGAGGAACTGGCCCCCGTCCAGCACCGGCACCGGCAGCAGGTTTAGCACCGCCAGATTCACCGAGATCAGCGCCATGAACTCGAGGAACGGCTCGAAGCCGAGCCGGGCGAACTCACCCGCCTGCTGAGCGATCAGGATCGGGCCCCCCACGCTGGACGCGGAGACCCGCCGGGTCAGGAGGCCCTGGACGGTCCGGACGATGAAGGTCATCGCGTTGAGCGTGGCCCTGGCACCGGCGGCGCCCGCCTGTAGCAGCGAGTACGCCTGTCGCCGCGCCGGCGTCTGAAACTGGATTCCGAGACGGCCCACCTTCCGGAGCTTCCCGCCGGCACCCTGCGCCTCGTCCACCGTGGCGGTCATGCTCAGGTCGAGCCGCTGCCCATGCCGCCCGACCGTCACGGTGACCGGCCGGCCGGGACTCGAGTCCATGACCGTGAACACGTCGTAGGTCTGAGACACAGGCTGGCCGTTCAGCGCGACGATCGTGTCGCCCGCCAGCACGCCGGCTTTGACGGCCGGCCGGCCGGGAACCGGGTGATCGACCACTGGTGCGCGGAACGGCCGCAGCGCGCCAACCAACCGAGCGCGATCCTCGACGGCCGCGGGGTGGAGGGCCAGCGAGATCTCACGGCCATCGGCGAGCTGAATCGTGACGCCCTGCTGGCCGCCGCCGCCGAGCTCACGGAGCACCTCGTCCCATGAGGTGACGGTATCCCCGTTGACCCGAGCGATCCGATCGCCGGGCTTGAGCGCCGCCAGGGCGGCCGCACCGGCCGGAAGGCTGTCCGTCGCCACTCCCCCTACGGTCGTGGTGGGGTCGATGGCCTCGCCGTTCTTGGCCGCCAGGTAGGTGTAGACAAACCAGGCGAAGAGGATGTTCATGGTGACGCCGGCGAGAATCACGACCATTCGCTTCCAGATCGGCTTCGCTTCGAACACCCGATCGGGCGGGACGGGCGCGCCGGCTCCGCCCTCGAGCATCGCGCTGGCGGCGTCTTCCGCACGGCTGGCCATCTTCACGTAGCCGCCGAGCGGCAGCCAGGAGATCGAGTACTCGGTCTCACCCCGCCGGAAGGTGAGGGCCTTGACCGGCGCCCCGAGACCCAGCGAGAAGCGATGCACGTAGATCCCCGCCCACTTGGCGGCGATGAAATGCCCGGCCTCGTGCACGAAAATCAGCACGCCCAGCACGATGGCGAGAGCCAGGATCGTCGTCAGCACGCTCACCTCACAAGTTCACGGGCCCGCTCCCGCGCCCAGCGATCGGCGGACCGGACGATCTCAACATCGGCCGCCGGCTCGCGGCGGTGGTCGTCGAGCGCGTGCTCGATCACGTCACTGATGCGGTCGAACGGGATGCAGCCGTCGAGAAAGGCGGCCACGGCCACCTCGTTAGCCGCGTTGAAGACCGCAGGGGCCGTGCCGCCTGCCCGCCCGGCCGCGACGCCGGCGTCGTACGCCCGGAACACCTCCGCCCGGACCGGCTCGAAGGTGAGCGGGCCCGCGGCCACGGGGTCGAACCGCCGGACACCTCCGTCGGGGAGACGCCCGGGGTGGGTCAGCGCGTACAGAATCGGCAGCTCCATGGACGGGAACGCGAGCTGCGCGATCACGCTCCCGTCGCAAAACTCGACGAAGGCGTGAACGATGCTCTGCGGGTGGATCACCACCTGCAGCGCGTCGTACGCCAGGCCGAACAGATGGTGCGCCTCGATGACCTCCAGCGCCTTGTTCGCCAGCGTGGCGCTGTCCACCGTGATCTTCTTGCCCATGCGCCAGGTGGGGTGGTTGAGCGCGTCACTCACCGTGGCCACCGAAAGGCGCTCGGGTCCCCACTCCCGGAAGGGGCCGCCGGAGCCGGTGAGAATGAGCCGCCCCACCGCTGCCGGCCGACCCGCGATACACTGCAGGACCGCGCTGTGCTCGGAATCCACCGGCACGATCTCGCCGCCGCCGGCGCGGGCTGCGGCCGCCACGAGATCGCCGGCCATGACCAGCGTTTCCTTGTTCGCGAGCGCGACGCGCTTCCCGGCCCGGAGCGCGGCCAGCGTGGCGTCCAGGCCGGCGGCGCCGACCACCGCGTTGACCACGATGTCCACTCCCGGGTGCAGCGCGGCATCCACGAGGACGCCGGGACCGGACGGATACGGGACACCGGTCTGCCGCTCGGCGAGACCGACGAACTCAGGCCGCCACTCCGCTGCCTGGGCCTCCAGCTCCGCCCGGTTGCACCCCGCCGTGAGCGCCACGAGCCGGAAGTGCTCCCGCTGCCGCCGGAGGACCGCCAGCGTGCTCCGGCCGATCGAGCCGGTAGAGCCGAGCAGCGCAATGCCCCGCATCACCGCACTCCGAAAGCGCGGTAGAGAGCCGCGGCCACCGGAATCACGAAGTAGAGCGCGTCGAGCCGGTCCAGCACGCCGCCGTGTCCCGGGATGAGGTGGCTCGAGTCCTTGACCCCTGCCTGGCGCTTGAAGAGCGACTCGGCCAGATCGCCGACCTGCCCGACGATGCCGAGCACGCCGGCGATGACCAGCAGAACCGCGAGCGGCACTACGATGCCTACGCGGGGGAACACGAACCCCGCGAACACCGGTGCCACCAGAAGGGCGCCGAGCACTCCGGCGACGCTGCCGACCCGGGTCTTTCCCGGGCTCACTGTGGGCGCGAGCTTCGGCCCGCCGATCCCCCGGCCGGCGAGCATGGCGGCGGTGTCGCCAACCCACGTGACGACGAGCGGGAAGAAGACCAGCCACGCGCCGGCCCATGAGCGGGGCTCGTGCCCGCCGTGCCGGATGTCCACCAGAAAGGCGGGCAACGCGGCCGCGTAGGCGACCGCGAACACGGTGACGGCGACGGATTCGAGCGGCCGCTCGCCCGGCCCGCGCCGCCAGAGCGCCAGGCTCAAGAGCCCCACGAGCCAGAGCGCGGCGGCGTACGGCCACGCGACGCCGACCGGTCCCGCGGGATCCCGGAGCACGGAGTAGACGGCCGGTGAAACCAGCGCAGCTCCGGCGAGGCCTGGAGCGTCGAGCGGGGCCACGCCGGTCCGCCGGGACAGGCCGAAGAGCTCATGAGTACCGAGCACGGCCACGCCCGCGGCAAGGGTGACCAGGGCCCACCCGCCGTACCAGACCACGGCGAGCACGAGGGGGATGGCGACGGCGGCGAACCCGATCCGCTGCGCCAGGTTGCGATCCATCAGACCGAGACGCGCCCGAACCGGCGGTCGCGTCCCTGAAACGCGAGAATGGCCTCGAAGAGATCGCGCCGAGTGAAGTCCGGCCAGAGGACGGGAGTGACGTACAGCTCCGCGTAGGCGAGCTGCCAGAGCAGGAAGTTCGAAATCCGCATCTCGCCGGAGGTGCGGATCAGGAGGTCGGGGTCGGGCCACCGGGCGGTGTACAGACGGCGGGCGATGGCCTCTTCGTCGATCTCGGCGGGATGGAGCCGCCCAGCCTGCACCTCCTCGGCCAGGAGCCGGGCGGCCCGCACGAGCTCGGCGCGCGAGCCGTAGGAGATGCACAGGTTGAGGTCGAGCTGGGTTCCGCCGGCCGTCTCCCTCACGATTCGATCGAGGGCGGCGCGGGCGCTCGACTGGAGGCGGGAGACGTCGCCCAGCACGTGGACCCGCGCGCCCCGCGCGCGGAGCTCGGCCACTTCCTTGGCGATGTACTCCTCGAGGAGCTGCATGAGCGCCTCGATTTCGTCGGCTGGGCGTTGCCAGTTCTCCTGGCTGAACGCAAAGAGCGTGAGCACGCCGACGTCGGCGTCGAGGCAGCCCTCGATCGCTTCCCGGACCGCCCCCATGCCTGCGGCGTGCCCCAGCGGACGAGGCAGGGACCGCTCCCGGGCCCAGCGCCCGTTGCCGTCCATGATGACGGCGATGTGGGCCGGGACGGCGCCCTGAAGGCGGATCCGCTCGAGGAGGTCGTCGCTCATGCCGTCAGACTTCCATGATCTCCGCTTCTTTGACCTGAATGAGCTGGTCGAGCTGCTTGATGTGCTCGTCGTGAAGCTTCTGCACGTCCTTCTCGGCCCGACGCTCTTCGTCCTCGGACGTGTGCTCCAGCTTCTTGAGCTTGGCGATCGTCTCGGTGCGGGCGTGGCGCACCGCGATGCGGCCTTCCTCCGCCAGCTTGTGCACCACCTTGACCAGGTCGCGGCGCCGCTCCTCGGAGAGCGGCGGCAGGGGCACGCGGATGAGGTTGCCCTGGGTCGCCGGGTTCAGGCCGAGGTCCGCCTCGCGGATGGCCTTTTCGATTGCCGAGGAGAGCCCCTTGTCGAACGGCTGCACCGTGAGCAGCCGCGGCTCGGGGGCGGACACGAGGCCCACCTGGTTGAGCGGTACCTGGCTGCCGTACGCCTCGACCCGGACCAGATCGAGCAGGGACGTGGTCGCCTTCCCGCTCCGGATGGTGCTCAGCTCCCGCTTGGTGGCTTCCACCGCCTTGTGCATCGCCTCGCGCGCGTGCTTGGTCAGCTCGGGAATGGTGCTCATCGGACGATGGTCCCCACCCGCTCGCCCTGGAGAACGCGGGCGACGGCGCGGGGCTGGTTGATGTTGAACACGATGATCGGCAGCTGGTTGGCCCGGCAGAGGCCGAACGCGTTGCCGTCCATGACCGCGTAGTTGTTGACGATCGCGTCGTGGTACGAGAGCTCGGGGATCAGCTTGGCGGAGGGGTCCTTCTTGGGATCGGCGGTGTAGATCCCGTCGACGTTGGTGGCCTTGAGGATCACTTCGGCATCCACCTCGAGGGCGCGAAGCACGCCGGCCGTATCGGTCGAGAAAAACGGATTCCCCGTCCCGCCGGCGAAGATGACGAGCCGCCCTTTCTCCAGGTGCCGTGTAGCCCGACGACGGATGTACGGCTCGGCCACCGACTCCATGCGGACCGCGGTCATGACCCGGGTATCGACGCCCACCCGCTCCAGCACGTCCTGGAGCGCGAGGGCGTTGATCACGGTGGCCAGCATCCCCATGTAGTCGGCGGAGACCCGGTCCAGTCCCTCTCGGCTCGCCGTGGCGCCGCGGACGATGTTCCCGCCGCCGACGACCAGGCTGAGCCTGACGCCCAGCGCGTGGACCGCCTTGATCTCCTCGGCGAACGCCTCGACGACCCGGAAGTCCAGGCCCACACCCTTCTCGCCGCCCAGCGCCTCACCCGAGAGCTTGAGCAAGGCGCGGGAGTAGGCGAGGGCCATCAGGACTCCCCGATCTTGAACCGGGCGAACCGACGGACGTGCACCGCCTCGCCGACCTTGCCCGAGACCTCCTTGATCAACTGCCCGACGGTCTTCGTATCGTCCTTCACGTAGGGTTGCTCCGTGAGGGTCCGCTCCGCCACGAACTTCTTGAGCTTGCCCTCGACGATCTTGGCGCGAACGTTTTCCGGCTTCCCCTCTGCGGCGACCTGCTCCTCCGCGATCCGCCGCTCCCGCTCCAGCAGGTCGGCAGGGATGTCCTCGGGCGTCACGCCGATCGGGTCGGCCGACGCGATATGGAGCGCGATGTCGCGGGCGAGCTGCTGGAACGCCTCGTTGCGCGCGACGAAGTCGGTCTCGCTGTTGAGCTCGAGGAGCACGCCGACCTGGCCGTTATGATGGATGTAGCTCACGATGGTCCCCTGCGCCGCGGTGCGCCCTGCTCGCTTCTCGGCCTTGGCGATGCCCTTCTTGCGGAGGATCTCGGCGGCCTTGTCCATGTCGCCGCCCGCCTCCTCCAGGGCCTTCTTGCAGTCCATCATGCCCGCGCTCGTCCGCGCGCGGAGCTCGCTCACCTGCTTGGGGGAAATCGTCACGCTCGTCATGGCTGCCGTTCGTTCACCGTTGAATGGTAAAACCGCCGCTCACGGCCCGCAGGGGCCAGGAGCGGCGGAACCTGCCTCTCGCTCGAGCCGCAGGGCCTAAGCGCTCGCGTCGCCCGCCGCACTCGGGGCTGCCGCCTCCGCCACCGCCCCCGACTCCGTCTTGAGCCGGGCGGCGATGACTTCGGGCTTCGGCCGGCGCTTCCGGCGCGGCCGGCGCCGCCGGCGCTCCGCGTCGGCGTCACCCTCGGAACCCGCGTCGGTGCTGTAGGTCTCCGCCTCGAGATCCTCCGAGGCCTCCCGCATCGGCATCTGCGCGCGGGCTTCCTTGATCACGTCGGCGAGAGCGGCGGTGATCAGGGAGACGGACCGGATCGCGTCGTCGTTGCCCGGGATGGGCACGGTGATCACGTCGGGGTCCGCGTTGGTGTCCACGATCGCCACGACCGGGATGCCCAGCTTGTTGGCCTCGGCGATCGCGATCTTTTCCTTCTTGGCGTCCACCACGAACAGCGCCCCCGGCAGCCGCCCCAGCAGCTTGATGCCCTCGAGGTTCCGGCTCAGCTTCACCCGCTCCCGCTCGAAGAGCAGCTTTTCCTTCTTAGTGTAGTTCTCGAAGTCGCCATCCACGGCGCCCTGCTCCAGCTCCCGCAACCGCCGGATCTGCTTCTTGAGCGTCTGGAAGTTGGTGAGCGTCCCGCCGAGCCAGCGCTCGGTCACGTAGAACGCGCCACAGGACGCAGCCTCCGCCTGCACGATCGCCTTGAGCTGCTTCTTGGTGCAGACGAAGAGGACGCCTTCGCCTTTGAGCACGACGCTCCGGAGCAGCTCCTGGGCGGTGTGGATCTGCCGCAGGGTCTTCTGGAGATCGATGATGTAGATGCCGGAGCGCTCGGCGAAGATGAACCGGCGCATCTTCGGATTCCACCGGCGGGTCTGGTGGCCGAAGTGAACGCCGGCCTCGAGCAGATCTTGCAGTTGCGGCTGTGCCATGCGGGGGTGCGAATCCTTCCTCATTCAGGGTTGTGCGTCCGTCGCCTTCGCTTCCGGCCCGACCCCGTAGGGCACCCCGGGTCCGGATCCAGCGACGTGCGAGATAGCCGGTCTAACGCTTCGAGAACTGGAAGCGCTTCCGGGCGCCGGGCTGACCCGGCTTCTTCCGCTCGACCGCGCGCGGATCGCGGGTCAAGAGCCCCGCCGTGCGGAGCTTGGCCCGGTGCTGCGTGTCCGCCTCGATGAGCGCCCGGGCGACGCCGAGGCGCATGGCTCCGGCCTGCCCCGCCTGTCCGCCGCCGTTCACGTGAGCGCGCACGTCGAAGGCGCCGAGCGTGTCGGTCACGGTGAACGGCTGCTGGATATGCTGCACCAGCGACGGCCGCGGGAAGTAATCGCCGAGCGTGCGGCCGTTGATGTCCCACTTCCCGGTGCCGGGCGTGAGGTAAACGCGGGCGACGCTGGTCTTGCGCCGGCCCACTGCCTGCCACCGGAACGTCGGAGTTGCCGTCATGCGGTCACCTTGGCCGGGCCGAGGGTGTAGGGCTTGGGCTGCTGCGCGGCGTGCGGATGCTCGGCACCCGGGTACACCTTGAGCTTGCCCCGCAGCTTCTGTTTGGCGAGCGAGTTCTTCGGGAGCATGCCGAAGACCGCCTTTTCGATGACCCGCTCGGGATGCCGGCCGAGCAGGTCACGGGCGGCGGTGAACCGCTCGTGACCCATGTAGCCGGTGTGCCGGAAGTAGCGCTTCTGGTCGAGCTTTCGTCCCGTCAGCCGGACTTGTGCCGCGTTCACGACGATGACGAAGTCGCCACCGTCCATGTGAGGGGTGAACGTCGGCTTGTGCTTGCCCCGGATGAGCTGGGCCACGGCGCTCGCGAGCCGGCCGAGCGGCACGTCGGCCGCGTCCACGACATGCCAGTCGTGCTGGAGGTCAGCCGGCGTGGCGGTGAAAGTCTTCATGCGCTACACAATCCCGGGGTTCTGTTGAGGCGAGTCAAAACAAGACAGACTCAAAAGATAGCCCGCGCTCAGGGATTGGGTCAAGAGGCGATTCTAGGTGCCCGAGGCGCTCGCGGGGGCTTGACCAACCGAACGCTTCTTCCCCCTTATGAGGCGATCCGGAGCAGGCGCCCGAGGCGACTTGAAACA
>JBGPPG010000140.1:0-8004 GCA_041488455.1 Gemmatimonadota bacterium
ACGTACGCGCTCTTCCATCTCTCCGGTGACGTGCGCGTGGGCCCCGCCGCCTTCCAGGTCGGCATCCGGAATCTGTTCAATACGGCGTACGCGGAGATCCGCGCGGGTGGCTTCGTCGCACCCGGCCAGACGAGGACGGTTTACGCGGGGGTGCGGTACGGGATAAACCGGAGAAGTGAGAAGTGAGCACTTCTCACTTCTCACTGCCGCAACGCGGCGGGCGGGCCCAGGATTTCGTTCCACACGAACGCGTCCCTGAGCTGGCGGACGTTGAGCCGGCGGACGGGCGCGGCCGCGGTGTCCGGCTCGCGGTCCGCGCGCACGCGGGCCTCGAACGCGGCATGGTCGGCGTCGGTCAACGCCTCCCCTCGGGCGGCCACCGCCGCAAGCCGGTGGCGCTCGAGGGCCTCCGCCTCCGCCTCACGGTCCACCGGCGCTTCGAGGCTCCCGCCCTCCGCCGACTCCGCGACCCTGGGCTTGGCCGCAGCCGGTCGTGGCCGGCCGCGGAGCTGGGCCGGCGCGGGCCGCTTGATCACGACGGCGCTCTTGCCGCCCGGCGTGCCCCCCTGCTGCTCGAGCCGGCCCTCCAGATGCCGGATCAGCTCCTCCAGCCGCTGACCCTCGCTCTGCGTTGCGTCGGGCCGGTAAGGTCGGGGTGGCGGCGGCGGGCGGCGGGTGCCGGCCTGGCCGCCGGCTCTCAGCACCTGAAACAACCAGGCGAGAAAGCCGAAGAGGACGACCCAGCCGAAGCCGATGTCGGCGCTCACGGGTTGGCCGGCGGCGGCGAGCCGTCGCCCTGCCCCGCTATCGCCTGCCGCATGGCGGTGTCGGCCTGGATGTTCTTGTAGCGCTGGAAGTCGAGGACGCCGAGGTTGCCTTTGCGGAACGCCTCGGCGATCGCGAGCGGGATCTCGGCCTCCGCGCCGATCACCTTGGCCCGCTGGTTCTGCGCTTCTGCCTTGTACTCCTGCTCCATCGCCACCGCGAGCGCGCGCCGCTCCTCCGCCTTGGCCTGGGCGATACGCTTATCCGCCTCGGCCTGATCGGTCTGAAGCTCCGCACCGATGTTCTTGCCCACGTCTACGTCGGCGATGTCGATCGAGAGAATCTCAAACGCGGTCCCGGCGTCGAGTCCCTTCGCGAGCACGGTCTTGGAGATGAGGTCGGGGTTCTCGAGCACGGCCTTGTGCGACTGGGCCGAGCCGATCGTGCTCACGATCCCCTCGCCGACCCGCGCGAGGATGGTCTCCTCGCCGGCGCCGCCGACCAGCCGGTTCACGTTGGCCCGCACCGTCACGCGCGCCATCGCGAGCAGCTGGATCCCGTCCTTCGCCATCGCCGCCACCTTGGGCGTGGTGATGACCTTCGGGTTCACGCTCACCTGCACCGCCTCGAGCACGTCGCGCCCGGCCAGATCGATCGCCGTGGCCTGCTTGAACGTGAGGGGAATCTGCGCTTTGTCGGCGGAGATCAGGGCGTTTACCACCCGCTGCACGTTACCGCCCGAGAGGAAGTGGATCTCGAGCTCGTTGATGGAGACGTCGAGGCCCGCCTTCCGGGCCGTGATCAGGGGATCCACGATCGCCGACGGGCTCACCTTCCGGAAGCGCATGCCGAAGAGCGTGAGGAACGAGACATGGACGCCTGACGCCATCGCGCGGATCCAGAGCCCGATCGGCACGAAGCGGAGAAACACCGCGACCACGACGATCGCGAAGAAGACGAGCGCGAAGATCAGCCCCGCGCCTACCGCCGAGTCGTTGGTCACGTCGCCGCTCCTTTCGGAAGGTCACGAGCCGCCCGGACCACGTGCCGGTAGCCGTCGCTGCGGGTCACTTCGATCTCCGTACCCTGCGAGACGTACTCGCCCTCAGTCACCACGTCGAGACGCTCCTCACCGAACGCGGCGGTGCCCGACGGGCGGAGATCCGTCACCGCCCGGCCGCGACGACCCACCAGCTCGGGGCGGGCAGGCGCGGTGACGAATCCCTCGGTGCGATGCCCGGCCCCCTTGAGCAAGAGACCGGCGAACCGGTTGCTGCTGGGAAGGTGCCGGACCCAGGTGTAGACGACCGCTGCGCAGATCACCGCGCTCGCCGCCACCACGGCAAGAGCCTGCGCCAGCTCCGTTGGATTCGGAGACCCGCCGGCAAGGGCGAGGACCACGGCGGCCGTGACGCACACCGTGCCGATCACGCCCCCGACCCCGAACCCCGGCAGCACGAAAATCTCGAGTGCGAGCGCGGCCACGCCGATTACCAGGAGCAGCGCCTCCGGCCAGCCCGCGAGGCCCTGGAGGTAGCTGGCCCCGAAGAAGAGCCCGAGTGCCACGAGACTCACCAGGCCGCCCAGACCGAAGGCACCCGCCTTGAGCTCGAACGCGATACCCAGCACTCCGAGGGAGAGAAGGAGCGGTGAGACGAGGGGATGGGAGAGGAACTGAACCAGCGTCTCCACCCAGGGGGGCTCCGGCGACATCGCGAGACTCCGGCGTCAGCGATGCGCGGAATCTAGCGGAGACCGGCCGGGAATTCAGGGGTCAGGGCTTGCCGGCCGGCCGTCGCTCCTGGCGCCGCTCGCGCAGCTCCTCGCGCAGGGCCTGCCCACTCTGATGCTGGCGGCGGATCTCCTGGACGCGGCGCGCGAAGCGCTCGCGCATCGCCAGCAGCTGGGAGCGCTGCACCGGCGTGAGGTACTTCGCCATCTCGACGTTCTCGTCGCGGAACGTCTGCGCATACGAGGAGCGGAGGTTGACCAGCGCGTCGGTGAGCCTCGACACGCTGTCCTGGTTCGCCGCAACACCGGGTCGCATCTGGTCGGCGAGCGAGGAGCGGAGCAGGCGCTCCAGCCCCTCCAGATCGCGTCGCCTGCCGCCGTAGGTCGTCGAGGTGGCGCGGAGCCTGGCGAGCTGCGCGTCCGTCAGCCCCACCTCCTCCTTCACCAGCGCCGCGAACCGGTCCTCGATCCGCTGGCGCAGCAGCTGGGCGCGGGCCGGGTCGTCGGGCCCCGTCTCCTGCGCCCATGCCGGCCCCGCCGTGAGGAGGCCGACCATCACCACACTCCACAAGCTGCGTCGCATCACCCCTCCAATCCGTCGAGCACGTGCTGCAGCTCGTGCGCGTCGAGATCGTCCAGGTCCCCGGTGTCCACGCCTTGCACCGTCGTGCCCAGCGGCGTGTCGAGCGAGTCCAGCACCGCCTGCAGCTCGGGTGTGCCCAGGCTGTCGAGCTCCGGCAGCGGCATCTCCGCCGCGACCCCCGGGGCCATCGCACCCGGGCGCGGCCTCGCAGGCCAGACCGCGAGCACAAGCGCCGCAGCAGCCGCGAGCCCTCCGAGCATCCAGCCGACCCGCCGGACCCGCACGCGTCCGCCCTCCGCCCGAAGCCGGCCCAGCACCCGCTCGGTGACGTGGTGCGCGTCGATCCCGGCCGCGACGTCGAGCCCCAGCCGACTCGCCTCGGCAACCAGGCCCCACTCCGCAAGGCACTCCTCGCATGCGGCGAGGTGCGCACGCTCGGCGTCGCTCCAGGCCGCCTGGCCCAGCGCCACCGCCGGCATCCGCTCGGACAGCTGCTCGCAGATCGTCATTTTACCAGCTCCTTCAGCCGCTTCACCGCATGATGGTAGTGCACGCGCGCCGCGCCAGGGGTCGTGCCGAGCGCGGCCGCGATATCGTCGTATTCCCGACCCTCCTGGGACCGGAGGAGAAAGACCTCACGCTGGAGCCGGGGCAGTCGGCTCAACCCCTGACGGATCCGCTCGGCCGCCTCGCTGGCCACCAGGTCCGCCTCGGGGTCGGCATGGTCGGGCAGGTCCCGGTCGTCGATCGAGATCAGCTGCCTCCCCTTTCGCTTGCGATAGTCGTCGCGCAGAAGATTGCCGGCGATGGTGAACAGCCAGCTTCGAAACGCCGCGTCGCCGCGCCAGCCATCCACCTTCCGGAACGCCCGAAAGAAGGTTTCCTGCACCAGATCCTCGACGTCGCTCCGGCCCGCACCAGACGCGTACAGGAACCGCCCCACCGCGCCGAGGTGACGCCGCACCAGCTCGGCGGCCGCCCGCTCGTCACCAGATCGGTAGGCCGCCACCAGCGCGGCGTCGGACGGCGCCTCGCCCCCGGGGGTTGGGCTCATTCGGGGGACAAGGACGGCCCGCCGCCGGCTCCGTTAAGCCACGCGGAAGCCACGGCCCAGCGCAGGTTTTGCCACTGCTAGCTCAGAGAATACATCAAATGATCGCCCCAAGACGCTGCAAATAAACGGGTTCGGAAGTCGTCGTGACAAGCATGATCGGCCGGGGTGGAGACGTGCGGTCGACCTAGTGCAAGGCGCGGGCTATCTTTGGCCGCCATGGCTCAACCCAGCGTGATCGCCCATCGCGGCGCCTCCGGCTACGAGTACGAGAACTCTCTGGCGGCGTTCCGCCGGGCGGTGATGCTGGACGCGGATGGCGTGGAGCTGGACGTCCACGCCACCCGGGACGGGCGCCTTGTGGTCCATCACGACCCGGCGCTGGCCGGCCTTGGCCCGATCGGCGAGCTTGACCTGCTCGCCCTCCGGCAGGCGCGGCTCCCCAACGGCGAGCCGGTGCCGCTGCTTTCGGAGGTTCTCGATCTCATGGGGAACCGGGACGTGTGGGTCGAAGTGAAGGCGCTCGACCCTGCCTGGGATGGGGAGCTGCTGAGGGTCCTCGACGCCGGACCGGCGCCGCAGCGGTACGCGGTGCACAGCTTCGACCATCGGCTGGTGCGGCGCCTTGGCGCCGCGCGCCCCAGCCTCCGGCGCGGCATCCTCCTGTCGGCCTACCTGGCCGACCCGGTGAGCGCGATGGAGGCGGTAGGCGCATCGACCCTGTGGCAAGAGTGGCACTACGTGGACGACGAGCTGGTCCGGACCGTTCACGATGCTGGTCGCGCCCTCATCGCCTGGACCGTCAATGAGCTGGCCGATCTCCGGCGCCTCGCCCGCCTTGGCGTGGACGGCCTCTGCGGCATCTACCCGGACCGCATCCGCGTGGCTATCGGGCTCGGCGCCGGGGTCGAATCGCCGGTCTAACGTGCGTCGGCGACGGCGTCGGCCGCGTGCGGCGCGGCCGGACCCGCTGCGGCGGCGGAGCCCTTACGAGCGGCGATCCGCTCCTCGAGGCGGGTGATCTCCGCTCCGAGATCGTCGAGTCGGAGCATGACGGCATCAATCCGGCGCGCCTCCACCGCCCCGCCCCGCTCCCGGCGATAGACGAGCATGCCGAGCTCGGTTGCCGCTCGATCCTGCTGGCGGCGGTGGCGGAGCAGCTCGATCTGGAGCTTGCCGTCGTCGAGCGCCGCTTGCGCGCGCTTCCCAAATGTTTCCAGCTCGCGATTGAGCCGGTCGAAGAGCTGTGCCATAACCCGATCCTCCCGCCCTCAAATAAAACACGAGTGGGGTGCGGAACCAGTTCCGCACCCCACTTGCCTTCGGCCGGCCGCCCGGATCAGGACGCGGGGGCCGCCGCCACCGGATAGATGGAAACCTTCTGCCGGTTCTTGTCCTTGAACTCGAACTTGACTACGCCGTCCACGATCGCGAACAGCGAATCGTCGTTGGCGCGCCGGACGTTCTTCCCCGGGTGGAACTTGGTGCCCCGCTGCCGCACGATGATGCTCCCCGCGGTGACGACCTCGCCGCCGTAGCGCTTCACGCCGAGGTACTGCGGGTTGCTGTTGCGGCCGTTACGGCTCGAGCCGACACCCTTCTTGTGAGCCATCCGATCCTCAGCCGAGCTTGAGGCCCGTTACCCGGACCTCGGTGAAGTGCTGCCGGTGGCCGGTTTTCCGGCGATAGTTCTTCCGGCGCTTGAACTTGAAGACGTAGATCTTGGGCTCCTTGCCCTCGCCCACGACTTCGGCGGTGACCGAGGCTCCCTTCACCAGGGGCGTGCCGGCGCGCACGGTCTCGCCGTCCGAGGAGAGGAGCACCTCGTCGAACGTGAGCTTTGCGCCCGGCTCGGCGTCGAGGCGGGGGAGCCGGAGGGTCTTGCCCTTTTCGGCGCGGAACTGCTTGCCCGCGGCCCGGAAGATGGCGTACATGCTGTTCTGCCTGCTCAAAGGTTCGTCAAGAGCCCGGAAGACTAGTTGCCAGAAGCGGTTTGGGCAAGGGTGACCGGTCTCAGGCGACGGCGTAGTGCTCGGTCACGTCGCGACCCGCCGGCCGGCTCATCAGCCGGAACTCGTCCAGCCGCATCATCGGGTCGTCCCGCAGCTCGAGGTCGATGCCCGTGGCCTTCTGGAGCTGCTGGAGCAGCTTGGGCTCCTCCTCCAGCAGGTAAAGCGCCACTTCGGGGTGGAGCCGCACGGAGATCTGCGGCTCCCGCCGCTCGTGTCCCACCCGCTTGATCGCCCGCTCCAGCCGCCGGGCGACGACCTCGGGGGTGAAGACCCGGCCGGATCCGCCGCAGGTGGGACACTCGGTCGTCATCGAGTGCCAGAGCGAGGGCCGCACTCGCTGACGGGTCATCTCGACCAGCCCCAGCTCGGATACCGCGTGCGCCTTGGTCCGGGCCCGGTCGCGGCCGAGGTGGGTGCGCAGCTCCTGAATTACTTTCTCGCGATTGCCGCGGGACTCCATGTCGATGAAGTCGCAGACGATGATGCCGCCGATGTCGCGCAGGCGGATCTGCCGGGCGATCTCGCGCGCGGCCTCCAGGTTGGTCCGGAGGATCGTCTTCTCCGGGTCCTTCTTGCCGGTGTAGCGGCCGGTGTTCACGTCGATCGAGACGAGCGCTTCCGTCGGCTGGATCACCAGCGATCCGCCAGTCGGTAGCTCGCAGCGCGCTTTGAAGAGATCCCGGATTTCGGCTTCGATGTCGAACTTGTCGAAGAGGGGCGTGGCCTCGTCGTACAGGTGGACCCGGCTCATCAGTTCGGGGTCCACCTGGCTCAGGTACTGCTCGATCTCGTTGTAGAGCTCGCGGGAATCCACCCAGAGCGCGTCCACCTTGGAGCTGAACACGTCGCGGATGAGGCCGCGGGTGAGACTGGTCTCGCGCTCCAGCAACGCGGGGGCGCGGCGGACGAACGTCTTCTTGCGGTTGATCCGGCGCCAACGGGCGAGCAGCGCGTCGATCTCGCGGCGAAAGTGCTCCTCGGTCACGCCCTCGCCGACGGTCCGGACGATGACGCCTCCCGCATCCTTCGGCAGGAGCTTTCCAACCATCTCGCGCAGCTTCGCGCGCTGTTCCTTGCTCTCGATCTTCCGGCTCACCCCGACCTTCGAGGCGTACGGCATGTAAACGAGGAAGCGGCCGGGGAGGGAGATCTGCGCGGTGACGCGGCAGCCCTTGGTGCTGATGGGCTCCTTGGTCACCTGGACCGGGAGGGTCTGCCCCTTCTTCAAGATGTCGGCGATGTTCGGCACCGCTCGGCGGGGGCGCCGCTCGCCATCGCCGTTGGCCTTCTCCTCGCTCGGCCGTTCCGTGGCGGGGCGGTCGCCGTCGCCCTTCTCGCCGCTGCCCCGGCTTCGCCGGCGCCGTTCCCGGCGCCAGGAGCGCCGCTCTTCAGTAGGCGGCTCACTGCCTTCGGCCGGGGCTCCAGGCTCCGCGGGCTCGGCATCGGGCTCGTCCTCATCGCCGGGCTCTTCGTCCTCCTCCGGCTCGAGCAGGTCGGAGGCGTGGAGGAACGCGCTCTTTTCCTGGCCGATGTCCACGAAGGCCGCCTGAATGCCCGGCAGGACCGCTTCCACTCGGCCGAGGTAGATGTCGCCGACGCTCCGCCGGTGATCGGGACGGTCGACCAGGAGTTCGGCCAACCGATCGTCCTCGAGGATCGCCACGCGGGTTTCCCGCTGGCTTCCGTTGATCAGGATTTCGCGCTTCAAGCTGAGAACCCCGGCCGCGGCGGACCCCGTCCCCGCCATCAGCGGAGGGCGTCGCGTCGTCGCAGCACGTCGTCGGTGAGAGCGCGGACGTCGAGTCCGCAGAAACCCTAGCGTTTGCCCTGTCGGGCCCGGCCCTGAACGGGGCCGGGACCCG
>JBGPPG010000141.1:0-7983 GCA_041488455.1 Gemmatimonadota bacterium
GCCTCGACCACGAACTGGGCGAGAATATCCCGGCGCCGCGCCCCGAGCGCCTTCCGGATCCCGATCTCGCGGGTGCGCTCACTCACGGCCATCAGCATGATATTCATGATGACGATGCCGCCCACGATCAGTGAGATGGCCACGAGGCCGGGGAGCGCGAGGAAGAGGATCTTGGAGATCTTGGCCCAGGTCCCGAGGGCGCCTTCGGCGGTCTCGATGTAGAAGTTGTCCGGCTGATCCGGCCCGAGCCGTCGCGCGATCCGCATGTACTGCTCGGTCTCACCCACCGCGGCGAGCATGGCATCCGGGCCGCTGGCCTTACCCCAAAGCTCATGCACCACGTTCTCGGCGCAGAGGTCACGCCGCGCCGGCGCGGTGAACGGCACCAGGGCGAACCGGTCGAGCGAGAGGCCGAACAGCGTTCCCTGCTTCTCCAGGACGCCGATCACCCGATAGGGGAGCCCGGCGATCGTAAGGGTCTTGTCGACGGGGTCCACGCCGGGGAAGAACTTCTCCCGGACCAGGTCGCCGATGACGATGACGGGAAGCCCGGCGCGGGCTTCCTGGGGCGTGAACGCGCGGCCCTGCGCCACCTGGTAGTTCTTGATGCGGAAGTACTCCTCGTCCGCGGCCCGGACCTCGATCTTCCCCCGCAGCGTTCCCTGAGTGACCGGCATGTTGTCTTCGAAGCAGGTGCGGGCGTAGATGGTCGGCGTCCGTGCGCGTTCCCTCACGAACGCAGCCTCCTGGTAGTTCACCCTGGGCCGGCGGAGCCACTCGCGCCAGGTGTCCTCGGTGACGTTGCCGTTGTCGATCGCGGGAAAGCGCCGCACCTCGAACGTGTTCACCCCGATCAGGCCGTTGGCGAACCGGTCCTGCATGTAGCGGTTCATCCCCTGAACGATGGACACCACGGCGATGAGGAAGGTGACGCCGATGAGGACGCCGATCAGGGAGAAGAAGCTCTTGAGCTTCTGCACCCGGATCGTCTGGAGAGCCAGGCGGATGGCTTCAAGGATTGGCATCGAGGTCCTCCACAACAACTGCAAACCACGGAGGCACGGAGGCACAGAGAAAGCGTTGATTGTGGGGGAGCCCATCCGGCATCTGGGTGCCGGGCGGACGACCCCCCAATACTTGCTTTTCTCCGTGCCTCTGTGTCTCTGTGGTTTGCAGTTCTCCGTGCCTCATGCCGCCTGATCCCGTGTGGGGCGGTCGCTCTCGATCCGGCCGTCGCGCAGCGTGACGACCCGGGCGGCGCACGCCGCGATGTCCGGCTCATGCGTCACCATGAGGACGGTCTGGCCGGCGGCGTGCAGCTCGCCGAAGACCCGCATGATCTCCTCGCTCGTCACGCTGTCGAGATTGCCCGTCGGCTCGTCCGCCAGCAGAATGGACGGCTGGTTGACCAGGGCCCGCGCGATCGCTACCCGCTGCCGCTGCCCGCCGGACAGCTCGTTGGGCCGATGATCCATACGCTCCGCCAGCCCGACTTGTGTCAGCGCGGCGGCGGCCTGCTCCCGCCGGGTCCTGGCGGGCACGCCGGCGTACACCAGCGGCAGCTCGACGTTGTGGAGGGCGGTAGCGCGGGGCAGCAGGTTGAACGTCTGAAAGACGAAGCCGATCTCCCGGTTCCGGACCCGGGCCAGCGCGTCGTCCGAGAGCCGGGAGACCTCCTGCCCGTTGAGCCAATATTCGCCGGAGCTCGGCGTGTCGAGGCATCCGAGCACGCTCATCAAGGTGGACTTGCCCGAGCCGGACGGGCCCATGATCGCGACGTACTCGTTGCGCTGGATGTCGAGCGTCACGCCCTGGAGGGCGTGGATGGTCTCGCCCCCCATCGCATAGCGGCGGGTAAGGTCGCGGATCCGGATGATGGGGTCGCTCATGACGCCATCGCCTCCTTCTTCTTCGCTTCCTCAGCCTTCTTCACCCGGTCCCCGTCCTTGAGGTCCCGGATCGCCTGGTAGGTACCGCCCACGATCGTCTCGCCTTCACGCACTCCGTCCACGACCTCGAAGTACTCGTCCCCGGCGATCCCGATCTTGACCGGCCGGAACGTGGCGATGCCGTCGCGGACGACGAAGACGCCCTCGGCCTCCTTCTTCTTGAACTTCTTCGTCGCCCGGATGGTGTCCTGCGGCGCCAGCTGCTCGTTCGGAACCTTCTCGTGCTCCCGCACCGTCAGCGAGATGATCGGCACCGAAAGCACATTCTTCCGCGTGTCCGTGATGATGCGCGCCGTGCAGCTCAAGTCGGGCCGCACGTCGCGCGGCGGGTTCACGAGCGTCACCTCGACGTCGAAGTCCACGGCGCGGTCGTTGGTGCCGGTCTGCGCGCCGGCCGCCGTCTGCGAGAGCTTGGCGCTGTTGCTGACCTTCGTCACCCGGCCGAGGAAGGTCGTGTCGGGATAGGCGTCGATGCTGACGTCCACGGAGTCGCCCAGGTGGAGCCGGACGACGTCGGTCTCATCCACCTGCACCTTGGCCAGGATGGTGGAGAGGTCCGCGATGGTCATGAGCAGTGCCGTCTCCTTGGAGAACGTGCCGGGCACGGCGACCTCGCCCTCGTGCACCGGGAGCCGAACGACGCGGCCGGAGATCGGCGCGAAGAGCTGGGTGCGGGCGAGGTTGTCCCGCGCCTCCTTGAGGCTCGCGCGCGCCTGCTCGACCTGCGCCTGGTTGGCGTTGAAGGTGGCGACCGCGACGTCGTAGGCCTGCTGCGCCTGCTCCACCACCTCGGTGGCGATCAGCTCGGGGGACGTTTGGTGGATCTGCATGGCGCGGTCGAGCTGGCGCTTGCTCTGGTCGCGGTTCGTGCGGGCCTGGACCAGCGCCGCCTCGTTGGAGGCGAGCAACGCCTCGCCCCGGTTCACGGCGCCCTGGAACTGCACCGGGTCGATCTGCACCAGGAACTGGCCCTTCCGGACCAGATCCCCTTCCTTCACCGCGAGCTTGAGAATCCGCCCGGTGATGTCGGCGGTGACGTCCACGGTCTTCTCCGCGTCGATCTTGCCGCTGGCCGTCACGGCGGCCACCAGGTCCCGCCGCGCCACGGCGTCCATCTTCACGGCGACGGCCTTGTGCTTGTTCTTTAGAGCGCTGGCCGCGACGAGCCCCCCGACGGCAAGGGCGACGACGCCGACGATGAGACCGATCTTTACTCCACGGGACATGGTCGTTCCTCGCTCTAACGAAGGGGACGGCCGACCGCGGCTTCGAGTGCGGCGATGGCGCGATGGTAGTCGTAGACGGCTCCGACGAACGCACCCTCAGCCTGGGTCACGGCGTTTTGCGCGTCGGTCACCTCGAGGGCGGAGCCGAGTCCCACACGGTAGCGATCCCGGGCCAGCCGCAGCTGCTCGCGGGCGGCGTCCCGCGCCTGGCTTTGCGCGCCGATCGCCTGGTAGGAGCTGCCGACCGCCAGATACCGGCCTTCGACGTTGGCGCGGACGAGCAGTCCCTGCGCGCGCAGACTCTCGTCGGCGTTCTGCTGCTGTGCCCGGGCCTGGGACAGTTGCAGGTGGCGGCTGAACCCGGTGAACAGGGGCAGTGAGATCGTGAGGCTCGCCTGGAACGGCTGGCTCGTGAAGTGGAACGGGAACACGTTGTTCGCGTCGCGGATCTGCTGTGTCGTCGCGGGGAGCAGGCTGCTCCCGGTCGGGTCGAGGTTGTTGACGCCGAAGCAGTCGGGAACGACGCCGCCCAGACTGAGACCGGTCCGGATCTGGTTATTGAACTGACACTGCGCGGCGGTCTGCTGCGCGCTCTGGAGGCTCTGCGTCAGCAACCCGTTCTCGTCGGTGAGTTGCTGGGTGAACCCCGACCAGCCGGCCTGAGCCGTGAGCCGGGGAAAGAAATCCGAGCGGACGGCGCGCACGTTCGCCCGTGCGGCCGTCTCCCGCTCCTTGAGGGCCCGCAACGACGGGTTTTCGATTTCCGCCTGCCGGAGCAGCTCCTGGAGCTCGAAGGTCGGCGGCGTAACGGGGAACGAGTCGGTGAGCGCGACCTGCTGCACCGGCACGGGCGACTCCACCCCCATCCGGCGGAAGAGCTCGAGCTTAGCCTCGTTCTCCCGCTGATAGGCCTGGAGCAACGCGACCTGAGACGTGCCCCTGGTCGCCTCGGCCTGGCGCACATCGAGGAGGGTCGCCTGGCCCACCTGGTAGCGGGCGCGGGCGAGCCGGAGGAACTCGTCGTTCCGGCTCACCTGCTGCCGCGCCACCTCGGTCTGGGCAACCGCCGCCAGCACGTTCAGATACTGGGTGGTGACGTCCGCCCGCAGATTGACGCCGGCGTCCTCGATGTCCTGCGTCGTCGCGCGCTCGAGAGCCTTCTGCTGACCCGGCCCCGCCAACACCCGCCCGTCCAGCCTCCACTGGAGACCGACCTGGTAGCTCGAGCTGACGAAGGCCGGCGTGCTCTGGAAGAAGAAGCTTCCGAACTGTGATTCGCCTGAGCCGCTGTAGCCCATGCCCCCTGACACGGAGAGCTGGGGCAGGAAGCTGCCGTAGGCGTTCCGCACCCCCCAGCGGGCGGGATCCGCGTTGTTCAGCGCCTGGCGATACGCAGGACTCTTGGTTCGTGCCTGACCGAGCGCGTCCGCCAATCCCAGCGAGGCGGTCGGTTGGGGACGGGGGGCAATGGAAGAGTCCTGGACTGCCTGGGCGGCCGCCAGCGACGGCAGCGCGAGGGCGAGCATGGGCATAACAAGCCAACGACGCATGCCTGTGTCCTTGTGCATGATGGATGAGCCCGGCCCACCTACGGGCCGCGCCAAACATAAGTTTCAGGTTGCGACGAAGGAACGCGGACAGGGGGCCCGGCCACTCACTTCGTGACTGAGGTGACCACGATGCCGGCGCTCGGAAGCTCCAGGCGTTGGAGCCGGCCCTGGGCGTCAACAGTCAGGGTACCGGTCACGTCGCCGGAGAGCTGGACCGTGGCTCCATCGGGACCGGATTCCCGGCGGGCTACAATCGTCGCCCGCCGGCCTCCGCGCGGAAAGACCGCTGTGACCCGGGCGCCCGCGGCGGTCGCGACTTCCGCCAGCGCGAGATAGAGAGAGAAGACCCGATCGTCGAGCAGAACGAGGTCCCGCCCACCGGGAAGCTCGCGCCCGGCCTCGGATCCCTTGGAGACCGATCGGACGATGAGCCGAGCGCCGGAGCCGGCTGCCAGAATGACGACGTTCCCCTCCGGGGCCTGCACGTCCAGCTCGAACTTGGCGATCGAGCCGTCGGAGGATCGCTCCTGCGTCGCCCCGATCTGCAGCGTGGGGCTGGTGGCTGGGTAGCGGCTGCGGGCCGTGATCACGCCTGCTCCCGTCCGGGTCCCCGGCCGGACAGCGTACTCCTCCCTGCCGATCTCCTTGCCGCCCAGTTGGACGCTCAGAGTCCGGTCGAAGGTTTGCTGAGCCGCGGCAGGGGCGGCCCGGAAGAGGAGCAAGCAGGCGAGCAGCGCGCGCATGGGCGGCGATGTCCCGGTCAGGAGCTGAGGAGGCGCTGGTTCAGGCGCTCAAAGATGAATCTATACAAAGCCTCTCCCTTGGTGGCCGAGGCGGGCAGCCCCGCCGGCACGAGATCGGTCGCAACGAGATCGGGGCTCAGGTAGAGCAGCAACGACGTGTCGAGCTCCCCGCCCGTGGTCTTCGGCCGGGGCGAGGCGAGGCGGTCGCCGAAATCGAGCGCGAAGACGTCCAGCACCACCACGGAGGCCTCGGCCGTTCGGATGGTACTCAAGGCCTCGAGATGGGCGTCGTCGGCCTGGGCCGTGAGGATCATGAACTCGCGGACGCCTGCCCCGTCCTCCCATGACTCGATAAGTTCGTTCATGACCCGATGCAGCGTCTTTCGGCGCAAGGCTGCGCCCCCGGGCAGCGGGTGGGAGGGAGGCTGTACCCCGTACTCGATCGCGGGCGTGCGGGGGATGCCGGCCGCGGCCGACAGGTCGTCGGCCAGCCGCTCGACGATGATGCTGTCGCAGCCGAGCGGCAGATGGGGGCCGTGCTGCTCGGTGGTCCCGACCGGCACCAGGAGTGCGGGACGGGCGCGGAGGCGGTCCCGGACGGCGACCGGCGTCATCTCCTTCAAGCGCCAAGGACGAGGCTCGTGAGACATCTCGCTCGCTGGTGGGCGGTGCTCGTGCTGGTCGTGGGCGCCGCCGCCGCCGAGTGGCTGCGCCAGCCGTCGGCGGCGTGGATCGTGGCCGGGTGGCTCGCCGCTGCCGCCGCGATCGCGGCGCTCCGGCCCTGGTCGGGTTTGCGCCGCCGCGGGCTGACCATCGCCATCAGCGCGCTGGTGGTCGGGCTCACCGTCGCGCATCTGAGGCTCCACGCCGTCGAGACCGCGTGGGACGGGGAGCGGGCACACGCGATCGAGTCGGCGTCCGCCACGCTCGCCCGAAGCCTCCACCTGGCGTACCAGGGCGTCAACCAACTGGCGGCCGAGGGGACCGACGCCGGCTCCGGCGACCGCGAGACGGCGTTCCGCCGATTGGCGCGCGCGGTGCCGGTCTTCGGACCGGAGATGGGCGTGGTGGTGCTCGACTCCTCCGGCGTGCCCTGGGCCTGGGCCGGGCAGCACCGGCTGGCCCCCATGGCCGACGGCGACTCGATCGCGGTTCGGACGACGGGATATTACGTGGTGCTGGAGGCGCGGCGCCACTCGGCCAACGGACGCGTCACCGTGGCTTCGGTGCTGGTGTGGGCCCACGCATCGGTGCCCGAGCGCGATCGTAGCCTGGCCGAGATTCTCCGCCGGCGGACCGACGTCTCCTTCGTCTTCTACCCGCCCGGCAGCGCGCCGCGCAATCCGGATCTGTTCCGCTACGAGGAGCCGGGACCCGGAGGGTTACGGCTCCTCTCCGCGCTGGCGGTGCCACCCGAGCAGGGCACGGCGAAGGAGCTGGCCTTCGAGCGGGGCGGCCGCGTGGTGACCTGGCTCCTCTTGCTCGTGCTCGCCCTCGCGTTCTCGCTCGCCCCCCGGCCGCTCGAGCGCTACGTCGTTCTCGGATTCGTGGTCTGGCTCGCCGCCCGCGCGCCGATCGGCGCGGCGCTCGGGGCGCAGGCCCTCTTTTCGCCCGCGACGTTTTTCCGTCCCATCCTCGGCCCGCTGTCGGGGTCCGCGGGAGCGCTCGGACTGGCCGGCGGGCTGCTGACGTTGGGCGGCGTGTGGCTGTGGCTTCGGCGGCCCGCGCGCCGGTGGTACGGGCTGGCCGCGGCGATCGTTCTGCTTCTCGCCTCGCCGTCGCTGGTCATCGCTCTGGCACGCGGGATCACGCCGCCCGCGCGCGGCGCTCCGCCGGGGCTCTGGCTCTCCTGGGAGCTGACGCTCCTGTTCGCGGCCTCCGCGCCCATCGTCGTTGCGGCGGCGCTCTTCCGCGGAACCGAGCAGCCGGGCGACCGCTGGCGCGTACCGACCGGTGTGGCGATCGCCCTGCTGGCGTCGATCGTCGGGCTGTTCGGCTGGAGCCCCGATGGCTGGCCCGACTGGTACCCCTTCCTGTGGGCGCCGGCACTGCTGCTGGTGGCGCTGCCGGCGCCGCGATCCGCCACCATTCTGGGAATCGGGCTCGTGGCGGGCAGCTCCGCGGCGCTCGCCACCTGGGGCGCCGAGCTCGCGGGACGGCTCCAGGTGGCCCAGCGCGACGTGTCGCGCCTGGGGCCCGAGCCCGACCCGCTGGCCCTGCCGCTGCTCGAGGGATTCGGCGACGCCGTCCGCCGGGGCCCGCCGCCCACCACGGCCTCGGAGATGTACGCGCTCTGGGGCGAGTCCCAGCTCGGCGAGCAATCGTACCCGGCGCACCTGGCCCTGTGGAGCCGAGACGGGGCGCTGCGCGAGGAGCTGCCGCTCGACTCGCTCGACGTGCCGCTGCCGCTGCTCGCCGCGCTCGTGCGCGGGCTCCCTGCGGCTCAGACCCAGAGGGTGACCCCGCTCCGACGTCTGCCCGGCGTCCACTACGTGCTGGCGGCACGGGTGGCGCC
>JBGPPG010000142.1:0-7970 GCA_041488455.1 Gemmatimonadota bacterium
CCGGATGAAATCGGCGAGCGCGGTGACATTGACTCCCGGAGCGGCGATGTGCGCGCCGATGCGGTAGATCACCAGCGCCAGCAGCGTGAACAGGAGTTTCCGCTTCAGCTCGTCGTCGATGGCGAGCGTCGGAACGCGCGGTTCGGTCACTTAAGGCTCGATGGTTGCGCCGGCGGCCTCGAGCTTGGCGCGCGCCGAGGCAGAGAGCGAGACCCCCTGCACGGTGTACGCGCGGTCGGCGTCCCCGGTACCCAGGAGCTTGATGGGGACGTCGCGCTTGCTGATGAGGCCCGCGGCGAAGAGCGTTTCGGGATTGACGACCTGGCCCGCCACCTTGCTCAGCTGCCGCAGGTTGACGACCTGGGCCGTCACTTTGAACGGGTTGGTGAACCCGCGCTTGGGCAGGCGCCGGTAGAGCGGCATCTGGCCGCCCTCGAACCCGGGGTTCGTCGAGCCGCCCGTCCGGGCCTTGTGGCCCTTGTGGCCCTTGCCGGACGTCTTGCCCAGCCCCGAGCCGGGCCCCCGGCCCACGCGCCTCCGGGCCGGAGCCGATCCGGGTGCCGGGCGGAGGGTGGAGAGGGTGATCGTCGGGACCTTGGTCTGGTCTGCCATCACTGCTCCTTGGCCGGCGCCACCTCAACGAGGTGGCGCACCTTGTACAGCATGCCGCGGATGGCCGCCGTGTTCTTGAGCCGGACGGTCTGCTGGTGGTGCCGCAGGCCCAGAGCCTCGAGCGTGCGGCGCATGGTGGCCGCGTGGCCGATACCGGAGCGGATCTGCTTCACCGTCAGCACCGCCGCGTCGCCTTCGGCCGGAATGGTCGCCGCGTAATAGCGGGGGCCCTGCCGGCCGACCACGGGATTACGCGCCATGCCTCAGACCTCCTGCCGCGGCTTGTAGGCGATCTGGTCCACCTCGATCCCCCGCTCTCGGGCGACCTGGCGCGCCGAGACGAGCCGGGTCAGCCCATTCATGGTCGCCCGGACCATGTTGTGCGGGTTGGTGGAGCCAAGGCTCTTGGTGAGGATGTCGGTGATCCCGGCGCACTCAAGCACCGCGCGCACCGGCCCGCCCGCGATGACACCGGTGCCGCTGGCGGCGGGCTTGAGGAGCACGCGCCCGGCACCGTGCTCGCCGATGATCTCGTGCGGGATCGTCGAGCCCGTGCGAGGCAGGTCCACCATGCTCCGCTTGGCCGCATCCACGGCCTTCCGTACCGCCTCAGAGACCTCGTTGGCCTTGCCGGTCGCGATCCCCACGCGGCCCCGGCCGTCACCGACGGCCACGAGCGCGTTGAACGAGAACCGTCGTCCACCCTTCACCACCTTGGCCACCCGGTTGATCGAGATGACGTTCTCGACCATGTCGCTGCCATGGTCGCGATCCCGATCCCGGCGGGGCCCCCGGTCGCCCCGGCCCCGGTCGCCCCCGCGCCCCCGGCCCCGCCCGCCCCGCGGGGCTTCGCCGGCCGGGCGCTCCGGCGCGGGTTCCGTGATCTGGGTCTCGGTGGTCACCTGCTGCTCGTCCGCCATGCTAGAGCTCCAATCCGCCTTCGCGCGCGCCGTCTGCGACGGCCTGCACGCGACCGTGATACCGATAGCCCGCTCGATCGAACACGACCCGCGTGATCCCCGCGGCCTTCGCCCGCTCCGCCAGGAGCTTCCCCGTCGCCTTGCCCTTGGCGACCTTGCCGTTGCCCGCCACCTGGATGCCCTCGCTCCGGTCGTTCACGCCGAGGAGCGTGACGCCCTGGTCGTCGTCCACCAGCTGGGCCGCGATGTGCTTGAGCGAGCGGAAGACCACGAGCCGCGGCCGCTCGGCCGTCCCGTGCAGCGTCTTCCGGACCCGCAGGTGCCGCCGGTAGCGGCGCTCGGCCCGCGTCTTCGGGGCATGGATCGGTCTCATGACTATTTCGCTCCGGTCTTGCCGGCCTTGCGGCGCACCTGCTCGCCCTGATAGCGGACCCCTTTGCCCTTGTAGGGCTCGGGCGGCCGTACCTGGCGGAGCTCCGCGGCCACCTGGCCCACCAGCTCCTTGTCCGCGCCTTCAATCTTCACGACGACGTTGTTCTCCACCGAGATCTTGATCCCCTTCGGGGCCTCGTACTTGACCGGATGCGAGTAGCCGACCACCAGGTTCACTCCGTACGGCTTCGTCTCGGCCTTGTAGCCCACGCCCTGGATCTCGAGAGTCTTGGCGAAGCCCTTGGAAACCCCGTCCACCATGTTCTGGACCAAGGTGCGACTCAAGCCGTGGAGTGCCTTGTGCCGGTTTTCGTCGCTCGGTCGGGCCACCGCCACCTTGTCGCCCTCGACGCTCAGCGCCATGTCGGGGTGGAAGGTGCGACTCAGCTCGCCCTTCGGCCCCTTCACCGAGAGCGTCCGCCCGGCGAGCGCCACGGTGACGCCCTTGGGAATCGCGACCGGCTTCCTCCCGATACGGGACACGGCGGCCTCCTACCAGACCACCGCGAGCAGCTCGCCGCCGAGATTGGCGGTTCGCGCTTCGCGGTCGGTCATCAGGCCCTTCGGCGTGGAGACGATCGCCATGCCGAGGCCGTTCTTGACCCGGGGGATCTCGCGGCACTTCACGTAGCGGCGCAGGCCGGGCGTGGAGACGCGGCGCAATTCACGGATCACGGGCTCGTCGTTGTGGTACTTGAGGTACAGCCGCAGCACGCCGTGCATGCCGTCGTCCAGTACCTTGAAGTCGGCGATGTAGTGGTTGTCGCGCAGCAGCCGGGCCAGCTCGCTCTTGAGCTTGGACACCGGCATATCGACCCGCCGGTGGCCTGCAGAGCAGGCGTTCCGGATGCGGGTCAGCATGTCCGCGACGGGATCTGTCAGATTCATCCGAAGTCCCCCTACCAGCTGGCCTTGCGCACGCCCGGGATGTCTCCCCGCAGCGCGAGCTCACGGAAACAGATACGGCAGAGCCCGAACTTGCGGAGCACCGCCCGGCTGCGGCCGCAGCGTTGGCACCGCCGCACCGCCCGGACCTTGAACTTCGGTGTGCGCTTCGCTCGTTCGATCCAACAGGTCTTTGCCATGACGCCTCAACTGCGTAAACAGTGAACAGTGAACAGGAACGTTAGGCCACCCTCGCCGGGGTCTCACCCCGGAACGGCCACCCCAGCTCGCGGAGCAGCGCCAGCCCCAGGTCATCCCGGCGGGCCGACGTGACGATCGTGATGTCCATCCCGTGGATCTTCTCGACCTTGTCGAAGTCGACCTCGGGGAAGATCATCTGCTCCTTGATCCCGAACGTGTAGTTCCCCCGGCCGTCGAAGCTCTGATTCGAGAGCCCGCGGAAATCCCGGATGCGCGGGATCGCCAGGGTGATGAACCGGTCCAGGAACTCGTACATCCGGGCCCGCCGGAGCGTCACGGTGGCCCCGACCGGGACCCCCTCGCGGAGGTTGAAATTCGCGATCGCCTTCTTGGCCCGAGTGACGACCGCCTTCTGCCCGGTGATGATCCCCAGCTCCTCGACGGCCCCTTCGAGCTGCTTCGGGTTCCTGCTCGCGTCGCCCATCCCGACGTTCAGCACCACCTTCAGCAGCTGGGGCACCTGGTGCGGGTTGCCGAGGCCGAACTCCTGCTGGAGGCGCGGGCGGACCGTCTGCTCGTAGTAGACCTGGAGCCGGGGCTTCCCCTCAACCGCCTTCGGCGCCGGATCGGTCGCGCCGGCAGTGCGCTCTTTCCCCTTGCCGCCGCCCTGGCCAGCCGGGGCCTTCTTGGGCGCGTCCTTCTTGGGCGCCTTGTCCTTCTCTCTTGCCTCTTTCGGCTCTTTCGGCGTCTCGTCGGCCATGGCTTACCGCGTCCTCGGGATCGGCAGGTCCGACTTGACCGCGATCCGCTCCAGGGTCCCGTCCTTGTCCTTGCGCCGGCGAATCCGGGTCGGCTCGCCGCTCTTCGGGTCGATCAGCATCGCCTTCGAATGGTGAATCGGCGCCGCGAAGGTCACGATGCCCGCCTCGCTCGCCTGCGTCGCGCGGCGGTGCCGCTTCACCATGTTCACGCCGTCGATCACGAGGCGCCCGGTCTTGGGGAGCACGCGCAGGATCTTGCCGCGCTTCCCCTTGTCGTCGCCCGAGATGACCTGCACCGTGTCACCCTTGGTGAGGTGCAGCTTCATCCGCACCGGTGGCGCGTGCCGGATGCGCTTCGCCTTCTTGTAGACCAGCGGCTTCATGCTACAGTACCTCCGGCGCCAGCGAGACGATCTTCATGTAGCGCTTCTCGCGGAGCTCCCGCGCCACCGGCCCGAAGATGCGCGTGGCCCGCGGCTCGCCCTGGTCGTTGATCAGCACGGCGGCGTTCTCGTCGAACCGGATGTAGGAGCCGTCCTTGCGGCGGACTTCCTTGGCCGTGCGCACGATGACCGCCTTCGCTACGTCGCCCTTCTTCACCTGGCCGGTCGGGATCGCGTCCTTGATCGCCACGACGACCTGGTCGCCCAGACTGGCGTAGCGGCGCTTGCTGCCGCCCAGGACCCGGATGACCAACGCCTTGCGGGCACCGGAATTATCCGCGATGCGAAGGATCGATTCTTGTTGAACCATAGCCGTTAGCCTTTAGCCTTTAGCTCAGCCGCTAGCTCCTACTTGGCCCGCTGAACAATCTCCACCACGCGCCACCGCACCGTCTTGGCGATCGGCCGAGTCTCCATGATGCGCACGGTGTCGCCGAGCTTGGCCCCCTGCTCGTCGCGCGCCTTGACCGTCTTGGTCCGGGTCACCTGCTTGCCGTACACCGGATGGGCGTACCGCCGCACGAGCGCCACGACCACGGTTTTCGCCATCTTGTCGCTGGTCACCACGCCCTGGCGGACCTTGCGGCGCCCGCGGACTTCCGTCTGAGCCATGGTCCTCACCCTCGCACCTGGCCTGCGCGCTCGCGCAGCACCGTCTGGATCCGGGCGATGTCCCGGCGGATCGCCCGGAATCGCATCGGATTCTCGATCGCTTCGGTCGCGGAGCGGAACCGGAGGCGAAACTCCTCCTCGGTAAGCTCGCGGATCATCGCCGTGAGCTCATCGGCGGATTTCTCCCGCCAGTCCTTGAGCCTGTCGGCACGGGTCTGCTTCTCCACGTCAGCCCTCCCCCCGCTTCACGAACCGGGTCCGGACCGGGAGCTTGGCCTGGGCCAGGGCGAGTGCCTTCTTGGCCAGGTCTTCGGGGATGCCCTCCAGCTCGAACAGCATCCGTCCCGGCTTGACCACGGCCACCCATCCCTCCGGGTTCCCCTTGCCCTTCCCCATGCGGGTCTCGGCCGGCTTCTTGGTGATCGGCTTGTCCGGGAAGATCCGGATCCACACCTTGCCGCCGCGCTTCATCTCACGGGTCATCGCGACCCGGCTCGCCTCGATCTGCCGGTTCGTGATCCACCCCGGCTCGAGGCTCATCAGGCCGAACTCGCCGAAGGCCACCGTGCTGCCTCGCTGGGCGATGCCCTTGGTGCGGCCCTTGAACATCTTGCGGAATTTGATCCGCTTCGGCGCGAGCATCGGTCAGGCCCCCGTGCTGTAGGTCCGGCCGGCCATGTCGTCGATGACCTCGCCCTTGAAGATCCAGACCTTGATCCCGATCGTCCCGTAGGTCGTCTTGGCCGTGCTGGTGGCGTAGTCCACGTCGGCCCGGAGGGTATGGAGCGGGACACGCCCCTCGCGATAGCCCTCGGTCCGCGCGATCTCCGCACCGCCCAGCCGTCCCGAGACCCGGATCTTGATGCCCTGCGCACCCATCCGCATGGCGCTCTGCACCGCGCGCTTCATCGCGCGGCGGAACGAGATCCGCTGTTCCAGCTGGTGCGCGATGTTGTCGCCCACGAGCTGAGAGGCAAGCTCGGGCCGCTTGATCTCCTCGACGTTGATCGCGGCTTCCTTGCCGGTGAGCTGGGCCAGCTCGTCGCGCAGCTTGTCCACCTCCGCGCCGCGTTTCCCGATCACCACGCCGGGCCGCCCGGTGTGCACCGTCACCGTGACCTTGCCCGGCCGGCGGTCGATGTGAATCTCCGAGATCGCGGCGTGGCCCAGGCGGGTCTTCAGGTACTTCCGGATCAGCTCGTCCTCCTTGAGCAGCGCCGGCATGTCCTTGGTCGCGAACCACCGGGACTTCCACGGCTTCACGATGCCGAGGCGGAGCCCCACCGGATGCGTCTTCTGGCCCATTACTCGCTCTCCTTCGCCGCCACGCGGATCTCCACGTGACTCGTGCGCTTGCGGATCGGGGTAGCCCGGCCCTGTGCCGCCGCGGTGAACCGCTTGAGCGGCTGCCCCGCGTTCACGATCGCGTGGGCCACCACCAGCAGATCGGGATCGAAGCGCTCGTTGTCCTTGAGCGCCGCCTGCTCCGCATTGGCCACGGCCGACCGCAGCGTCTTCGCGATCTGCTTGGCCGCGAGCTTCTTGTTGAACTTGAGGATCGCGTACGCCTCGTTCACGTCTTTGCCGCGAATGAGGTCGATCACGAGCCGCATTTTGCGGGGCGATTGCCGCACGCCCCGCTGGATCGCGCGTCCGCTCATGGCTACTCCGGCTTCGCCTTCTTGTCGGCCACCAGCCTGCCGCTATGCCCGCGGAAGAGCCGGGTGGGCGCGAACTCGCCGAGCTTGTGGCCGACCATATTCTCCGTCACGTACACCGGGACGAACTTGTTCCCGTTGTGCACGGCGAACGTATGGCCGACGAACTCGGGCAGGATGGTGCTGGCCCGGCTCCAGGTCTTCACGACCCGCTTCTCGTTCCGGCTGTTCAGGATCTGCACCTTAGTCATCAGGGCTTCCTGAACGAACGGGCCTTTTTTGACGCTTCGTGCCATGCGGTGAACCTCTGGTTCGAGCCGTTAGCCGTTAGCTACTGCGTAGCCTTCCCTCGCTTGCGACCCCGGACGACGTACTGGCTCGACTTCTTCTTCCGATGCCGGGTCTTCCGGCCTTCCGGCTTGCCCCAGGGCGACGTCGGCGGGCGGCCGCCCGAGCTCTTGCCCTCGCCGCCGCCGAGCGGGTGATCCACGGGGTTCTTGGCGACGCCACGCACCCGCGGCCGCTTGCCCAGCCAACGGCTCTTCCCCGCCTTGCCGACCGACAGCAGCTCGTGCTCCGCGTTGCCCACCTCGCCGATCGTGGCGAGGCAGCGGGCGTGCACCAGGCGCATCTCGGTGGAGCGCAGCCGGAGCGTCACGTACGTGCCTTCCTTGGCCACGACCTGCGCGCTGGAGCCCGCGGTGCGCGAGAGCTGGCCGCCCTTCCCGATCTTGAGCTCGATGTTGTGCACCTGGGTGCCTAGCGGGACCTCGCCCAGCGGCACCGCGTTCCCGATCCGCACGTCGGCACCGGGCCCCGAGACGATGTGATCACCGACGTTCAGGCCCTTCGGGTGCAGGATGTAGCGCTTCTCGCCGTCGGCGTACACGACGAGCGCGATACGGGCGGTCCGGTTCGGATCGTACTCGATCTCGGTGACCGTGCCAGGGATCCCGAACTTGTCGCGCTTGAAGTCGATCCGGCGGTACATCTTCTTGTGCGCGCCGCCCTTGTACCGGGCCGTGACGTGGCCGATGTTGTTGCGCCCGCCCGTCCGCTTCTTGGGCTCGAGCAGCGACTTCTCCGGCGTCATCCGGGTGATCTCGTCGAATCCCGAGACCGAGCGGAAGCGGGTCGCGGCCGTCATGGGCCGGAACTGTCTGATGCTCATCTCACCCCTCGAACACGGCGATCGAGTCGCCTTCCTTGAGGGTTACGATCGCCTTCTTCCATCGGGCTGTAGCGCCGCGGGTCCGCCCCCGCACCACCTCGTGCCGCCGCATCTGCATCGTGCGGACGGCCGTAACGGTGACGCCGAAGAGCTGCTGGAGCGCCGCGCGGATCTCGTGCTTGTTGGCCTCGGGGTGCACCTCGAAGGTGTAGATCTTCCCCGTCTGGTACGCGGCCGAGCTCTTCTCGGTCACCACCGGCCGTACGATCGTCTCA
>JBGPPG010000143.1:0-7786 GCA_041488455.1 Gemmatimonadota bacterium
AAGACCTCGATGCGACCGTCCAGGTTCTTCGCGACGGCGATGACGTCGACCCAGCCGCCCAGCGAGGCCCACCCGCTCCATCCGTTGTTGGGCGCGGTCTGCCAGTTGTGCCACACGGCACCGTCGCTACCTCGAACGAAGAGCTCGACGCGCCCGTCGGCATTGCGGGCCGATTCGATGATGTCGACCCAGCCGCCCATCGAGGCCCACCCGCTCCACCCGTTGTTCGGCGCCGTCTGCCAGATATGCCACACCGCCTGATCGGATCCGCGGGCAAAGACTTCGAGCCTGCCCACGGCGCCGACCGCAGCTTGCTGAACGGCCGTGTCGGCGTTCAGGAAGGTCCCGACCGGCTTCCCGGCATCGGTGACGACCGCTCCCCCCGTGGCGTTCAGGATGGCACGAATCTGCTGATGAGTGAGGCTGGGATTCGCTGACAGCAGCAGCGCCGCGGCTCCGGCCACCTTTGGCGTCGCGCCGGACGTTCCGCCGAAACCGTTGCGATAGGCTGTGTTCGACGCGCTGTCGCAAGTCAGATCGTGGCTGCTGTCCCCCGGTGCGCACACCGTGATCCGCGGGCCGTAGTTGCTGAACCAGGCACGGGTATTCTGGGTGGCATCGTAGCTGGTTGCGCCCACCAGGATCGATCCGGTCTCGGGGATGGCGTTCCCCGAGTCGTCGATTCCGGCATCGCGGTCGCCGTTCCCCGCGGCAACGCAGACGACGACTCCGGCGGCGATGGCCGTCTGGATCGCCGCGTTGACTGACGGCACCTGCTCGTAGTTGCCGAACGCGCCGGTCTGGACCTCGAGGATCGCGACCTTGCGCTTGCCGCCGCTGTCGGTGGTCCGCACCCAATCGATGCCGCGCGCCCAGGCGTTTCCGCCAAGCGATGGTCCCGTTCCCGAATCGGCCTGAACCGGCCACAGCGTGGCCTCGTAGGCAACGCCCGCGAGCCCCTTGCTATTGACGGCTGCGCCGGTGAGGCCCATCACACCGGTGCCATGGAACATGGACGCGCCCTGGTTGACGTTGGCCGTGCCGTCGTAGGCGTTGTAGGTCTTGTCGATGTTCGGGGCAAGATCCTGGTGGGTGACCTCGCATCCCCAGTCGACATCAGCGATGGTGACATTCTTTCCCGTCGCCCTTGACCAGGCCGAGTTGACCTTGCAGCGGAAGATGTACCACTGGTTCTCGAGGCCGGTGGCGGGGTCCAATACGACCGTGTCGCTATTGCCGACGAGGGGCTCGGTCAGCGGAGCACCACTCGGCGGCGCCGGCTGAACCGGTATCAGTGGCGCAACCGGCACCAGGGGTTGGAAAGCCGGCGCCGCCGCTCGGGGGGCGGGCGCCAATCCAACGCCGGGGGGCAGCGCCGTCGGTACCGGAACGGCCTGCTCCACGTCCGCAAGCTGGCTCAGCTCTTCCGCGACGGCGTGCACATCGGTGTCGTCGGGGAATCGAAGCGTGACGAAATGACTCAGATGAGGCGCGTCGATGCCCTGGCTGCGGGCGACGGTTTGCGCGGCCGTAGCGGCGTCGTGGGTCAGCAGAAACGTTGGCTCGATGCTCTGAACCTGATAACGCTGGAGTATCCGGTTCACCTCAGCCAAACCACTGGAGGCGCTCCGAATCTCTCCGGGACTGGTCGCCCCGCCGGCGATGACGCTGGGGGCTACCCCCTCGCGGAACTGCACTTCCACGACGCCGGGCTCGTAGGAGGGAGTCGTCCGTTGTCCGTCGGGCCGCCCGAAGCGCGGAAGCTGAGGCCCGCGTCCCGGACTGCTGTGAGCGGAAGTCGCCTGAGCCGCGTGAGCAAAGGACGGGATTGGCATCTGTCCTGGTGAGCTGCCCGCCGACGCGTCCGAGACCATGTCGGACGATGCGCCGTTGGGTCTCGGCATGTCGTCGTAGCGCTGGGTGCCGCCCATGCTAGGGATCGGCATGCCTGCGCTGTGCGTGACCGGAGCGGCCCCTGCGCCTGCCTCCAATGAGCCGGGGACGGGCATCTGCGTCTTCGGTATCCGTATGTCGGCCCCTGGCCTGGGACCGTTCTTCTTTCGTGGATGTGTCATATCGATCATTCCATCCTTCCACCTGCACCCGCCAAATTGTTGTTAATGCCCGCCTGCCCACATGCCTCGACCGGGCCCGATAGGATCGGGCCTCAGCACAAGGCGAAGGTACGCGCGGGACGGAGCGCATCTTCGGGGCTAATACAGGAGAGAGCCTTCATTACTGCACCACACCACGGCTGGACGTCTTCCAGGGAGCTTGCCACGCTATGGGTTCGGGCGAGAATACGCAAGCACGGGGAGCCCGCTCCCATCCTAATAGACGGCGCGGGCCCTCCGGTTTCCCTACCGTTGCGCTTCCGATGCTCCGGGCCCGAGGCGGTCTAGCAGCGCGCCGAGCTGGCGCATCTCCTCACCATAGCGAGCCCAGTCGAGCTCCCGCTGCGCTTGCAGCGCAGCCTGGTACCGGCGCCGGGCCTCGGTGGCCAGCGCCCGAAACCCCGAGTCGGCGACCGGCGCGCCCGGCGCGGGCGCCCGGGTTGCGACGACTGGCGCGGGCTCGCGGGCCGGCCCGGGCGCGCCGCCGAAGAGCTCGGCCAGGGCGGCATCCAGGGTCTCCCCCATCACGACCTGGTTCTCATAGGCGACGACCACGCGCTTGAGCTCGGGGATCCGCCCGCCTTCCGCCTGCAGGTAGAGCGGTTGGACATACAGCAGCGATTCCTCGATCGGGATCACCAGCAGGTCGCCCCGGATCACCCGGGAGCCCCGCTGGTCCCACAGCGAGACCTGGCGGGATATGTCGGTGTTCTGGTTGATCCGGTTCTCGATCTGCTGAGGCCCGAACACGAGCCGCTGCCGGGAGAGCCGGTACACCCGAAGCTTCCCGTAGGCGGCGCCGTCGTTCCGCGCCACCATCCACGCAGCCAGGTTGTCCTTCCCCCGCGGCGTGAACGGCACCATGTAGACGAACTCGGCCTTCGATTCTTCCGGCAGACGCATGACGATGTGCCGCATGAACGGCACGCTCCCTTGGCTCTCGGCGACGACGGGGATCTGCCACTGGTCCTCCCGGTGGTAGAAATCCACCGGTGCATCCATGTGGTAGGTCGCGTAGAGGCTGGTCTGGGCCCGGTAGAGGTCGTCCGGGTATCGGAGGTGTGCCCGTAGGCCGCCCGGCATGCTGTCCAGTGGAACGAAGATGCCGGGGAAGATGCGCGCCCAGGTCCGGATCAGTGGATCGCCCGGGACGCTGAGATAAGCGGTCAGCGACCCGTTGTAGGCGTCGATGACCACCTTGACGCTGTTCCGCATGTAGGTCGTGCCGTCGCTCAGCCTCTCCGCATAGGGATAGTCGTCCGAGGTGGTGTAGGCGTCGAGAATCCATTGCAGCGTGCCGTCGTCCGCCAGCACCAGATAGGGATCGCGATCAAACTGGAGGAACGGCAACGCCGTCCTCGCCCGGGTCATGATGTCGCGGTAATAGAGCACCCGGCTGTCGTTGGTGATGTCCTGGGAGAACAGGATGTTGCTCGAGCCGAATCGGACGGCCAGCATGAGGCGGCGCAGGAGGTTGCCGACCCGGACGCCACCCCTGCCTTCGTACGCGGCATAGACGTTCGCCTCGCCCGAGGGGTGGTCGAACTCGCGCTGCCGGGTCCCCACGAAGACGTAGCTGTTGGCGAGCTCCCCGTAGTAGATCTGCGGCCGGCTGACCCGTAATGACACCGTCGAGACCGGCGGTAAGTCCTTGACGAACAACACGGGCAGCCCTTCGGGGGTCACCTGGTTAACGGGGCCGAGGGTGAGCCCCATCCCGTGGGTGAACGTCAGGCGCTCATTGACGAAGGTCCGAGTGGGGAGCGACGCGGCGTTGAGCTCGCGGGGCGAGAGCAAGACCTGCCGGTATTTCCCGTCGATCCAGTACCGGTCATCGTCCACGGAGACGAAATCGTAATAGGTGCGGATTTCCTGCAGCTGGCCAAAGGTCATGAGCAGTGGGTCCCGGTCCCAGAGCCGCACATTCTCGATGGTCGGGGCGTTGGCCCGGATATCCGCCAGCGTGAGTCCGGCCTCGCCGCCCAGCTCGCGAACGTCCACGCTGTCCAGCCCCCAGGCCTGGCGGGTGGCGACGATGTGATTCCGGAGATAGGGCGTCTCCCGGGTCAGCTCGGTCGGAGCGACGACGAAGCTCTGCATCGCCTGCGGGAAGAGGCCTCGCCCCACCAAGGCCACACCCAGGTAGCCTCCCACGGCCCAGAGCCCGTACTGGACCAGTCGTCCTCGCACCGCGCCGATCAGCACCGCGACGGCAGCGAGACCGGCCACTACCGCCGAGAGTAGCAATGCCGGCAGCCGGGCGTGCAGGTCGGTGTAGCTGGCGCCGATCAGCGGGCCCGTGGTCGAGTAGAGCAGGCTGGGGATATCGACCAGCCACAGCTGGAGGGCAACGAGGATGAACAGCGCCGCCAGCAGGATGGCGAGATGGAGCCCCGCGGACGGCTCAATCCGGAGCCGTCGCGGGCCCGGGGCCAGATCGCCCCGCACCCAGTACAGCGGCACCACCAGCACGAGGGAGATAACCGTGAGGGTGAGCAGGAAGCCGGTCGCCGCCGAGAGCGCAGGCAGCGTGAACACGTAGAATCCGATGTCGCGGGAGAAGACCGGGTCCGCGATCCCGAACGGCACCTGGTAGAGCGCGCGGAGCACCAGATCCCAGGTCGCACTGGCGGCCCCGCCGGCCAGGAACCCCAGGCCCAGTGAGAGCGGCAGGCTCAGACGGCGCACCGCGACCGTGAGGTTGAGCCGTGGCGCCGATTGCGCCAGCTGGAGCAGGATTGGGTTGGCGACCAGGCCCCGCTGCGCGACCCGCAGATTCAGGTAGAGCACGCCGAAGGTCAGGCCGCCCACAGCCAGAAAGAGGAGGGCTCGTGTGGTCAGGGCCCGGGCGTAGACGACCTCGTACCCGATCTCCCGGAACCACCACCAGTCGGTGAGCAGCGTGACCAAGCCGGGGAAGAAGACCCCGAGCGCGGCCAGGGCGGTGATCCCCAATAGGAGCATGAGTCGGCGTCGGGGCACGGGCAATCCTCGGATCGGGAGTCTTCGCAGCATCGCGACCCGGGCCGGGAAGTCAAGGCCGCCTCGTCGGGGCTATCCTGGGCCGTGGTGGGGCGCGGCGACGCTAGAGCGCAAAAATCGCCGAGCCACGCATGCGGTAGCTCGGCGAGGACCCGGGTTCGTTTCGCCGAATCAGGAGGAGGGGCCCCCGAAACGGCACCGCGCAGCGTCAAACCGATCGTTGAACACAGGGCAGGGCCACCTCTCCCTCCGCGTCCGCCAGCGGCTCCGGCGGGGCGACGGCATGCCCCTGCGCGTATCCCACCCCCAAGGCCCGGAGCTTGTGGAGGACGGGTTCGCTCTCCACCTCCTCAGCGATCGTCGTGATGCCCAGGATGCGGCCGATCTGGTTGACGGTGCTCACCAGGGTCCCGTACACGGGGTCCTCGAGAACGCCCCGGACATAGTGCCCGCCGATCTTCACGTAGTCGACAGGCAGCGCCTTGAGATGGGCGAACGAGGTCAGGCCGTTGCCGAACTCGTCCAGTCCGACCCCGCAGCCGGCCGCCCGGATCTCGGAGATGAGGCGCACCGTCTGGGCAAAGTTGCCGAGCGCGGCGGCCTCGCCGATCTCGAAGCAGAGGACGCCGGGCGGGAGTCGGTGCTGCGCCAGATGCTCGCGCACGGCGGGTATGAGGTCCTCGTCGTCCAGTGAGGAAACGCTGAGGTTGATCGAGCAGAGGGGCAGCTCGCACTCCGGGTGGTCCCGATGCCACCGGCCCAGCAGCGTGACCGTCTGGCGCACGACCCATCGGTCGATCGCTGGCGTGAGGCGGTAGCGCTCCGCTTGCGGCAGGAAGACGTCGGGGGTCTCCATGCCACCACGCTCGTCCGGCAGGCGCAACAAAATCTCACACCGGGGACGTGCTAGGTTCTCTGGCGCGAGTGGGACGATGCGTTGGGCGTACAGCTGAAAGTGGCCCTCGTCGACCGCACGGGAGAGGCGCGTGGCCCGTCGCCTCTCGGTCAGCTGCCAGACCCCAGAGGTTGCCGCCGCCTCCGGCCGCGCGAGATGGATACGGTTGCCTCCGGCGTTCTTGGCGGCGTAGCAGGCAGAATCGGCGGCGCGCAGGACGTCGGCCGTTCGTCCGCTCGCGGCGGTGATCGGGATCACCCCGATGCTGGCGCCGACGGAGAAGCTCTTCCCCTCCCACACGTACCGGAACGCCTCGATCGCCCGCTGGAGGGTCCCTGCGATTTCTTCCGCCTTGGCCAACGAACAGTGCTCCAGGAGGACGCCGAACTCGTCGCCCCCGAGGCGCCCCAGCGTGTCGCGGCTGCGCATATGACGGCCCAGCAGGGCGCCGATCCTGCGGAGCAGATCGTCCCCGGCCTCGTGGCCGCAGATATCGTTGACGCGCTTGAATCGGTCCAGGTCCAAGTAGCATAGCGCGTGCTCTGCGGCGGCGCCGTCGTCGACCAGGACCTGCGCCAGGCGTTGCTCGAACTCCTGCCGGTTGACCAGGCCCGTGAGGGCATCGTGGGTCGCTTCGTGGGAGAGTCTGCGGACGATGCGCCGCTTCTCCGTCACGTCGTGGAAGACCAGCACCACCCCGATCGTAGCCCCGTTGCGGTCGTGGAGGGGGGCCGCCGAGTCCCCGATTGCCACTTCCGTCCCATCGCGGCGCAGCAGCAACACCCCGTCGGGCAGGTCGACCGCGCGCCCGTGGCGGAGACAGCGGGCTGTCGGGCTCTCCACGGGCTGCCGTGTGGCGTCGGAGATGAGCGTGAGGACGGTGTCCAGCGGCTGCCCCAGCGCTTCAGTGGTGCGCCAGCCGGTGACCCGCTCCGCCGTGGGGTTCACATACGTGATCCTTCCGGCCACGTCGGTCGTGATGACGGCATCCGCGATCGATGCCAGAGTGACGAAGGCTTGCTCCTTGTCCCGGAACAGGGTCTCCTGCGCGCGCCGCCACTCGGTGAGGTCGCGAATCGTCACCAGCGTGAGCGCGTCTCTCTCTGGCCCCAGGAGACCTCGGCTGATCTCGACCGGGAACTCGCTCCCATCCCGCCGCCGGGCGAAGAGGCTGACCGGAGCACTCTTCGGCAGGGTCCCCAGCGACTCGTCGTCGATCACCCGCGCATCGGGCACGTGCTGGAAGCGCGCGGGGATGAACCGACTCAACGGTTGGCCCAGCACCTCTCCCTCGAGCCATCCGAAGAGCCGCTCTGCCTCCCGATTCAGGGCGACCACGCTCCCGCCCGGGTCGACCACGACCATGGCATCGGGGGCGGCGTCCAGCAACTGCCGAAATCCCTGCTCCTGCAGGGGAGGCGCGGTCATGGTCGGCTGAAGCTCCGCAGGGTGACGAGGTCAGATCACCACCCAAAACCTAGTAAAGCGGACCAAGGGACACAACGAGTGACGGCTCACTCATGCCACAGCGGTGGGCTCTGGGAGAATGATGCGGTGGGGGGCGGATTACGGCCCGCATCACGTCGGCCGAATCGCCCGTACTGCGACGCGCCTTGGGGCGCTCCGACTCTCGGGGTGCCACCCGCCTAGCCAGTCCTCAGTGACCCCACCCACCCGACCAATCTACAACGCGGCCAGCCCGGTGGAGCACGCCACACCTCCGCGGCCGCTTGCCCAAGGGCTCTACCGCCCCAGGCAACTGCAGTCGATTCGCGGTGTCACCTCCGACGACAAG
>JBGPPG010000144.1:0-7660 GCA_041488455.1 Gemmatimonadota bacterium
CGGGTATCGTACGCTCGGCGACGTCCTGAACAACGTTCGCGGCTTCTTCACTACCTACGACCGCAACTACACCTACGTCGCCGTCCGCGGCTTCACGACCCCGGGCGACTACAACACCCATATCCTGATGCTGGTGGACGGGCACCGGGTCAACGACAACGTCGTGGACGCGGCGCGCGTCGGCAGCGAGTCGCCGGTGGACCTGAGCATCGTGGATCGTATCGAGGTCATCCGCGGCCCGGCTTCCTCGCTCTATGGCACCAACGCCTTTTACGCCGTCATCAACATCGTCACCAGGCAGGGGCGTGCGCTCCAGGGCGGAGAGATCCGGGCGGACGGCGGCTCCTTCGGCTCGTATCGCGCCCGGGCCCTGTACGGTAGAAAGCTGTCGAGCGGGCTCGAGGTGCTGCTGGGAGGCGGGTTCTACAACAGCTCCGGTCCGAATCTCTACTTCAGCGAGTTTGCCCAGACCAACGGCGGCGCGGCCAACGGCCTGGACGGTGATCGCGCGGGCGACGGCTTCCTCAAGCTGGTCTACCACGACTGGACCGTCGAAGGCGGCGTTCAGGGGCGGCGCAAGAACATCCCCACCGCGTCGTTCGGCACTACGTTCGGCGACCCCCGCGAGAGCACCTGGGACGGCCACAGCTTCGTGTTCGCGCGCTACGAGCACACGTTCGCCGAGCTGTCCCGGTTCTCGGTGAAGGTGGGGTACGACCGCTTCCGCTACAACGGCGCCTATCCGTATGACAACGTGCTGTCCCGCGACTATATCGAAGGCGACTGGGCCAGCGTCGAGGCCCAGTACATGCAGCCGATCGGCTCGCGCAACAAGCTGATCGTCGGGACCGAGTTCCGCTCCAACGTCCGCCAGAACCAGGGCGTCTACAACGAGAGTCCCTACGCCGTCTTCCTCGATGACCAGCGCGAGTCCCAGGTGGGCGCGGCGTTCGTCCAGGACGAGTTCCGCGTCAGCCGGTCGCTGCTGCTGAACGCAGGCCTGCGGTACGATCACTACGAGACCTTCGGCGGCACCGTCAATCCGCGTGCGGCGCTGATCTACTCCGTCGATCGCTCGACCACGCTCAAGGCGCTGTACGGCCGGGCCTTCCGGGCACCGACCTTCTACGAGCTGTTCTACGCCGACGACGGCCAAACCCAGGAAGCCAGCCCGGGCCTCCGGCCGGAGACGATCTCGAGCTTCGAGCTTGCGGCCGACCGCCAATGGTCGTCCCGGCTCCGCACCAGTCTGTCGCTCTACCACTTCGACGCCTCCGACCTGATCCGTCTCACGACGGACTCGGTCAGCGGCCTGCTGGTCTTCGAGAACCTGAACCGGGTGGTGGCCGACGGCATCGAGCTGGAGGCCGAGACTAGCGTGGGCCCGGTCGAGGCGCGCGCCAGCTACGCGCTCCAGGGCGTCCGGGACCCCGACGCGGCTGATGCCCGTCCGGTCAACTCGCCGACGCACCTCGCCCGGCTCGGTGCTTCGCTGCCCCTGCTCCGTGATCGTCTCCGGGTGAGTGGCGAGGCCCGCTACATGAGTTCGCGGCACGCGATTGCCGGCCCGGACGCGCCCGCGTTCGCCGTCGTGAACATGACCGTCATCGGGCGTCCGTTCAAGAACGGCCCGCAGGTCATCGGGAGCGTCTACAACATCTTCAATAACCGGTACAGCGACCCGGGCGGGGAGGAACTGGAGCAGCACCTGGTCGTGCAGGACGGACGCGTCATCCGCGTCGGCGCGCGCTACCAGTTCTAGACGACTCGTGCTCTCCCGTCTGCTCGTCCTCGTCCTGGCGGCCCTCGGGGTCCCGCCTAGGCCGGCGGTGCCTCGTCAGGCCGGCGACACGACTCACGTCGTGGTCGTGGTCAGCCAGGATGCCGAGCCCTACCGCGAGGCGCTCGCCGGATTCCGGAAAGAGCTGGAGCGCGGCAACGGCATCCTGACCTTCCAGGTCCTCCAGCTCCAGGGCGATTCCGCACGGGCCGCGCAGGTGCTCTCTCAGGCCGGCGCCGGCAGGGCGAGCCTCGTGCTCGCGCTGGGGACGCTCGCGACCCGCGAGTCGCTGCAACGCTACCGCGGCGTCCCCGTCGTCGCCGGCATGATCCTCACACCGAGCGAGATCGAGGGCGCGCCGAACGCAACCGGCGTCTTCCTCCAGTTCCCGGTCGAGACAGAGCTGGAGTGGCTCGCGCGGCTGCTCCCGGGACAGCGCCGGGTCGGCGTCCTCTATCACTCCGCCGAAGCCAAGGACCGCATCGCGCAGGCGCAGAAGCTGGCCGCCGGCGTGAACCTGAGCATCCAGGCGTATGAGGTGGACGCCCCGCAGCAGATTCCCGACGCTCTCCAGAGCCTTTCCAACCGGGCGGACGTGCTGTGGGGTATCACCGATCCGATGATCTACAACTCGGAGACCGCGAAGTCGCTGCTGGTCTTCTCGTTCCAGCACCAGATCCCGTTGGTGGGCCAGTCCACGCCGTGGGTCAAGGCGGGCGCCCTGTACGCCCTCGACCGTGACTACGGGGACATCGGCGTCCAGTGCGCCCAGCTCGCGGCCAAGATCCTCGAAGGCAAGGCGCCCAGCTCGCTGGCGCCCATGGCGCCGCGCAAGGTGAAGTACGCGTTGAATCGGCGGACGGCCGCCCAGATGAAGTTGGAATTCCCCGATCGGGTGGTGCGCGATGCCGCCGAGGTGGTCGAATGAAGGCGGTGCGACCGACCCGAGGCCTCAGTGTGGCCACCAAGCTTCGCATGCTCACGGTGGGCGCGGTGTTGCTCACCACGCTGGCGCTGCTGGGGCTCGCCGTGCCCCGGACCGTGACGGTGAGCTTCGAGCGCCTTTCGCGGAAGGGCGAGACGCTCGGCCGCATCATCGCCGAGAACAGCGAGTTCGCGGTCTACACCCAGAACGTGACCGCTCTCCGGCAGGTCGCCCAGGGGCTCCGCGCCGACCCGGAAGTCGCCTACGTCCGGTTCGTCGGCACCGATGGCCGCGTCCTCCTCGAGGACGCGCTCCTGCCGGGCGTGACGCTGCCGCCGTGGCGGGAGTCGTCGGACCCCGGCTCCGAGCGCGCGCGCTCGGTCAAGCTCGACGATTCCACCGCCGGCTTCGTTGACATCTCGCTGGCGGTGGGCGGCAAGCAGAGCCCCGGGCTCCTTTCGGGCGACGTGATGAGCGAGGGCAGCGGTGGTGCGAGCCCAGTCGGACACGTGCAGCTCGGCCTGAGTGAGGCGCCGACCCGCCGTGAGCTGCGCGACTTCGTGACCGAGGCGGGGCTCGCCGCGTTGGCGCTGCTTCTGCTCGCCATCCTCATCGCGAACGTGCTCGTCCGCCGGATCTCGGCCCCGATCGGCGCGCTCGTGTCGGCCACCCAGGCGGTGGCGGGCGGGCGGTTGGAGGTGGACATCGCGATCCAGGGTCACGACGAGATCGGCGTGCTCGCGACTGCGTTCCGGGCGATGGTCGGCCGGCTCCGGGCATACCGCGACGAAGTGGAGGAATACCAGAAGGGTCTGGAGCACAAGGTGGAGGAACGTACGGCCCAGCTGGAGGCCACCACGCACGAGGCCCGGCAGCTAGCCCGCCAGGCAGAGGAGGCGAGCAAGGCCAAGTCGCAGTTCCTCGCCAACATGAGTCACGAGATCCGCACGCCGATGAACGGCGTGATCGGCATGGCCCAGCTGCTGCTCAACACCCAGCTCTCGCCTCAGCAGCGGCGCTACGCCGACACCGTGCACGGCTCGGCCGAGTCGCTGCTCCACATCATCAACGACATCCTCGACTTCTCCAAGGTGGAGGCGGGACGTCTGGAGCTGGAACAGCTGGACTTCGACCTCTGCGACTCGGTGGAGAGCGTGTGCGAGCTGCTCGCCCAGCGGGCACAGGAGAAGGGCCTGGAGCTGGTCTGCGCCATCGAGGCCGAGACGCCGGCCGCACTCGTCGGCGACCCCGGACGCCTGCGGCAGGTGCTGATGAACCTGGTCGGCAACGCGATCAAGTTCACGCACAAGGGCGAGGTCGCGGTGCGGGTTCGCACGACCCAGCAGAGCGAGGAGGCGGTGGAGCTGCGCTTCGAGGTTCAGGACACGGGCATCGGCATCAGCTCTGAGGTACGCGATCACCTGTTCCGCGCGTTCGTGCAGGCCGACGGCTCCACCACCCGGAAGTACGGCGGCACCGGCCTCGGTCTCGCGATTTCGAAGCAGATCGTCGAGCTGATGCAGGGCCAGATCGGCGTGGACAGCACGCCTGGCGCGGGATCCACCTTCTGGTTCACCTGCCGGATGCCGCGGCAGCAGAGCGGCGCACCGAGCGAGCACGCTGTTCCCAACCGCCTCCCCGGGCTCCGGGTGCTGGTCGTCGACGACAACGCGACCAATCGCGAGGTCCTGGCCCGCAACCTCGTCGCCTGGGGCATGGAGGTGACGTGCACGGAGGACGCCGGCTCGGCCCTTCGCCTGGCGATCGAGGCGGCGGGTCACAGCGCGCCCTTCGAGCTGGCCGTGCTCGACCTCATGATGCCGGGGATGGACGGCCTCCAGCTCGCCCGCGCGGTGCGCGGCTCGCCCGAGCTGGCGGGGATCCGGCTGCTCCTGCTCACGTCGGCCGGCACCGGCGGCGATTCGGCCGAGACCCGGCGCGCGGGCATCGATGCCTGTCTCAACAAGCCGGTGCGCCAGTCGCAGCTCTTCGATTGCCTCTGCAACCTGATGGGCCGCCCGCCGGTGATCACGGAGCGCCCGCAGAGCGCCCCGCTCGCGGACTTCCGGGCCCCCGGCGTGCACGTGCTGGTCGTGGACGACAACGCCGTCAATCGCGCGGTCATCGTCGGCTTCCTCGAAGAGTACGAGTGCCGCGTCTCGGAGGCGGCCGACGGCAGCGAAGCGATCGATCGGCTCGCCGGTGACCCTGCACACCTCGTTCTCATGGACTGCCAGATGCCGGTGATGGACGGCTTCGCGGCCACGGGGGAGATCCGGCGGCGGTCCATGGCCACTCCGGGCGGCAAGCGGCTCCCGGTCGTAGCGCTCACGGCTTCCGCGCTCAAGGGTGAGCGGGAGCGCTGCCTCGCCGCAGGCATGGATGACTACCTGGCCAAGCCCCTGCGCCAGGCCGAGCTGGTGCAGGTGCTGCGGCACTGGCTGAACGGCTCCTCCTCCGCGGAGGCAGCGGCGCCCACCGCCCGGACGTCGGGGGCCGGCGCCCGCCCCTCCGGGCCCACCCCGCGCGTGCCGGGGCCGGCCCCGCGGGTGTCCGGACTCACCGCGCGGGCGTCGGGACCCTCGACGGCGCCCACGCCTGTGCTCGACGCGCAGGTGGTGGACGGGCTCCGGACGATCCAGAAGAGCGGCAAGGCGGATCTGTTCCAGCGGCTCGTCGGGATCTATCTCCGCGAGACCCCGCCCGCGATGGAGCGGCTTCGCGCCGCCACGGACGCGGCCGACTGGCCCGGCACCGCACGCGTCGCGCACATGCTGCGGTCCAGCACCGCGATGCTGGGCGCCACCAGCCTCGCCGAGCTGTTCCGCGACCTGGAGCAGAGCATTACCGACGGGCAGAGCGACGGCGTCCCCGACCTCGTTGCTCGCATCGAGCTGGAGTTCGGGCAGGTCTCGGCCGCTCTGGAGCTGGCTATGACGGAGGAGCGCCGTGCCCGGTCCGCTTGAGACCCGACCCCCGTTGATCCTCACGGTCGACGACGACGCGACCACGCGTGCCTTCCTTCGCGCGTATCTGGAGGAAGCCGGCTACGAAGCGATGGAAGCGACGAGCGGCGAGGAGGCGCTGACGCTGTTCGTCGCGCGCCCGCCCGAGTTGGTGCTGCTCGACGTCGCCATGCCCGGGATGGATGGCTTCGCGACCTGCGCCGCGCTCCGCAAGCTGCCGGGCGGCGCCACGGTCCCGGTCGTCATGCTGACGGGGATGGACGATCTGGCCGCCATCACCCGCGCATATGAGGCGGGTGCGACCGACTTCGAAGTAAAATCGGTGCATTGGATCGTGCTGGCCCAGCGCATCCGCTACCTGCTCCGCGCCAAGCGCACCATGGACGAGCTGGTGGAGAGCGAGTCGCGGCTCGCCGCCGCGCAGCGCATCGCCCGCGTCGGCAGCTGGGAGTGGGACGTCGAGACCGGCCTTCATCTCTGGTCCGCGGAGACGCGGCGCCTTCTCGGCGTCGCCGATCCCGAGACCGTCCCGACCCACGAGCTGTTCCTGAGCCGCGTGCACCCGGACGACCGCTCCGACGTCGAGGCGGCCCTCGGCCACGCCGAGCGCGCCGGAAGCGGCTACAGTCTCGAGCACCGCCTGCGCCTGCCGGATGAGGGTGAGCTGGTCGTGCACGGCCAGGCCGAGTGCTTCACCGGCCCTGACGGCCGCGGCCTCCGACTGGCAGGCACGCTCCAGGACATCACCGAGCGCCGGCGCGCGGAAGAGCGCATCCGGCGGCTCGCGTACTTCGACGCCCAGACCGATCTGCCCAACCGCGTCCTCTTCCAGGAGCGGGTGGAGCAGGCCGTCGCCGACGCCCGCCGCGCCGGCCGTCTGGTGGCGCTGATGTTCATGGATCTCGACCACTTCAAGCGGGTGAACGACACCCTGGGCCATAGCGCCGGCGATCAGCTCCTCGCCGAGGTGGCCGCGCGGCTCGGCCGGGCCGTGCGCGACACTGATCCGCTCACCCGCGGCACGGAGGACGCCCCCGACGCGGTCCTCGCCCGCCACGGCGGCGACGAGTTCATCATGTGTCTCTCAGGCATCACCCGGGCCGAGGACGCCGCGCGAGTCGCCTCCCGCGTGCTCGCGTCCTTCGAGGAGCCGGTGCACCTGCACGGCGGCGATGTCTTCATGACGGCGAGCCTGGGGATCAGCCTGTACCCCCAGGACGGCGATACCGCGGAGACGCTGCTCAAGCATGCCGACGTCGCCATGTACTCCGCCAAGAGCTCGGGCCGTAACAACTACCAGTTCTACGATGCGAAACTCAGCTCCCGCGCCTTCCAGCGCCTCGCCTTGGAGACCGGGCTCCGCCGCGCGATCGAGCGCTCCGAGCTGGTGCTGCACATCCAGCCGGTCGTGGACGCGGCGGCGGGCGTGGTCGTCGGAGCCGAGGCGCTGGTCCGGTGGAACCACCCCGAGGTGGGGCTGGTCGGTCCCGATGACTTCATCCCGCTCGCGGAGGAATGCGGGCTGGTGGTACCCATCGGCGACTGGGTCATCATGGAGGCGGTCCGGATCCAGGCGGCTCTGCGCGCCCTCGGCCATCCGCTGGCGATGGCCGTCAACCTCTCCGGCCAGCAGGTACGGCGGCCCGGCCTGGTGGAGCAGGTACGCCGTGCGTTGATCGAGGCCGGGAGCCCGCCGGAGAGCCTCTATCTCGAGATGACCGAGAGCGTGCTCATGCATCAGGGCCAGGACACCGAGCAGACACTCCGCCGGCTCAGGGACATGGGCGTGCGCATCGCCATCGACGACTTCGGCACCGGCTACTCGTCGCTCAGCTACCTGCGCCGCTTCCCCGTGGACATGCTCAAGATGGATCGCTCGTTCGTGCGGGGCATCGAGGTCAATCCGGACAACGCCGCCATCACCGCGGCTGTCGCCGCCATGGCTCGCAGCCTCCGGGTCGAGCCCCTGGCGGAGGGAGTGGAGCGAGC
>JBGPPG010000145.1:0-7623 GCA_041488455.1 Gemmatimonadota bacterium
CGCTATGCCCGCGGGAGCCCGCCGTTCAGCGTGGGGGTGACGCTCGACCGTGAAGTCGGAGTCGCCGTGTCGGTCCCGTTCTAGCTGTGCCGGGCCGCCGCCAGGACCTTCGCTGCCTCACGTCGGCCGGATCGCCCGCACCGCCACGCGCCCTCCGTGCTTGAGGTGGGGGCAGCTCTCCGCCAGCGCCACCGCGTCAGCCGAGTCCCGTGCCGCGACGATGAAGAATCCGGTCGGCAGGACCGCCGGATCTCCCGTCGGGCCGACCGCGACTCCGCTCCCGCCTGCCTCGAGCATCCAGTCAGGCTTGCCCAACTCCTCACCCGCAACGAGCCGCTGCCGCTCGGCCAGCGTGCGCGCCCAGCTTCGATATTCCTCGACCCGCGCCGCCGCAACGGTGCTGTCGCCCGCGTCAAAGCCGGGTCCCTCGTAGAGAAGCAGCATGAACCGGTGAAGACCCGGGGCCATCGGCCGCGCGCCGGCTCCCCGGCCCAGCGCCACGCCGCCGCCGAACACGATCAGCGCAGCGGCCGCGATCCCGGCCCACCAGAGCGGCGACCGGCGGCCGCCGAGCAGCCCACGCTTCCTGAGTGAGCCTACCACTCGCTCCTCGAGCGCCGGCGGCGGCGCCAGCTCCCGGGGCAGCGCTCCGAGACGCCGCGCGAGCGACTCGTCGAGATCGTCGGTCATGGATCAACCCTTCCTTCATGTGGTTGGCGGCCGAGCAGCCCGCGGAGGCGCTCCCGCGCGCGGGCGAGCTGGCTCTTCGACGTCCCCGCCGCGACGCCCAGCATCGCCGCGATCTCTTCGTGGGTGTAGCCCTCGAGGTCGTGAAGCACGAGCACAGCCCGGGCTCCAGCGGGAAGGCGCACGATCGCGCGCTCCAGATCGAGGCGGTCGGGGAGTCCGAGCAGCTGGCGGTCGTCCGCGGCGGGCTCGGGCACGTCGGCCAGCGCCGCCGCGTCGGGGCGCCAGCGTTCCCGGACGCAATTGACGGCGATTCCGGCGAGCCACGTGGGCAGCGTGGACCGCCACGCGAAGGTTGGAAGACCCAGCACGGCCCGTACCCAGGTCTCGTGCACCACCTCCTCCGCGTCGGCCCGGCCGCCTGCCTCGAGGCGGAGGGCGAAGCGGTAGAGACGCGGCGTGTGGCGGCGGTAGAGCGTGCGAAAGGCGAGCTCGTCGCGCTCTTCCACGACGGCGCGGACAAGCTCGCGGTCCGGTTGCTCGGACCCGTCGCTCACGGGCGTGCCGGGCGCGGCTCCGGGTCGATGAACTTCGGCACGACGATCATGAGGTTGGCGGTCGGGCGCCCGGCGTCCACCAGCACCGCGCCCCGGAGATCCGGATCGCCCTCGAGCGCGACATCGGCGGCGGTGAGGTAGGGGTAGTAGATCATGATGTGCGGGCGCCAGCTCCCCACCGGCTTCCCGTCATCGCTGATCAGGCGCTGGCCGGACGAGAGCATGTACGACAGGGCAGGGCGCCGGGGCAGCCGGAACCGTCCGGTCGCAAGCCCCGCGGCGATGTCGCGGTCGACTTCAGCGCTGTCTTTCCCTGCCGCGCGGAGCTCCACCCGCCGGATCTCGATGGGCAGGATGGTCTCGGCCCCCTCGGGATCGAAGCAGTGGGGCTCCAGGCTCTCGGGCCAGCTGCGGCCGACGTAGCAGGCGACTCCGCTCGTTCCCGCCTCGGCCACGATGTAGCTGGTTCCGGTGAAGACCATAACCCGCGCGTTGCGACCGAAGGCTGGCGGAGCAGCGCTGCGGGCGAGCGCGATCTCCTCATCGCGGGGCAGCACCGCCCGGGTGCCGGCCGTACCGGCGCCGGTTTCCTGTCCCTCCAGCCCGCTGAAGGCGCTCGTCAGCAGCAGCAGAAGCAAAAACCCTGGTGCACGTGGCATGTTCGCTCCCATGGTCCGTCCGGTTCGGTGCTTCGGGCACTCGGGTATGTGCGCCGAGCGGGCGGAATGGTTGCAGCGGGAGCACGCTCGATCCCTTACACGAGGCGCGGCGCCACCAGACCCGAGCCGGCCGCCCTGGCGTGGGAGGTCACGGGGCCTGGCCGGCGCCCGCGCGGAGGATTCCCACAGCGCCCTTCGTCGCGTCGGCAAAGGCATGGGTCACGAAGGGATAGTCCCCGGGCTCACGGAGTCGGACCTCGAAGATCGCCCCTCCACCCACCGGCACGTTCACCGTCTGCACGCCTCGAAGTGACGCGGTGGGCGAGCCATCCTCGAACACTTTCTCGAAGATCCCACCGACCACGTGGAACGACGAGATCCGGTTCGGCCCAGCGTTGACGACGTAGAGGCGCAGCAGCTCCCCGGAACGCACTGAGATCGGGTGCTCGGCGTACTGGGCTATGCGCCCATTGAACACGACGTTGTCCGGGGCCAGGCCCAGCAGCTTCTGCCAGTCGAGGCTTCGCACGCCTCCTTTGGCGTCGTCGGGCGTGAGATAAAACTCGCTCTGGACCAGGACGAATTCCTTCGCCGGCGGGCGCGCCAGGGCCGGGTCGACGATCAGCGCTCCGTACATCCCGTTCGCGATGTGCATCGCAACGGGCGCCGTGCCACAGTGATACATGAACACGCCCGGGACGTGGGCGGTGAACCGGTAGTGCAGTGAGTCCCCCGGATTGATGTTCACGTAGTACCGGCTGGGCGCGATCTCCGCGGCGTGGAAGTCCATGCTGTGGGCCTGCGGTCCCTTGTTGGCCAGCGTGAAGTCGACCGTGTCGCCCTGGGTGACTCGAATGACTGGCCCCGGGACCGTGCCGCCGAAGGTCCAGGCGTAGTACGTCGTGCCTTTCCCGATGGTGACGTTGGCGTGGGCGATCTCGAATCGCACCCGGTGAAGTCGCTCGCGACTCCGAGGAGGCGCAGCGGGATCCACCGGCGCAGGGGTGCCGGTCGAGCCGACCGGCGCCTCACCGTGTGAGACGTCCGCGGGTGGGGTAGTGGAGGGTGGGGCGACCGCGGCCTGCTTCGGAGACTCGACCCGCTGCGCCGCGGGGGGTGGAGCCGAGCGGCACGCGGTGAGGACCAGCACGGCCGCGGCGGCCGATGCCGTCGCTCGATCGAAGATCGTCATTCCTAGCCTCCGGTTGACAGTAGACTGCAGGTATGCGGCACGTGTGCCGGAGCGTCACGGCTCAACCCGCCTGGTGAGCCCGCCGGGATCTGGCCGAGGGCCGGCACCGGAGGCAAGCAAGGACGGGGATTCCCCGATGCGCCGTTTGCGTACCCCTCGCGGGCCTCGCATACTGGAGGCAATTCACCCGACGGATGGCGGAGATTTTCATGCGACGGCTCCTCTATGGGCCCATTGCGCTGGTCGTGCTCGTGCTGGCGCTCTTCGGTCTCGGATATGCGGCGCTTCACTCCTCGGCGGTCAAGCAGAAGATCGAGGCGGGGCTGACCTCGGCTCTGGGACAGCCGGTGACGCTGGGCTCGATCGGGGTCGGGCTGTTCCCCACGCCGGCGCTCGATGCCCGCGACGTGCGGATCGGCGCGGCCGATTCGAATGCGGCGCCCGGCCTCTCGCTCACCAGTCTTCACGTGGTCCCGAATGTCGCTTCCTTCCTGCCCGGGCGCACCATAACGATCAACCACGTCGAGCTCCGGGGGCTCACGATCGCGCTGCGGAAGGACAAGACCGGCAAGTGGCTGCTGCCGGTGGCGCCCGCACCGGCTCCGGCGCCAGCCGGGGCGGCCCCGGGCAGCGCGCCGTCGGTGGATCTCAAGCTGCTCCAGGTGCGGGATGGCCGCATCCGCATCGTGGACGACAGCCTGACCGGACCCAAGGGCGCTCCCACGGTCACCACCATCTCGAGCATGGCAGCGGATCTCGAGGCGAGCGGCGGCGCCCTCAAGGCCCCTCGGTTCACCGGAACGCTCGGCAGCACGACCGTCACGGGCGCCGCGGAAGCCGGCCCGAAGGGCGCATCGCTCCATCTCGAGTCGGCCTCGATCGAGAACGCCGACCTGCCCTCGCTGTTCGCGCTCGCGGGCCTGCCGCCGTATCCCGGCCTCTCGATCTCGGGCAAGGCGCCGTTCGAGCTCAACACCACCGTCGCTCCCGACTTCAAGACCTTCGTGGCCAGCGGCAAGGCGACGATCGACAAGGTCAAGTTCGGGACCATGGTGCTCGACGCGATGTCGGCGCAGTTCCGCTTCGAGAAAGGCGTGTTCACCCTCGACCCCTTCACGTTCACGTTCTTCGGCGGGAAGCAGCAGGGCTCCGTGGCCATCGACATGAGCCAGCCGGCGCCGGTCTATGCCATCAAGTCGAGCCTCAGCGGGCTGGACGTGAACCGGGCCCTGAGCGCCACTACGACCATGAAGGACTTCCTGCTCGGCACCGCCAGCGTCACCACCAACGTGAAGGGGAGCGGGAGCAGTGCCCCCGCCATCCAGAAGAGCCTGGCCGGAACCGTGAAGTTCCAGCTGGTGAACGGCGTCATCAAGAACTTTCCCCTCCTCGCCAGGATCAACGAGGCGATCGGCATCACCGAGGGGAACGACAAGGACACCAAGTTCGAGACCTTTTCCGGAACGGCGGACATCGGGGGCGGGAAGGCCAAGACCAACGACCTGTTGCTCAAGGCCGGAGAGCTCTCCGTGACGGGGGCGGGAGTGATGGGCTTCGACCAGAGCCTCGATTTCAAGCTCCAGGCGATCATCTCGGCGGCCAAGGCGGCCAAGCTCGGTCCCGTCGCTCACCTGCGTAACTCCCAGGGTGAGATCTCGATCCCCGTAACTGTGAGCGGGACGGCAACGGCGCCGAAGTACGGCATTCCGGTCGGGGGAGTGGCCAAGAAGGCGGTGCAGGAGCAGGTCCAGAAGGGTCTGCAGAAGCTGTTCCAGAAGAAGTAATCGCGCGCTGAGCGAGCCGGCCCGCTTGCGCGGCTTCGCGACGGAGACACCGACTGATTCCCACAAATCGTGTGGACGCGTGTGCACACTCTGCGCTCACATCTGCACACGATGTTGAACGGTCGCTCAACCGGCTTGCGCAGTGCCCGCTTAGCCTCCACAGCCAATCCACACGCGATGGTCGTAAACCGAAGAAAGACAGGCACTTGCGCGATCAAACGAAGGTCCTATATTGGCCTCACGCTTTGCTGGGCACGTACTGAAACCTTCGGTTTTGGTGGCGATCGGCAGGCGGGTTCAGCCGGAATATCGGGGGAGAGCGCCGACGCAACCAAGGGCTCAGGCGCTTGCAGATCCCGGTGATCACTCCGGTTGGATTGATGGAGCCAGTCGCGTGCTCCATCCGGTCCGATGCGGCGCGTCGGAACGCAGTGTGGGAGATCGGTCCGCGACCCGATCCGACCCGTAGCGCTCGCAGCGATGAACCAGGTGGGACGGCCATCCGGCCTGGGGATGGAAGCCGAGGCCTCACAAAAAGCCCTCCCGCGGCGGAACAGCCGCGAAGGCACGTGAGAGAAGAACGGCGGCCTTCGGGCCCCGACCTCGGGTAGTCGATGCGGAGAGCGGCCGCCGGACTTCGGTCCGGCGGCCGCTTTCATTTTCGTCCCCCGGCTCAGCTCAGTGCCACACGCGCGCGACCGAGTCCTCCCACACCCGCTGTCGCACTCTGGTGCCGTTCTCCAGAAGCTCGCGGTCGAACCGGAGACGCAGGAACCGCTCGTCTGACCGAATGTCCATGCGGGTCTTGAGTTCGAGCGAGCGTCCGGGGAGGCGGATGCGGTGAGTCTCCTCGCCCAGGAAGCGTGCCTCCGCCGGGCGGTCGTGCCGCACGGTCCACCGCTCCATCTCGGCGACCTGAACCGAGCGCTCCCCGATCTCGTACGCATCGGGCTCCCGGAGCTCCACACTCGTCGAGTCCCCGTGCAGATCGATGAGCACGCGATGCGCGGTCTCGGACTCCGGCTCGATGGACCGGGCATCGGGGGCGGTGGCTCGCGGCTCGGGCGTGGGAAGCGCGGGAGCCGAGCCGGGCGCGGGCACGAGCGGCAGGCGCAACGCAGCGTCCCCGCCGGTCGCCAGCGTCGTCGTCATCGGATACGGCGTGGGCCAGATCATCGGAAACTGGGCGTTGGACACCGCGAGCCGGACCCGGTGCCCGGGCCGGAAGGTCCAGGTCGTGAAATGCAGGTCCAGCTCGACTCGCTCCGGCCGGCCGGGCACGAGCGGGCGCGGATCCAGCCTTGAGCGGATCTGTGTTCCGTTCACGACCGCTCCCGTGACCAGCGACACCTCACCCGTCGGTGCGACATCCTCGAGCCGGACCGTCCAGTTGGCGAGCGGGGCGGATGCGGTCACCGTCAGCGTTACCCTGGGGAACCCCGCGAGCACGAGCGTCTCGCGAAGCGGCTCCCCGTCGTACACCAGGCTCCCTCCGTCGTCGGGCCGCATGTCTCCGGTCGGATCACCCCACCAGTCGCCGGCCATCCATCCTGCCCCGGGCGAGTAGCGCAGGGAGTCCAGACCCCGTGGCGCGGGGCCGGTCACGAGCCGTCCACCGGACACCGGGCGGAGCGTGCGCCACCGGGCCCGGGGCATCGGCCAGTCGGTGAAGCGCCAGCGCCCCGGGAGCTGGCTGATCGTGTCGCTCGGCAGGTAGGCGTCACGCTGGAAGAGGAGAAGTCTCGGCTCGGCGAGGAGTCCGCTGTCGCGGCCCTTGAGCCAGTGATCCCACCAGCGGATGGCCCGCGCGCGCCACTCGTAGTTCGGACCGGGCGTCCCGTTGTCGGGCCAGTCGTGCTCCCAGGGGCCGATCTCCGCTTTCACGGGGACCCGGAGGCTCTCCAGCAGCCGGAGCACGGTGTCGCGGTATCCGTCGTGGAGACCGCCAATCAGGTACACGGGAATGGTGATCCGGTCCGGGGCGAACCGGAGCGAGCCGCGGCGCCAGAAGTCGCCGTCCCGGTCCTGTCTCAGGTAGGTGAAGATCCACGGCTCCGCGTCGAAGCGCTCGGCGAAGTAGGCCGAGTCGACCGGATAGTCCGGGGTGCGGGGCAGGCCGTTCTCGTGATCGATCTGGAGGGCGTACGGATCGAGGTGCAGCGCGCCGTCGATGTAGTGGACGTCGTCGTGGAAGAGATCGTCCGACGCATGCAGGGCCAGGATCGCCTTGAGCGCGGGCGGGCGGCGCATCGCGACCTGGAGGGCGTTGAATCCGCCCCACGAGATCCCCCACATCCCGACCGACCCGTTGGCGCCGGGCAGGCGGGCGAGTCGGGCGATGATCTCAACCGCGTCGTCGAGCTCGACGTCCGAATATTCGCGCGGCGGCAGACGGCCCTCGGAGCCGCCGGTACCGCGGATATCCACCTTGGCGAGGATGTAGCCCCGGCGGACGAAGTACTCGTAGAGGGGATAGTCGCGGCGGTAGAAGGAGTCGTCCTTGCGGTACGGCAGGAACTCGAGGAGGACCGGGAAACGCTCGGCCGTATCGCGAGAGACCGGGCGCCAATACGTGACCGCGAGCTGCACGCCGTCCGGCAGCCGGAGCCGCTCGTGGCTCACGCTGAACGGGTAGAGCGGCTGACTGGCGAGAGCGAGTACCGCGGCGGCGGCGAGCAGCACGGCTCAATGATACCCCGGACCCGTCGCGACCGCCGCCCCGGGGCCGGGACCGCGCGGTCAGC
>JBGPPG010000146.1:0-7552 GCA_041488455.1 Gemmatimonadota bacterium
CCCCCGCGGCCATTCGTCCTGGCCGCGGGGCGCATGGTTCACAAGAAGGGCTTCGACCTCCTGCTGTGCGCGTGGGCCGAGCTGGGCGACCGGATCGCGGTGCCGCTCTGGCTCGCGGGAGATGGGGAGGAGCGCCCCGCGTTGGAGCGGCTTGCCGGCGACCTCGGGCTTGGCGACCGGGTCGTGTTTTCGGGGCCGATGCCACACCCGGAGGTGCTGGGCCTGCTCGAGCGCGCTGCGCTGTGCGTCGTCCCCTCGCGGGAGGAGCCGTACGGCATCTTCGTAGTAGAAGCCCAGGCGCTCGGCGTGCCGGTGGTGGCGAGCGCGGTGGGCAACCTGCCGGAGCTGATCCGGGATCGGGAGACGGGGTATTTGGCCGAGCCCACGGCGGGGGGACTGGCGCGGGCGATCCGATCCGCCTGGGAGGATCCGCGCCGGGCGGGGGTCGGTGCGGCGGGCCGGGGCGCACCGGGTGCGAACCGCAGCTACGACACGATGGCCGAGGAGCTGGAGGGCTGGATCAACGAAGCCCGTTCCGGGATGCGTGGTGGAGTGGCATGGACCTAGTCTACGGCTCGGCGCTCTGGTTCACGCCGACCCGGGTGAACTGCCATCACCTGACGGAGCGGCTGGCGGCGGAGCGGCCGACCCTTTTTGTCGAATCGGTCGGCGCGCGCGCGCCGAGGCTTCACGATTGGCGTCGCGTCGCGGCGCGGATCGGCCGCTCGCTCAGACCGCTTCGGCGCGTGGGGCAGCGGCTCTGGGTGTTCTCGCCGCTCCCGCTCCCCGCATACCGCGGGTCGGGGGCGGCGGCGAACAGCAAGTGGGTAGGGTGGCAGGTGCGGGCGCTACTCGGGCTCCGGCGATGGACGATCGAGGCGGGGTGGATCTTCCATCCGATGGGGCTCGGCACCGCGGTCCAGGCCCGGCCGCAAGGCACGATCTACTACTGCGTGGACGACTATGCGGCCAACCCGGGCGTCGATGCCACGGCCGTGCGGCAGCTCGAGACCGCGTTGGCGGGGCAGTCGGATCTCACGATCACGACCGCGGAGCCGCTGGCCGCCCGGCTCAGGCCCTTGGCGCGGCGGGTCGAGGTGTTGCCCAACGTTGCCGACACGGATCTCTTCCTTCGCGACGCCTCGACGGCTCGGCACCCCGTGCTCGACGCGCTCGACGCGCTGCCGCGGCCTCGGCTTGGTTATCTGGGCAATCTGGCCGCGTACAAGATCGATCTGGATCTGATCTACGAGATCGCGCGGCGGCGGCCTCGGTGGTCGCTGGTCCTGGTGGGTCCGATGAACCTGGGGGACACGCGAGCGGCCGTGACGGGGGCTGAGGCGCCGCCCAACGTGCACTGGCTTGGGGAGGTCCCCCACGCCGTGGCTCCGGCGGTGATCGACCGATTCGACGTGGCGCTCCTCCCCTCGGCCCGGCACGACGTGATGCGGGCGAGCTTCCCGCTCAAGTTCTTCGAGTACCTGCTCCGGGGAAAGCCGGTGGTGGCGCGACCGCTCCCGACGCTGGAGCCGTTCCGGGAGTGGCTCGATCCGGCGGACGACGCGGCCGGGTTCGTCGCGGCGGCTGAGCGGCGGCTTGGGGAGCCCGGCGGGGAGGCTGCCAGGCGGCGGGCGTTCGCGGCCGAGTTCGGGTGGACGGAGCGGATGAAGCGGCTCGAGACGCTGCGCGGCGAGGTGGTGGCTGGTCAGCCTTTCCGGAACACCATGCAGAGCGCCGCGCCGAAGCCGTAGTTGAGACGACAGTCAAGGTCTGCCAGGCGGTCGACGGCTCGATTGGTGCCGCGCAATACGGCCGTGCGCAGCCGGCGACCGGGGACGAGCCGGGTGCCTCGCGTAAACAGAAAACGGACGTATTTGCCCCACAGCGTGGACCAGAGGAAGCCGGTCTGGTGCTGCGTGAGAAGCTCGAGGGAGGGGAAGAATGCCCTCAGCTGGGCCGGCGAGTAGTGCCGATGCTCGGGATAGTGCGGGTCGAGCCAGTTGAACAGCCAATCGCCGGGGACGCTGACAACCAACCGCCCACCGGGAGCAAGCACGCGCTGAATCTCCTCCGCCGCGCGAGCGGGATCGTCGACGTGCTCGAGCACATCCATCACGTATGCGAGCGTGAAGGCGCCGTCAGCGAAGGGCAGATCGTGCGCCGAGCTCACCCCGAACGCGGGCCGGGCCTCGCGGTGCAGCGAGCGCCTCGCCGCGTCGGCAGCGCGGGCGACCTCCTCCCGATCCACGTCGACGCCGATGACCTTCAGCGCCCGGCCGGCGAGGTACAGGTTGGCCCAGTATCCGTTGGCACAACCGACGTCGAGGGCGATATCGGCGGGGGCGGGCGGGGCGATTTGGCGGGCGATCCGATGTCGGCCGGTGAGCTGGTCGACGCTGCCGTACTCCATGAGCCGATGCAGGTCCATCGGGCGATAGTCGCGAGCGCGGCGCTCGCTGTCCCGATGCCCGCTCACCGACTCACGTCGCTGGCTGAAGACACCAATCGCCTGTCGGCACGGGCTCGGGTGAGGATGCAAGGCATGATCGGCGGGAAGGACTATCGATGATCCATATGTTCGTCAAGAGTGCGGTTGCGACCTCTCAAGCTGCACTGCTATGTTTTGCGGCTTTCGCGTCCGGTCGGGTCTTCTCCCAGGGTCAATGACCGCTATCGAAGTGGGGTCCGGCGAGCAGTCCTGGCGGCTGTGGCGGATAGGGATCTTCGTCGCGCTCGCGGCCGCACTGGCAGCCGCGATGCTCGGCGATGCGTACACGGTCGCCGTGATCGTGGTGCTCGGTCTGGCCACCACAGCCATCGCGATCGTGCCACTGACCTGGAGCCTGCCGGCGCTCGTCTTCCTCATTCCGTTCCGGCTGTACGTCGACATACCGGGGACGACGCTCGAGCTGGCGCTCACGAACTTCATCGTCGTCGGGCTCGGTGCGGTGTGCCTCGCGAGCTTGCTGTTGCGAGGGCGGCCGCGGCTGATGGGTTGGGAACTCGCCATCGCGCTGTGGGTCATCTGGACCGTGGCCTCGCTCGCGTGGACTTCACAGTTCGTCGCCTCACTGACCGGCGTGTTCCGATGGCTGATGGTCTTCAGCGCAATCCTCATCGCCAGTCAGTGCGTGCTGCGGGCCGCAGACCCGGCCGGCGCGGCGCGACGCTTGTTGATCGCATTGCTGGCCTTGGTGGGATTCTGGAGCATCGTCGGATTCATCGAGGTGGCCCTCGGGATTGATCCGATCTTCGCATTCCTCAAGTCGCCGGCCGCTGCCGTGTTTTATCCACCCCTCTTCCTGCAGGAGCGCCTCGCCGCGCGCAACTTCAATTGGCTGAGCGGAAACGAGGTGCAACCTTTCGGGGCGTTCCTTAACGCGATCGAGTTCGGCATTCTCACCGCGGTCGGAGTGGGGAGCGCGCTGGCGCTCGCCGTCGGCAGACGGGCGCTGGCGCCTCGGTGGCTCGTGCTGGCGGTGCTCATCCTTGCGAGCGCGGCCAACATTGCTTGCATGAAGGGGACGGGATGGCTCGCGGCGGGTGTCGCGGTGGCAATCGCGTTCATCAGCCTTGGGCGATCGATCCGGCGGGTCGTTGGCGTGAGCCTCATGACGCTGGCGGTGATTGGGCTCCTCGTCTACATCTTCCGGGAGACGCTGATCGAGCGGGTCCAGGCCCTGGCTGCACGAGAAGGGACGGAAGGCGCGGCCGCGCAGGCGCTGAGTCGTCCGGCCATCTGGAGCTACTACCTGACCGCCGTGATTGCCCAGCCGATCACCGGTGGCGGGGTCAGCACCTCCATTCTGTCCGGGCCGGTGCACTGGACGATCCCGCAAGGCGGAGGCACGTCGGTGGCCGTGGTGCTGCCTACCGAAAACAGCTACCTGACGACCGCGATCGAGACGGGGCTGGTGGGACTGACCTTGCTGCTCGTTTCCGTGATCGGCGCGCTGATCCGAGGCCTGCGGCTGGCCCGACGCCATCCGGATCGTCCGCTGGCCCAGGCGGCGGGCACCGCGGCCATCGGACTCGCGGCGATTCTCGCCGGCAACCTGACGGTCGATGCCTTCAACGGCGAGATCCTCGGGGTTCTGATGGGGGTTCTCATGGGGATCATCGTGGCGGCCAACCGGCTCGAGGCGCGATCACGTCATGCTGGTTGATGGGGCCCGCCACGCGGGGCGAGTGCCGTGCCTGTTCTGTGTGCACGCTCGGAGGCGAAAGCGGCCGGACGAATGGCAATCGCTATGCGGGCGGTGCCGGACCCTTCGCGATGAAGAGCTGGACATCCTGTACTGGTACCAGGAATCGGACGATGACCGGGTCGTCGTGGCGCCCAACATGCTGCGGCTCTCCCGGGAGAATTCCGATGCCAGGTATCTCGCCGCGCGTGCGGCGCTCGGCAGCGTGGGGCTGGCCCGGGGTGGCCGAGTCTTGGACATCGGCTGCGGGATCTCCGCTCAGGCGGACCTGTTCGCCGACTTCCGCTATGTGGGCGCCGATCTCAACCGGCCGCGGCTCGGTCGTGGCCGCCGGGCGCATCCCTGGGCGCGGTACGCGGTACAGGACATCACCCGGATGGGATGGAGCGGTGCGGCATTCGACGCGATCCTCTGTCTCGAAGTGATCGAGCATCTCCCGATCCCCGCGCGCCCGACGCTCATGCGGGAGCTTTTTCGTGTCCTGCGTCCCGGCGGTGCGCTGGTGCTCAGCACACCCAGCGGACAGCTCACGCCGTGGAAGCGCATCCTGGGCCGGAAGTGCGAGCGGAGTCATGAACCGGAGCTCACCCAAGCGGAGGTGGGCGCGTTGGTGGCTCAGGTCGGCGGAGCGCTTCGACTCGTCGAGCCGGTAGACAATCTGATCCTGCCCGCGGGAAGGGCGTCGGCCGGTCTGGCTCACCTCGTCGCCGCCAACGACCGATGGCGGCGCCGAGTACAACGGGTAGCACGCGCGGCCGGGTACGAAACGCTGTTGTACCTGATCACCGCGCCGGCGCGCGTGCCCGTGAGCAACGCGCTCGCCGCGGCTCGGGGATGACGGTGCAGCAGACGTGGCGGGGGCGGCGGGTTGTGGTCCTGGGCGGCGCGGGATTCATCGGCAGCAATCTGGCGCTCCGGCTCGCGGCCCTCGGGGCTGTCGTGTCGGTCGTGGACGGGCTGATACCGGGCTGCGCCGGCCAGCCGGCCAACCTCGCGGTCGAGGACGTGCGGATCCCTCTGGTGAAGCTCGATCTCGCCGTCGAGCCCGTCCCGGCTTCGGTGCTGGAGGCCGAGGTTGTGTTCGATCTCATGGGCGATCCGGCGCACTCCCGGAGCATCAGCGATCCGCGGCGAGATCTGACGCTCAACCTCGTTGCCCAGGTCGCGCTGCTCGAGGCCGTGCGCCGCTCCACCGCACGACCATTCATCGTGCTCGCGAGCACCCGCTCCGTATACGGGCGGCCCGAGCGGCTGCCGGTGGACGAGACCCATCCGATCACGCCGCCGGACCCGAACGGGATTCACAAGTTCGCTGCCGAGCAGTACGCGGTTCTCTACGGCCGGCTCTACGATCTCCCCGTCGTGCGCCTCAGGCTGACGAACGTCTACGGTCCGCGTCAGGGCAATCAGGACCCGGCACACGGAGTCACCGGCTTCGTGATCGGACGGTTGCTCCGTGGCGAGCCGGTGCTGCTGTTCGGGGGTGGTACCTTCCGTCGCGATTGGCTGATGGTAGACGATGCGGTGGACGCGCTGCTCGCGGCGGGCGGCACGCGGGACGCCGCGGGACACGCGATCAACATCGGGCACGAGAGCCCCGCCTCCCTGCGAGAGTTCGCCACCATTGCGCGCGATCTGCTCGGCCGGGGCGAGCTGGTCGAGGCGCCGGTTCCCCCCGAGCAGCGTGCCATCGATGTCGGCGACTACTGGACCGACCCGCGCCTGGCCGAGCGGCTGCTCGGCTGGCGCGCCACGACGTCGCTTCGGGACGGGCTGGCCCGGACGCTCGACTTCTACACCCGATCGCCCAGCGGAGCGCGATGGCCCCCATCGTCCCCTTCGTCGACCTGAAGCGGCGGCACGCAGCCGTGGCCGCGGCTACAGAGGAAGCGCTTCTGCGGGTCGCCCGGGGCGGGCACTACGTACTCGGACCCGCGGTGGCCGCGTTCGAAGCGGCGTACGCCCGGCGGCTGGGTGGCGGTCACGCGGTGGGGGTGGCGTCGGGCACCGACGCGCTGTCGCTCGCCTTGCTCGCACTTGGCATTGGTCCCGGAGACGAAGTGCTCACAGTCGCCAACGTCTGCATGCCGGCAGCGAGCGCCATCCGGGCGGTGGGCGCGGATCTGGCCCTCGCGGACTGCGACCGCACTAGCCGCTTGCTCGAGCCCGCCGAGGTGCGCCGCCGCGTTGGCCCCCGCACGCGGGCGGTCATCACGCCGCATCTGTACGGGCATCCGCTCGACGCCGTGGCCCTCGCCGCTGTGTGCCGTGAGCTGGGCGTGGCCCTGATCGAGGACTGCGCCCAGTCACACGGGGCGCGCTTCCAGGGGCGCGAGGTCGGCACCTGGGGTGATCTGGCGGCATTCAGCTTTTACCCCACGAAGAACCTGGGCGCTTACGGCGACGGGGGGCTCGTGTACACCCGGGACGAGCGCCACGCCGCGCGGCTCCTCCTGCTCCGCGTGTACGGGTATCAACGTCGCGACTGGAGCGTGTTGGAAGGACGCAACTCCCGGTTGGACGAGATCCAGGCCGCCGTTCTCGGCGTCCAGCTCGAGTGTCTGGACGCCTGGGTGGCCAGGCGCCGTGCCATCGCGGCGCGGTACATCGCGGAGCTGGCCAACCTTCCCGGGCTCGGCCTGCCGGTGGAGCGTGAAGGCGCGGAAGGCGCGTATCATCTCTTCGTGGTCACGGTCGAGGGGCGGGACCTGGTGCGGGAGCGACTGCTGGCGCTCGGCGTCGAGACCGGGGTTCACTATCCCCACGCCATCCACGAGCATCCGGTCTATGCGGGTGCCGGGCTCGGGGCGTTTCCGCACGCCGAGTGGCTTTGCCGTCGCGTGCTTTCGCTCCCGTGCTATCCCGAGCTCCAGGAGGACGAGGTGGCCCAGGTCATCGCCGCGCTGAGGCAGGTGCTCACGTGATGCCGCACCGGCTCCGGATCGCGGCCTTTGCCCGCATCCTTCCCGAGCACTCAGCGGGAGGGATGCAGATCGTCACGGAGCAGATCTTCGAGGGGCTCGCCGAGCTGGGACACGACGTGGAGCTGTTCACGACCGACCGGTCGGGGCAGGTGACGCCGCAGGAAACGACGACCGGCCCGGGGGTGCGAATCCATTACCTCCGCACCGGGGCTCCCGGCCGATACAGCCCGGCGTGGTTCCGAATGCTGGACCGGGTGCTGGTCGAGGCGCACGAGCGGAGACCGTTCGACGTCCTGGTATCCGTCAGCGCCGCCGCACGAGGGCTGCTCCGGCGGTGGCGGCGTCGGGGCATCGCGGTCCCGTCGGTCGTGCTCACCTTCGGCACCCATGTCGATGAATTCCGCGCGAGCCTGCACTCGGTCC
>JBGPPG010000147.1:0-7505 GCA_041488455.1 Gemmatimonadota bacterium
ATCGCCGGGCACAACCTGCTGGACGGAGTGATGCCGGGAGGCTGGGGACGCTGGGCCTGGCTCTGGACCATCCTTCATGTGCCCGGCCCGATCGAGCTGGGGCCGGCCCGGTTCGACGTGCTCTATCCGCTGGTGCCCTGGCTCGGGGTGATGGCGGGAGGCTTTGCCCTCGGTCCCCTGTTCGCCAAGCCTCCGGCCGAGCGGGACCGGGTGCTGGTGCGGACGGGATTAGTCATGACGGCGGCCTTTCTCGTCCTGCGGCTGGCGAACGGCTACGGCGACCCGGCGCCGTGGACACCACAAGCGACGTCGATCCGGACGGTTCTCTCTTTCCTCGCCACGACCAAGTATCCGCCGTCGCTGCTCTTTCTTCTCATGACGCTCGGCCCGGCGCTGGCGGCCCTGCCGGTCTTCGCCCGCTGGCGCGGGTCCGTCGCGGAGGTCGTCCGGACGCTGGGCCGAGTGCCGCTCTTCTTCTGGCTGCTGCACGTGCCGCTCGTCCACGCGATCGCGCTGCTGCTGTCGCTCACCCGGTATGGCAGGGTAGTCCCGTGGCTGGTGGAGAATCCCCCCGCGGAGCCGCCGCCGGGCTATGGGTACGGGCTGGTCGTAGTGTACGCGGTGGCTCTCGGCGTCGTGGCGCTGCTGTACCCGGCGTGCCGCTGGTTCGCCGAGGTCAAGCGGCGCCGGCGCGATCCGTGGCTGAGTTACCTCTGATCGGGAGCGGCCGCGGGGGTGGCCTGAACCGTCGCGACGAACGGCTCGGCACGATGGAAGAGATCGGTGAGATGCGGCTTCCGCCGCAGCACGAGCACCAGATCGCCGGGCGGAGGCTCGGCGACCCCGTCAACGGTGATGAAGGCAGGGAGCGACAGAGCCGGTGGGATCGCGGCGCGATAGCGCTCGCCGTGCCAGTCGATCTCGAGCGATTCCGGCGGCGCCCGCACGACCCGGTCGAGAAAGAAGTCGCCGTCCACCTCGTAGACACCGGCGACCGGCGACTCTCCGTCGAGGTAGAACACGGGATCGAACCGCTCTCCCTCGTGCCGGGCGAAATTCTCCTCGACCGCACGGTCGTACGCCTCCAGCGCCGGCGCACGGGCGCGCCACTCGACGTGGTGCCGAAGCTCGTGCGTGAGCGTCTCCCACGCCTCCTCCCGCCAGTCGAACTCCGGATCGAGCCACGCAAGCTTCACGAACGAGCCGTGATAGAGCACGATCCGGCTCTGGATAGCCCCAGCCGACGCGTTGTCGGCTCCGGGAAGGGGGATGCACTCCCCCAGGGTGTAGATGTCGGCGCGGGTCGGGTGCGGAACGCTCTTGGGCGAGACCACGACCTCGGCCACGCCTTCGAAGAACGCGGGAGGGACGTCGGAGGAGAGGCGGCGGACGAGGGAGTCGAAGTCGGAGAGGCGCATGAAAGACAGTTCGCCTTTCAGTCCCCCGTCAGGCGGCGATGCGGTCGCGGAGATAGCTCTCCAGCTGGTCGAGTGCGACCCGGTCCTGGCTCATGGAGTCACGGTGGCGAACCGTGACGGTCCCGCCCGTGACCGAGTCGCCGTCGATCGTGACGCAGAACGGTGTCCCCGCCTCGTCCATCCGGCGGTAGCGCCGGCCGATCGCGCCGCTGTCGTCGTAGAAGACCGGGAACCGGCGCTTGAGCGCATGATAGACCTCGGTGGCCAGCTCGGGCATCCCGTCCTTCTTCACCAGAGGGAAGACGCCGGCCTTGATCGGCGCGATCGCGGGATGGAATCCGAGAACCACGCGGGTCTCTCCCTCGACCTGCTCCTCCCGGTAGGCGTCCACCATGAGGGTGAGGGTGACCCGGTCCGCGCCCGCGGAGGTCTCGACGATATACGGCAGGTAGCGCTCGTTCACCGCCTGGTCGAAGTACTCGAGCTTCTTACCGGAGTACTGCTGGTGCCGGCCAAGGTCGAAGTCGGTGCGGTTGTGGACGCCCTCGATCTCCTGCCAGCCGAAGGGGAACTCGTACTCGATGTCGAACGCGGCCTTCGCGTAGTGCGCCAGCTCCTGCGGTCCGTGCTGATGGAACCGGAGACGGCCCGGGTCGAGCCCGAGCCCCTGGTGCCACTCCATGCGCCAGGCCCGCCACCGCTCGAACCACTCGACGTCGGTCCCCGGCTTCACGAAGAACTGCATCTCCATCTGCTCGAACTCGCGGGTTCGGAAGATGAAGTTCCCGGGCGTGATCTCGTTCCGAAACGCCTTCCCGATCTGCGCAATCCCGAACGGGATCCGCTGGCGCGACGAGTTGAGCACGTTGAGGTAGTTGACGTAGATGCCCTGGGCCGTCTCGGGCCGCAGATAGACGATCGCGGCCTGCTCCTCGACCGGTCCCATGAACGTCTTGAACATCAGGTTGAACAGCCTGGGCTCCGTCAGGGTGCCCTTGCTCCCGCACACGGGGCACTGGGCGTCAGGCTGGCCCGGTGTGCCCTTGATCCGGGGGTCGTCGGCCCGGAAGCGGTTCTTGCAGTGCTTGCAATCCACCAGCGGATCGGTGAAACCGGCGACGTGGCCCGACGCTTCCCAGACCTTGGGGTGCATGAGGATCGCGGCATCCAGGCCCTCGATGTCCTCCCGCGCGTGGACCATCGCGTGCCACCAGCGGTCCTTGACGTTCTTCTTGAGCTCGACGCCCAGCGGGCCGTAGTCCCAGACGGAGCCGAGGCCCCCGTAGATCTCGGAGGACTGGAAGACGAAGCCGCGTCGCTTGGCGAGCGACACGAGCTTATCCATGAGGGTGGTGTCGGCCATCGGGTTCCGAAGATGGAGGGGCGGGACGAGCAGAGAGCCGGAGAAGATAGAAACGCCGTGGTCGGGGGGCAACTCCCGGGTGTCGGGGGTAGCGGTATACCACTGGCGTCCCGTGAAATAGGTTTTCCACATTCTGCAAAGACCGAGCTGACCCCTTACTGGGGGCCCGGTTGCGGAAAGCTGACTGGACTGTAAATTTGTGATGTGCAAAAAACTCGTCGCCGCTACCCTCGAGCCCGCCCTGACCTCCGCTTCCAACCCGTGGCCGGCGGCCTGAGCCTCCACGACGCCCAGGGCGTCCGCGCCAACCCCCTCAGCTTTACCGCCGCTCTTGTCCTCACCTATTGCGACGGCAAGAACCCGCCCGAGCTCATCGCCGAGTCGGTGGCCGGCCTGGCCGGATCCCGGTCGGACGCGGAAGAGCTGCGCGCGGACGTCCAGCGCATCATTCGTGACTTCGCGGAGGCCGGACTAGTCCACTGACCCAGGACTGCATGCCCTTGCGGACCCGAACTGCAATTCGCGGCATCCTACGCTGTTTCCACCCACCGCTGCAAACGTAAGCCACGATAATACAATAATATAGCAGCACTCATAACCGGCATGCTTGTTGCTCTTCCACCCGTTCGACAGGCCGGAGCGGTCGGAGGCAACCTTCCTCCGTTCCAGCACCGGCCGAAATCCCGGTTTAGAGGATGCCCATGGCGAGAAGCCGACGGACGAACAGTGCGCCCGCGGGCGACCGCGACGGCTTCACCGTGATCGAAATGCTGATCGCGATGATCATCATCGGGATCCTCGCGGCGATGATGATCCCGCGGCTCGATACGTCGAAGATCCGGGCCAAGGCGGCCGCCTTGCGCCTGGGGACCACTCTCCTGGCGGTTCAGCGGGAGGCGATCGGGAAGCAGCACCAGATGGTGGTCATGATCGACACGGCTGGGCGGCGTATGCGGATCCTCGACGACTCGACCAACGACGGGACCTGGAACAACGGTGAGCGGGTCCGGAGCGTGGAGATCGCCGACGGCATCAAGTTCGGCCGCCCGGCGAGCGTGACGGCGCGACCCTTCGGCAACAGCCCGATCAACTTCACCAACGTCGAGCCGACGACGGGGCTGCCGGCGATCATCTTCTACCGCAACGGCAGCACGCAGGAGTACGGCGGCATCTACATCAGCTCGCCCAAGGCAATGAGCGGCGGGACCAAAGAGGGAATCTGGGCCATCGAAATCACTCGGGCCACGGGACGTGCCGAGTGGTACAACTGGAACGGCAGCAGCTGGAAGCGAGGCTTCTGATGCAGGCAACCAGGCGGGCCGAGGCAGGGTTCACCCTGATCGAGCTCATGCTCTCGATCTTCGTGCTCCTCGTCGTGCTGGTCACCGTGCCGCTCGCCGCCACGAAGCTTACGCTGGCGGTGTCCACGTACCGGGTGCGCAATGAGGCCGGCGCGATTGCCGATGCCTGGGTCGCCCGCTGTCGGGCGGAGCCGAACTATGTGGCCCTCGACTCGAGCAGCATAGCCGGCAAGTGCGCCGGGACGGTCACCAACCTGGGCAGCTTCAAGTTCACGCGGACCACGACGGTGGTGAGCGACGCCTCACTGTCCGGGATGGCTGATTCGCTCAACGACTACAAGCGGGTGACCGTCGTCGTCTCGGGCGGCGGCCTCGCGTCCACTGTCAGCCGTACCATCACCGTCGCCAAGCCGTAGCGAGGATTCGCCATGCGAGATCGACGCGGTATGACCCTTATCGAGCTACTGATCGCCATGACGATCTTCGTGGTCGTCCTCGGCTCGGCCCTCGGCGTTCTGTCGAAGCAGTTGCGGGCGTTCGACAAGAACTCGACGGACATGGGAATGGTCCAGAATCTGAGCTTCGCCACCGACCTGCTGCAGCAGGAGCTGAGCCTGGCCGGCGCCAACGCGCCCGACCAGCAGCCTCCAGTTGTCTATGCCGGGGCGAACTCTTTCATCTTCAACGCGGACTACGCGTCCAACACCGACAGCATCTCGCCGGCGTACTACAACCCGGGCCTGCCGGCCGGCCAGGTGGATGGGCTGATCCAGGCGCAGAAGTTCACCCTGCCCGGCACCACCCCGGCGTTCGCCTATCCGGACACGACGTACTACGCCCGCGGCAGCACGACCCAGGACAGCCCGGCCGAGACGATCGCCTGGTACTTCGCGATCGATACGTCCGACCACGTGAACACCACGTACGTGCTCTACCGCCAGGTGAACAACCAGGCGCCCGAGCCGGTGGTGCGCAACATCACCCAGACCGCGGGCACGAACTTCTTCCGCTACTACTATCAGAAGGTGCCGGCCGCCGGAACGTCGGCGGCGACGCTCGACACGATCCCGACGGCGTCGATGCCGCTCAAGCACACCGACAAGATCCACGGCTCCTCCACCGACGTGGGCGCCGCCGCGCTCATCGACAGCCTGGCGCGGGTCGAGGTCAGCTTCACAATCATCAACGGGGCCATCGGCTCGGCGGCCCGCTCGCGGTCGATCACCTTCAGCGTGCCGCTTCCGAACCTCGGCACGCGCGCCGTCGTGACGTGCGGCAACCCGCCCATCCTGGGGACCGCGCTCAACGCGAACTGGGTGATCAAGCCCGGCCCCGACACCGTCATGGTGCTGACCTGGGGTCAGGCCACCGACGAGACAACGGGCGAGAAGGACGTCCGGGCGTACGTCGTCTGGCGCCGGGCCAAGGGCGCGACCGACTGGGGTGACCCGATCGAGACCGTGCCGGCCGGCTCCACTACTCCGACCTGGACCGACGTTACCGCGCAGCCGATCGCTCCGGGCTACGACTATGCCCTGGCCGCGCAGGATTGCACCCCGTCGCTTTCGACGCTCTCGACGGCGTCACCGGTGGTGTCGCCGTGAACCCCATGACCCGAGGAACCACCATGCGTGCCCGAGTCCCGCTCGGCGAGCGCGGCATCGCGCTGATCACGACGCTCCTGCTCACGATCGTCATGAGCGGCATCATCCTGGCGGTCGTGATGTTGAGCCTGAATGCGACCCTGGTCGGCAAGCAGACCGAGCGTGTCGCCGTGCTGGACGACGCCGCCACTGCCGGCTTGGAGGAGGCGCGCAGCCGCCTCAACGGGAACCGCACGCTCTATCCGAGCAGCGGCTATATCACGCTGGAGAACGCCGCCGCCGTGAAGAACGCGAGCGGCGGCACGATCCCCAACGTCACCCGCTCGGTCTACGTGGGCCCGATCGGCATCACGACCGGCCAGTTCGGCATCATCGGCAGCATCCTCGCCGTGGCCCAGGACCAGTTCGGCGACAAGGTTGTGCGCCGCCTGGACGTGAACCAGGAGAGCTTCTCGAAGTTCTCCTACTTCACGAATTCCGAGGACGACACGTTGGGTAACACGGTCGTCTTCGGTGGGGGCGACCAGCTGCGCGGGCCGGTCCACTCCAACGACCAGATCAAGATCAACAGCGGCGGATCCACGCCCCAGGCCACGTTCTTCGATCAGGTGACCTCGGCGGCGAGCTCGATCCAGAACCAGAGCCGGGCGCAGTTTAACCTGACGCCGAAGCTCAATGTGACGCCCATCCCGATGCCCACGGTCGCGGACCTGAACCGGCTGGACAGTCTGGCGCAGGTGGGTGGCACCCGCTTCACCGGCTCGACCGCGGGTGATGCGGGCGAGGCGCGCACTCGCATCCAATTCATCACGATCGACCTAGGCGTGGCCAACGGCGGGGTCCAGGGATTCTTCCGTGTGTACCAGGCCGGCACGGGAATCGTCAACCCCGAGACGTACGTGTCCGCGAGCCTGCCCGGGGCAGGCGCCGGCGGGGGTCAGCCGACCTACCTCGAGCAGTCGCTCAACTGCGGGGACTTCGCGGGCGGGCTCTTCGTCCCCGCTGCCTGGCATGACAACGCGAGCCTTGCGGGGTTGCCGGCGGCGTACGCTACATCGCACAAGCACGGGCAGGTTGGGACCACGCAGGCCAGCGCGACAGCCCGTCGGGACTCGTCCCTCACCACCAGTCCGGGGACGGTGGCCGTCCCGGCGAACCCAGCCCGTACCCAGATCCGCTGCTTCCTGGGCGGCGACTCCATCTTGACGATTCCCGGCACGAACCAGAATTGGGTGAACGCCGGTCAGCCGGACGGCGGCACCTGGGTGCAGGCGCCCGCCGGCGTGCAGGCAGCGCTCGCCGCCCTGGGCCCCGTCATCACGGCCCGGCCGGACGCGAACTACCTGTTCCCGCTCACCCGCACGTGGAACCCGCTGTTCAAGGGCGTGGTCTATGTGGCCGGCAAGGTCATCATAGACGGGGTGATTCACGGCCGTGTGACCGTGGCCGCGAGCGGCAACATCATCTTCGGCGACGACGTCTCCTACTTCCAGAACCCGGCCACGCGTGACTGCGCCACCGGTGACATCTCCGGGTATTTCTCCGGCCAGTCGCTGATCGTGTCCAACAACACGCTCAACGCGCCCCAGACCCTGAAGGACAACGGCTCGCAGTCCAGCTCGGCCGCGACCTTCCGCACGTACGACGATACACCGGACGAGACGGTCCACGGGTTCTTCCTCACGCTCAAGACCTTCGGGGCGGAACAGAACGGTGTGGGAAGCACCACCGACCAGGACTGTCTCACAGGCGGGACGTTCAGCGCCGGCCGCGGCTGCCTCAATACCTACGGCGGCATCATCCAGGCGAACCGCGGCGC
>JBGPPG010000148.1:0-7386 GCA_041488455.1 Gemmatimonadota bacterium
AGCGCGAGCCGGCGGAGGGCCACATCCGGATCCCGGAATCGATCACGGTCGCGCACTTCCGTCAGGACCAGGCGCAGGTGCCTGTGGACAAGACCCTCTACGACATCATCGCCGATCTCCGCCCCACCTGGGGCCGCGGACCGATCCAGGGCCACCTGGGGCGCTTCGGGTTCACCGGCGACGAGGTGCTGCGCAGCGCGGGCACGCTCTCAGGCGGCGAGCGGGCGCGGGTGGCGCTCGCAATGCTGGTGCTCGACCACCCGCATCTCCTGCTCCTCGACGAGCCGACCAACCACCTGGACGTCGAGTCCATCGAGGCGCTGGAAGACGCGCTCGAGGGCTACGACGGCACGGTGATCCTGGTGAGCCACGATCGCGAGCTGCTCCGCGACGTCACCACCCGGACCTGGGTGCTCGAGGGCGAGCGCATCGCGGACTTCCCCGGCGGCTTCGCAGAGTGGGAGGCGGCGAAGGTCGATCGCGCACGGAGCGAGGCGGTGCGAAAGTCGGAGAGCAAGGCCGACCGGCGGGAGCGGGAGCGCGAGGCGTCGCGCAAGTCGATCGACGACCGGCGCGCGGCGCAGTCGAGGGCGCGGACGCTCCAGCGTGCGCTCGACGCGGCGGAGGCCGAGGCTCACGCCGCGGAGGGAAGGGTGGCGGAGCTGAAGGTGCGCCTCTCTGATCCCGACCTCTACACCCGGACCGATGCGGCTGCGGTGGCCACCGAGCTGAGCCGCGCCGTCGCGGACGCCGTGGGCGCCCTCGAAGCCGCGCTCGAGCGCTGGGCCCGGGCCGCGGAAGCATCGGAGGAGGCGGAGCGGGCGGCGGCTGGGGGGCTTCCATCCGAAACTCCCTCGCAATCGTCGCCGTAATTCCTTCGCTAGTAAGCAAGCACTTGACGTCACCCGCATGTAAGCGCATACTTGCACGCCATGAACGACACCCGCGAGAAACTCCTCGACGTCGCCATCCGCATCTTCGCGGAGGCCGGTTACCACGGCACCACCACGCGCCGAGTCGCCCAGGAGGCCGGCGTCAACGAAGTCACGCTCTTCCGCCAGTTCGGCTCCAAGGAAGTCCTGATCCGTGAAGCGCTCGCGGCGATCGCCCGGCGGAACCGGCCCGTGCTCTCGCCTGACGTACCCGATCCCGTCGCCGAGCTGCATCGGTGGACCCTCGCGATTTTCTACTACTACTACGAGAACCGGCAGCTGATCCGGCGTCTCATGGGCGAGATGGTCGAGCACCAGGATCTCGCCGGCGGCATCTGCGAGGACTCCAACCAGGAGTTCCTCCAGCTGGTCGGCTTCTTCGAGGCGCTGCGCACCCGCGGGCTGCTCCCATCCGACGCCAACACCGAGGTCGCCGCGGGGATCCTGCTGAACGCGCTCCTCACCAACGCGCTTTGGCGCGACGTGTGGCCCGACGTTCCCAATCCGGAAGAGAACGTGGCCGGGTTCGTGAACCTCGTGCTCCGCGGCGTGGGGCTCAACGGCGCGGCAACGGCAGCGTCGGGGGCCGCGGGCGCCGCGGGGGCCGTGGGCGAGCCTGCGCGCGCGACCGCCCGGGGGAAGCGGTGACGGTCGCCGTGAGGCGCGCGGGCCTGCTCGGGCTCCTGGCACTCGGCCTGGCCGCGCCGCTCCGCGCTCAGAACCCGACGCTCGCCCCCCGCTCACTCTCGCTCGACGAGGCGGTCCGCCTCGCGGGCGGTGTAAGCGAGGACGTGGGCATCGCGCGTGCCGGGGTGGACCGGGCCGCGGGGCAGCGGCGGCAGACGCGTGCCGGCTTCTTCCCCCAGCTCACCGGCAACGCGAGCTACACCCGCACCATCAAGTCGCAGTTCGACATCGCCCGCGACGCCGTGTCGGCGATTCCGGCGGCCTGCCAGCTCCCGTTCTCCGCGAACTCGGCCCTGCCGTTCGGCTCCCGGCTCGATTCGCTCGAGTCGGCCGTGCAGTGCGTCTCGCGCTACGGTGCGGCGGGCGGCGGCGGGCTCGCCGATCTGCCCTTCGGCCGGCCGAACACCTACAACCTCAACGTCGCGCTGTCGCAGAAGCTGTTCGACGGCGGCCGGATTTCAGGCCAGTCCAAGGCGGCCGGCGCCCAGCTCCGGAGCGCGGAGCTCGGCCTCACGGCGGCCCAGGCGCAGCTCGCGCTCGACGTGACCCAGGCCTATTTCGACGCGAGCCTCGCGGACCGGTTGGTGGCGATCGCGGAGAAGACGCTGGAGCAGGCGGACAGCACGCTCAAGGAGACCCAGCTCGCGCGCCAGGTAGGCAACCAGTCGGAGTTCGATCTTCTCCGGGCCCGCGTCACCCGCGACAACCAGCGGCCGGTGGTGATCGCCCGGCGCGCGGACCGCGACGTGGCCTATCTGCGGCTCCGGCAGCTGGTGGACCTTCCGCCCGATCTCTCGCTCGCGCTCACGAGCGAGTTGGGCGACACCACCGGCCTGCCAGTGGACCAGGTGGGCGCGCTCGTCCCCATGCCGGGCGACACCAGCCCGGAGGCGCGCATCCCCGTGCGCCAGGCGACCGAGCAGCTCACCGCGCAGCGCGGGCTGGTGCAGGCTGCTAAGGCGGGGCGCTGGCCGTCGGTGTCAGTCACGTCCACGTTCGCGCAGTTCGCCTATCCGACCGATGCGTTCCCCGGGTCCAACGACTTCCTCACCGACTGGACCGTCGGCATCGGCCTCTCGGTGCCGCTGTTCACCGGCGGACGGCTGGGCGGCGACGCGCAGGTGGCGAAGGCCAACCTCCGCGAGGCCGAGCTTCGGGTCTCGCAGACGCGGAAGCTGGCGCGGCTCGATGGGCGCAGCACCCAGACCCAGGTAGAGGCCGCAGCGGCCGCATGGGAGGCGAGCACGGGGACGGTGGAGCAGGCGCAGCGGGCCTACGAGATCGCCGACCTCCGCTACCGCGAGGGTCTCTCGACCCAGACCGAGCTGCTCGACGCCCGCGTGGCGTTGGAGCAGGCGCAGGGCAATCGCGCCCGCGCCGCGCGCGACCTCCAGGTCGCGAAGATGCGCCTCCTGCTCTTGCCGGCGCTGCCGCTCGCTTCGGCCGGGGCCACCGGCTCGACCGTCGGCCAGAGCACGACCACGACCCCAACCCAGAACGCTCAGACGCAGTCGTCCCCCACGCCGATCGCGGGGGTGACCGCGGGGGCCGCGTCCGCACCTGCAGGAGTGAGTCCATGAGTTCCATCCGCCGCTTCCGCGCTCCCCTCGCGCTCGCGTCCCTGGCGGCGCTCGGCCTCCTGGCCGGCTGCCGCCGGAGCCCCGATGCCAATGCGGAGCAGCCGACCGGATCGCTCACCATCCTCGGGCGTCAGAGCATCGTGGTGCTCGACTCGGTGACGCTCAAGAGCGGACCGGCGGTGTCGGGCACGCTCGTCGCCGAGCGCGAGGCACGGGTCCGCGCCGAGGTGGTCGGCACCGTGCTGGCGACCTACTTCGAGCAGGGCCAGCGGGTGGAGAAGGGCGCGCTGCTCGCCCGGATCGACGACCACGCGGTGGAGGATGCCTACCTCTCGGCCAAGTCCCAGGTGCGAAGCGCCGAGCTTGCCCTCGAGGTGGCCAAGCGGAATCTCGAGCGCGCGCAGAAGCTGGCCGAGGCCGGTGCCATCGCCGACCGCGACCTGGAGACGTCCACCTGGAACGCGACCAACGCGGAGGCCCAGCTGGCCGATGCGCGGGCCCGGCTCTCCTCGGCGGAGAAGCAGGTGCAATACACCACCGTCCGGGCTCCGTTCGGCGGCGTCGTGAGCGAGCGCTCGGCCAGCGCGGGCGACGTCGTCCAGTCGGGCGGCGCGCTCTACACGATCGTGGACCCGGCGAGCCTCCGGTTCGAGGGCACGGTGCCGGCGGATCAGATCGGGCAGCTGGAGCGGGGGGCGCCGGTGGAGTTCACGGTGAGCGGTTATCCCGGGAAGATCTTCAACGGCCGGATCGACCGCATCAATCCGACCGCCGACCCGGCGACCCGCCAGGTGCGGGTATACGTGTCGGTGCCGAACCCGGAGCTCAAGCTGGTGGCCGGGCTTTACGCCGAGGGGCGGGTCGGGACCGCCGTGCGCCGCACGCTTGTCGCGCCGATCTCGGCGGTGGACCAGCGTGGGGTGTCGCCGACGGTGCTCCGGATCCGGCAGGGCCGGGTGGAGCAGGTCCAGGTGCAGCTCGGCGTCAAGGATGGGGCGCAGGACCAGATCGAGCTGCGCGCCGGCGTCGCCGCGGGCGACACGATCCTCCTCGGCAATGCCGGGGGCGTGGTACCGGGGACGACGGTGAGGGTGACGGGGGGAGAGACATCGGAACAAGAGGTAAACGGTAAATAGTGAGGAGACACCGTGTTCATATCCGATTTCGCCATCAAGCGCCCCATCGTCACCGTCACCTCGATGCTCGCTCTCGTGGCGTTCGGCGTCGCGGCGCTGGTGAATCTCCATACCGACGAGTTCCCCGACATCCAGCAGCCGATCATCGGGGTCACGGTCTCCTATCCGGGCGCCTCTCCTGAGACGGTCGAGCGCGAGATCATCGAGCCGGTGGAGGAGTCCTTCTCGTCCATCAGCGGGCTCGACTGGGAGAAGACCCAGGCCAGCGCCACCGACGGTCTGGCCACGTTCATCGTGTTCTTCGACTTCGAGAAGGACATTCAGCAGGCCTCGCAGGACATCCGCGACGCGATCTCCACCAAGCGCGCGGACCTGCCGACCGAGATGAAGGAGCCGGTGCTCACCCGGTTCGACCCGTCGCAGGCGCCGGTGATGTCGCTCGCGCTCACGTCATCCACCATCCCCGTGCCGCTCCTCACCCGTGTGGCCGATCCGATGATCGTGCGCGACCTCCGTACCGTGCCGGGCGTGGCGCAGGCGTCCGTCGTGGGCGGGGTGAAGCGGGAGCTGACGGTGCAGCTGCGCCCCGGTGACCTCCAGGCCTCCGGGCTCGGTGTAGGCGACGTGGTACAGGCGCTGTCCCAGCAGAACCTCGCCGCCCCGGTGGGGAGCCTGAACGGCGATCTCCAGGAGCGCGCCATCCGGCTGAAAGGGCGCCTGGACGACGCCCAGGACTTCGCCCAGCTGGTCGTGGCGGAGCGGGGCGGGAAGGTGGTGCACCTGGGCCAGGTCGCCAACGCGTTCGACGGCACCGAGGAGCAGCGCACCGCCGCGGCGTTCAACGGCAAGGAGGCGGTCGGCATCGACATCCTCAAGGCCAAGGGCTACAGCACGACGCAGGTGAGCGACGAGATCCGCCGCCGGGTGGACGCGCTCCAGCCACGGCTGCCGGCGGGCGCCAAGCTGGAGATCGTCCAGGACGCGGGCCAGCGGGTGAGCCGGGCGGTGAAGAACGTGCGGGAGGCCCTGATCGAGGGCGCGCTGCTCACCGTGCTGGTGGTGTTCCTCTTCCTCAACTCCTGGCGTTCGACGGTGATCACCGGTCTCGCGCTGCCGGTGAGCGTGCTGGCCTCGTTCATCGCGGTCTGGGCCTTCGGGTTCACCCTCAACACGATGTCGCTGCTCGGGCTCTCGCTTGCGATCGGCATCCTGATCGACGACGCGATCGTGGTCCGCGAGAACATCGTCCGCCACATCGAGCTGGGGAAGGATCACGTGGTCGCGTCGCACGAGGGCACCGACGAGATCGGGCTCGCCGTGGCCGCGACCACGTTCTCGATCGTCGCCGTGTTCATCCCGGTCGCGTTCATGTACGGGATCGCGGGCCAATGGTTCAAGCCGTTCGCGCTCACCATCGCGTGCTCGGTGCTGGTCTCGCTCTTCGTGTCGTTCTCGCTCGACCCGATGCTCTCGGCCTACTGGCCCGATCCGGAGACCGAGGCGCACGAGCGGCGCAACCCGATCGCGCGGACGCTGGAGCGCTTCAACCGCTGGTTCGATCGCAAGGCCGACCAGTACAAGAACGTGATCGCGTGGGCGCTCGACCACCGGCTTATGATGGTGGGACTCGCGGGCGGGTCGTTCGCCGCCGCTATCGGGATGATCGTCACCGGGATCGTCGGCGCCGGCTTCATCCCCGTCAGCGACCGCAGCGAGATCAGCATGATCGTCGAGGCCACGCCGGGCTCGAACCTGGACTTCACCCGCCGCACGGCCGAGGCCGCCGCGGCGATCGCCCGCGGACACCGGGAGGTTGCGTACACCTACACGACCGTCGGCACATCGGTCCCGGGCAAGGCGCCGTCGGTGGACCAGGCGCTGGTCTACGTGCGCCTGGTGCCCAAGAATGCGCGCGCCATCAGCCAGGACGAGCTGGGGCGGGTGATCCGCCGCGAGGTGGCGGCGCTGGGCGGTGCGAACGTGTCGGTCTTCACCAGCGGATTCGGCGGCGCGTTCAAGCAGATCCAGATCCAGATGAAGGGTCCCGACGCGCGGGTGCTCACTCAGCTGGCCGAGAAGGCGCGGGACGAGGTGGTGAAGGTGCCGGGTGCGGTGGACGTCGGGCTGTCGACCCGCGGCCAGAAGCCCGAGCTCGAGGTGGAGCTCAACCGCGGGCTCGCCGGCTCCCTCGGCGTGACCGTGGGGCAGGTGGCCCAGGCGCTCCGGCCCGCCTTCGCCGGCATCCACGTGGGCGACTGGGTGGACCCCTCGGGTGAGACGCGGGACGTCAACGTCCGGCTCGCGCCCGACGCGCGGGAGCGCACCGGCGACCTGGAGGAGCTGCCTCTCGCCGTGGGCAACACGGCCGCCGGAGCGTCTCCGGCCACCCTGCCGCTGGGCCAGATCGCCACGATCCGCCAGGGTCTGGGGCCGGCGCAGATCGACCATCTGGACCGGGAGAAGGTGGTCATCGTGCAGGCGAACGTGTCCGGGCACGCGCTCAACGACGTGACCACCCAGATCAACGAGCGGCTGGCCAGGCTCAAGCTTCCGCCAGGGTACGCCATCACCCAGGGCGGCGAAGCGCGCGACCAGGCCGAGGTGTTCACCAAGATCTTCACCGCGTTGGGCGTGGCGGTGCTGCTCATGTACCTGATTCTGGTGGTGCAGTTCGGGTCGTTCCTCGATCCCGTGGCCATCCTGATCTCGCTGCCACTCTCGCTGATCGGTGTGGTGCTGGCGCTCTGGGTGACCAACACGACGCTCAACATCATGAGCCTGATCGGCGTGATCCTGCTCATGGGAATCGTGGCGAAGAACGCCATCCTGCTGATCGACTTCGCCAAGTGGGCCCGGGAGCGGGGCGAGCCGCTGCGCGAGGCCCTGATCGAAGCGGGCCGCATCCGGCTGCGGCCGATCCTGATGACCACGTTCGCGCTGATCGCGGGCATGGTGCCCGTGGCGATCGGGCACGGGGAGGGGGCCGACTTCCGCGCCCCGCTGGGCCGAGCGGTGATCGGCGGCGTGATCACGTCCACTCTGCTTACGCTG
>JBGPPG010000149.1:0-7256 GCA_041488455.1 Gemmatimonadota bacterium
GGCGACTGGTCCCGCTCTCCGGCGTGGAGTCGATGCCCTGATGGAATGCGATAGCTGTCACGAGCGGGACGCGGTCGTCCACCTGACGCAGATCGTGAACGAGCAGGTCACGACGCTGCATCTCTGCGAGCGCTGCGCCGCCGAGAAGGGGGTCGAGAGCAGCAGCTCCGTCGCCGGCACCAAGATCGGGTCGTTCCTCTCGGCCATGACGAAGGGGCTGCCCGATCAGTCACTCGTGCCGAGCGGCGGCGAACGGCACACGTGCTCGCGGTGCGGCGCCTCGCTCCAGGACTTCCGGGAGAGCGGCCGCCTGGGCTGCGCCGACTGCTGGCGGGCCTTCGAGATCCCGCTCCGCGACCTGCTGCGCCGGCTGCACGGTTCCACGGTGCACATGGGTGAGCGGTACGCGCTCCAGGCCGGGGCCGAGCGCGATCCGGCACGGCGCGCCGCCGAGCTGCGGGAGCAGCTCCGCCTCGCGGTCGAAACCGAGAACTTCGAGCTGGCGGCCGAACTGAGGGATCGCCTGCGGGTGGCCGAATGATCGATCTGAGCTTGCTCACCGACGGCGGGGTCGGCTGGCTCGACGCCAGCGGGCCCATGAGCCATCTCGTGCTGTCCACGCGGGTTCGCCTCGCACGCAACCTGGCGGACCACGTCTTCCTCACCCGGAACACGGAGGAGGAGCGGGAAGCGATTCTGGAGCAGGTACAGCAGGCCGCGCGCGATACGGTCCTGCTCCGGCGCGCGGTGGCCTTCCGCATCGACGAGCTCGACCGGACCGACCGCCAGCTGCTGCACGAGCGGCACCTGGTGAGCAAGGAGCTGGCCGGGCTCGATGCCGACGGACGGGTGCGGGTTGGGGCCTGCCTGCTGGTCCAGGACCGGATCGGGGCGATGCTGAACGAGGAGGACCACCTGCGGCTTCAGGGCCTCCATTCCGGCTTTTCGCTGGACGGCGCTTACGGTGAGGTCGACAGGCTCGACGCCGAACTGGGACAACGACTTCCGTTCGCATTTCACCCGGAGTTTGGTTACCTTACCAGCTGTCCGACCAATGTCGGGACGGGACTCCGAGCGTCGGTGTTGATCCACCTGCCGGGGCTGGTGCTGACCAAGGAAATATCCAAGGTCCTTCAGGGCCTGGCGCAGGTGGGGCTCACCTACCGGGGGCTGTACGGCGAGGGGAGCGAAGTCGTCGGCAACTTCTTTCAGCTCTCCAACCAGACGACCCTCGGCAAGTCGGAAGCCGAGCTCCTCGATCACCTTGGCAAGATGGTGCGCCAGGTGGTCGACTACGAGGAGCAGGCTCGGCAGGTGCTCCTGCGGGACGCGCCGACGATCATGGAAGACAAGGTGTGGCGCGCCTTCGGGCTCCTTCGGTACGCGCGGTCGCTCTCGTTCGAGGAGGCGATGAATCTCCTGAGCGGGGTGCGACTGGGTGTGGGGATGGAGCTCATCCCGGGTGTGGGGATGTACACGCTCAACAAGCTGCTGGTCTACACCCAGCCCGCGCACCTCGCGGTCGCGCACGGCGCAGCGCCGGCCGATCCGGAGCTACCCATCCGTCGAGCTGAACACGTGCGCCGGGTGCTGGAAGAGGAAGTGGGGCGGCGAGGTTAACGCCGAAATGTACGGCATGAACGCAGAGTGTCCGCGATGAACGGCTACAATTTTACCGATCGAGTCCGCAAGGTCCTCCAGATGGCGCGGGAAGAAGCCGCCCGTCTCCACCACGAATACGTGGGGACCGAGCACATCCTCCTTGGCCTCATCCGCGAAGGCGAGGGCGTGGCTGCGGCCGTGCTCACCAACCTGAACGTGGACCTCGAAGAGATCCAGCAGAAGATCGAGGAGACGGTGAAGAAGGGCAAAGCGGCCGCGGCCGCGGGCCCCGACCTCCCGTACACCTCGCGGGCCAAGAAAGTGCTCGAGCTGGCGATGACCGAGGCGCGGGAGCTCAACCACTCCTACGTCGGCACCGAGCACCTGCTGCTCGGGCTGTTGCGCGAAGAGAAGGGAATCGCGGCGCAGGTGTTGACCGACGCCGGGGTGAATCTCGAGCAATCCCGGGCCGAGACGCTCCGGCTGCTCGGGAGCGACATGCCGCAGGCCTCGGCGGGCGGGAGCCCCTCGGCGCCCAGCGCCGCGCCCAAGTCGGAAAAGAAATCCAAGACGCCCGCGCTCGACCACTTCTGCCGCGACCTGACCCAGCTCGGCGCCGAGGGCCAGCTCGATCCGACCATCGGCCGGGCCAAGGAGATCGAGCGCGTCATGGAGATCCTGGCGCGCCGCAAGAAGAACAACCCGGTGCTCATCGGCGAGCCGGGCGTCGGCAAGACGGCCATCGTCGAAGGCCTCGCGCTGCTCATCGCCAACGGGCTCTGCCCCGACGTGCTGCGGGACCACCGCGTGCTCTCGCTCGACATGGCGGCGGTCATCGCCGGCACCAAGTACCGCGGCCAGTTCGAGGAGCGGCTCAAGGCGGTCATGAACGAGATCGCCCAGAACAAGAGCATCATCCTCTTCATCGACGAGCTGCACACGCTGGTCGGGGCCGGGGCGGCGGAGGGCGCGATCGACGCGTCCAACATGCTGAAGCCCGCCCTCGCCCGGGGCGAGCTCCAGTGCGTCGGCGCCTCCACGCTCAATGAGTACCGGAAGTACATCGAGAAGGACGGGGCGCTCGAGCGCCGCTTCCAAACCGTGATGGTCGAGCCGCCCAGCGTCGAAGAGACGATCGAGATCCTCAAAGGCCTCCGGAAGAAGTACGAGGACCATCACCGGGTGGCGATCCCCGATCCGACGCTCAAGGCGGCGGCGGAGCTCTCCGACCGCTACATCACCGACCGGTTCCTGCCCGACAAGGCGATCGACGTGATCGACGAGGCGGGCGCGCGCGCGCGGCTCGCGTCGCAGGTGCCGCCGGCCGAGGTGGCGGAGCTCAAGTCCGCGCTGGAGCAGGTGAACCTCCAGAAGGAGGAAGCGGTCCGCGACCAGAACTTCGAGCGGGCGGCCGCGCTCCGCGACCAGGAGCGGGACCTCCAGAACCAGATCCGGCTCAAGAACGAGGAGTGGGAGCGCGAGCGGCAGACCCGCCGGCCCGTGATCGACGAGGAGGCTATCGCCTTCATCGTGTCCCGCTGGACCGGCATCCCCGTGACGCGGCTCCAGGAGGCGGAAGCCACCCGGCTCATGCGCATGGAGGATGAGATCCATGGCTCGGTGGTGGGCCAGGACGAGGCCATCACGGCGGTCTCCCGGGCCATCCGCCGCTCGCGCGCCGGTCTCAAGGACCCCAACCGGCCGATCGGCTCGTTCATCTTCTCGGGCCCGACGGGCGTGGGGAAGACCGAGCTCGCCCGGGCGCTGGCCCGCTTTCTGTTCGCCGACTCGTCGGCCCTGATCCGCGTGGACATGTCGGAGTACATGGAGAAGTTCTCGGTCTCGCGGCTCATCGGCGCCCCCCCGGGCTACGTAGGGTACGAGGACTCCGGCACCCTGACCAAGGCTGTGCGGCGGAAGCCCTACTCGGTCGTCCTTCTGGACGAGATCGAGAAGGCCCATCCGGACGTGTTCAACATCCTGCTCCAGGTGCTGGACGAGGGACACCTGACGGACAACTACGGCCGGATGATCGACTTCAAGAACACCGTCGTGATCATGACGTCGAACGTCGGCGCCCGCGACATCATGCAGGGCAAGACCCTCGGCTTCCACACCGCCGATGCCAAGGGCAGCTTCGAGAAGATGCAGGAGCGCATCAAGGACGAGATGAATAAGGTGTTCAACCCGGAATTCCTGAACCGGCTGGACGACGTGATCGTCTTCCATCCGCTCACGCGGGAGCACATTTCCCAGATCGTGTCGATCGTGCTCAAGGACGTGCAGCGTCGCGTGGGCGACGAAGTGCGGCTCACCCAGGCGGCCATCGACTTCCTCGTCGAGAAGGGATACGACGAGAGCTATGGCGCACGCCCCCTCAAGCGGGCGATTCAGCGCTACATCGAGGACCCGCTCAGCGAGCGGATCCTGGTCGGCGAGTTCGGTCGCGGCGACGAGATCGAGGTCGATCTTGCGCCCGAGGGAGACCGACTGGTCTTCCGGGCCCTCACCGGCACCCGGGCGTAAGCCCCCGGCGCCGCTCACCTCCGGCGGGCGGCGCCGCTCCCTTCTATACAGGTGTTGATGCGGCTTCCTGTCGTTCTGTTCGCCGTCCTGTCGGTGATCCTCGGCGGGCCGGTGGTTGCCCGGGCACAGGAGCCGGCGCCCCCCGCGCCGCCCGTTGACAGCATCGTGGTCAAGGGGAACGAACGGCTGACCGAGCAGCAGGTGGTCAGCGCCGCCAATCTGGCCCCCCATCAGGTCATCAACTACCGGGACGTCCAGCGCGCGATCACCGCGCTCTTCAAGACCGGGCAGTTCGACGACGTCTCGGTCGAGCAGAAGAGCGAGGGCGGGAAGCTCTACCTGATCTTCACGGTCAAGGAACGGCCGCTGCTGGAGGGGTGGAGCGTACGCGGATTCGAGCGGATCCCGGAAGGGACCGTGCGGGACCGCGTGAAGCTCGTCAACGGCAAGCCGCTCGACCGGGACGCCCTGGAGCACTCCCGGGCCGCGATCGATTCCCTCTACAAGAAGCAGGGCTACTACGCCGCGGTGGTGAAGGACACCACGCTGGTTCAGCCGAGCGGGACGGTGCGCGTCGTATTCGACATCTCGGAGGGCCGGCGGGTCGCCGTCAGCGAGGTGGCGATCGACGGCAACCAGGCGTTCTCCGACAAGGCGGTCGTGAAGCACATGGCGACCCGGCCGGAGGGCTTCTTCTGGTTCCAGCGCGGTGACTACGACGAGAAGCGGGTGGAGGAGGACAGCCGCGACCGGCTGCCACGATGGTACGCCGACCACGGGTACATCGACTTCCAGGTGCTGGGCGACACGCTGCTCCCCGACTCGGCCAGCGGCAAGGCGCTGCTCCAGCTCACGGTGGACGAGGGCCAGGTCTACAAGGTCGGCTCGTTCGACATCCAGGGGAACCGCCGGTTCTCCTCGGAGGAGCTCAAGGCCTACTTCCCGTTCGAGGGGCACCCGCCCTTCAACCGGTCCGAGTGGGAGAGCGCCACCGAGAAGGTGTCGAACCTCTACGCGAACAACGGCTACATCTACGCCCGGGTCGAGCCGATCGAGACCCGGCGCACCGTGGACGACGGCTCCCAGTACATCGATCTCGTCTGGGCGGTCCGCGAGGGCTCGCCGGCCACGATCAACAAGGTCGACATCGTGGGCAACGACATCACGCACGAGCGGGTGATCCGCGAAGCGGTCGTCATGCTCCCCGGCGACCTGTTCAACCGCGATCTTCTCATCCGCTCCTATCAGAACATCAGCAATCTCGGATTCTTCCAGCAGCCGCTGCCGGCCCCTGACGTCCGCCCCTCCGCCAACGGCGTGGACGTGGACATCGTATTCCGGGTGGAGGAGAAGCGGACCGGCAACATCAATTTCGGCGCCTCGCTGGGCCAGGGCACCGGTGTGGGCGGCTTCCTCGGGCTGGAGGAGCCGAACCTCTTCGGCCGGGGCAAGCGCGGGCAGCTACGCTGGCAGTTCGGCGCCAACATCAACGACTTCACGCTCTCCTACACCGACCCCGCCATCCGGGAGAGCCGGGTATCGGGCACGTTGACCCTGTTCGACTCCCGCCAGACCTTTATCGTCGGCGACCTGGGGCAGCGGCAGCAGATCGGCGGCGAGGTCCGGCTGGGCTTCCCCTTCCTCGGGTCCCGCTACACCCGGGTGTTCGGGTCGTATGGGCTGCAGCGGATCAATTACAGCCAGGGGTCCGAGGATCTCCGGCGCCGCTTCTCGTGCAGCGACTGCACCCGCTCGACGCTCGGGGCCAGCATCCTCCGGGACACCCGGATCGGGCTGCCGTTCCCCGTGGCGGGCACGTACTTCAATATTGGCGGCGAGCTCAACGGCGGGATCCTCGGCGGCACCAGCAACTACCAGAAGGTCGATCTCGAGGGCCGGTGGTACGCCCCGCTGGGAACGCTGGGGGGCGGGGGGCAGCTGGGGCAGGGCGTCCAGTTCGTGCTGGGCCTGACCGCCAAATCCGGCTTCATCTTCGGCGACGCCGGCCCGTTCTTTACCGAGCTATATTCGATGGGCGGCGTGCAGTTCGGGATTCCGCTCCGGGGCTACAACGAATTCTCGATCACGCCGAACGGCTACGATCCCAACGCCAGCAGCGGGCAGGCCAGCGTGAACGCGTTCGGCAAGTCGTTCGCGGCGTTCACCGTCGAGGCCGGGGCCCGGATCAGCGGCGCGCTCTATCTGGACACGTTCCTGGACGCCGGTAACGTCTACCGCGACGCCCGCCAGTACGACCCGACCCGCCTCTTCCGCGGAGCCGGATTCGGGGCAGCCGTGGTGTCGCCGCTCGGCCCGCTCGGAATCGACATCGCGTACGGGTTCGACAAGGTGGACGTATTCGGCAGGCCGGCTCCAGGATGGCAGCTGCACTTCAAGCTGGGCAACACTTTCTGAGCAGCACGCACCTTCAGATCGGGAGCGGAGCATGAAGCTTGTCGTTCATGGTACCTGGATCGGGCTCGTAATGGGGGCAGCGCTGGCGGTGGCCCCGGTGGCCGCGCAGCAGAAGCCCGCGGCGAAGCCCAGCCAGCCGAAGCCCTCCGCGGACGCCGCCGAGGCCCCGGGTGCCACCCGGATCGGCTTCGTGAACATCCAGGCGATCCTCAAGGCGACGCCCGGCTACGCCAAGGCGGAATCGACCTTCGCGAAGGAGCTGGACGGTTACCGCTCGGAGGTCCAGAAGCTCCAGGCCGGGCTGGACTCGGCGGCGCAGGACTTCGAGGCCCAGTCGGCGGTCCTGAGCCCGACCCAGCGGACGCAGCGCCGGAAGGACCTCGAGGGGCAGCAGGAGAAGCTGCAACAGCGTACGCAGGAGCTTCAGCAGAAAGCGGCCAGCCGGGAGCGGGAGCTGCTCGATCCGATCCAGGCCCGGGTCAACAGCGTCATCGAGGGGATCCGCGCGGCGGGCAACTACGCGATCATCTTCGACGTGAGCGCCCCCGGCAACGGGGTCGTGACCGGGGACAAATCGCTGGACCTCACGCAACGGGTCCTCCAGCAGCTGCAGGCCTCCAAGTAAGTCGCGCGTGCGCGGAGCCCGATGTACCCGGACAGGCGGTCGCCGACGTGGTCGGCGGCCGCTTGTTGTCTAGGCGAACGGATCTCCC
>JBGPPG010000150.1:0-7250 GCA_041488455.1 Gemmatimonadota bacterium
GGCCGCCGGGCGGTGAGCCGCGGCAGCAACGCCGCCGACCTCGCTCGCCGGGCCGAGGCCCTCCGCCGTCAGCTCGAGCGCGCCAACCACGCCTACTACGTGCTCGACGCGCCGGAGATCTCCGACGCCGAGTACGACCTCCTCTTCCGCGAGCTCCAGGCGCTCGAGGACGCGCACCCCAAGCTTCGCACCCCGGACAGTCCTACCCGGCGCGTCGGCGCCGCTCCCGCGACCGCCCTCACCAAGTACCAGCATCGCCGCATCATGCCGTCGCTCGCCAACGCGTTCTCCAGCGAAGAGCTGGCGGCGTGGGAGCAGCGGAATGTCAGGCTCACGCCCGACGCTGGAGCCGCAGGGTACACCACCGAGGTCAAGATCGACGGCGCCGCGGTGAGCCTCACCTACCAGCGCGGACAGCTCGTGGTGGGGGCGACGCGCGGGAACGGCGTCATCGGCGAGGACGTCACCGCAAATCTCAGGACGATCTCCGACGTCCCCCTCGTCCTCAAGGGCAAGGGCCACCCGGAGCTGATGGAGATCCGGGGCGAGGTATACCTGCCGTTCGAGGCCTTCGCCCGGGTCAACCGCCGGCGCGAGGAGGAGGGCGAGCCCCTCTTCGCCAACCCGCGCAACGCCGCGGCCGGCGGGCTCCGGCAGCTCGACCCCAACGTGACGCGCCAGCGGCGGCTCCGGATGTTCGCCTTCCATATCGAGGCCATCGAGGGACGGCTGGGGGCGAAGACGCAATGGGAGACGCTCGATCTGCTCGAGAAATGGGGCTTTCAGGTCGAGCCACACCGCGCCCGGCACGCTGATCTCGCCCAGGTCGAGCGGCGGATCGGGGAGCTCGAGGAGGTGCTCCCGAAGCTTTTGTTCCAGGCCGACGGCGTGGTGGTGAAGGTGAACTCGCTCGCCCTCCACGAGGAGCTCGGCCTCGTCGGGGGACGGGAGCCTCGCTGGGCGATCGCGCGGAAGTTCGCGCCCGAGATCGGCGTGACCCGGCTCAAGGCGATCCACATCAACGTCGGACGCACCGGCGCGCTCAACCCCTGGGCGGAGCTCGAGCCGGTCGAGCTCGGCGGCGTGGTCGTCTCCCGGGCGACCCTGCACAACGAGGACCTGATCGCCCAGAAGGACATCCGGATCGGCGACTGGGTGGAGGTGGTCCGGGCCGGCGAGGTGATCCCCCAGCTGCTGGGCCCGCTGCCCGAGCGCCGCGACGGGAGCGAGCAGCCCTTCGTCATGCCCGACGCATGCCCCATCTGCGGCACGCCGGTCGAGCGCCCCGCCGATGAGGTCATGCGCTACTGCCCCAACGTGTCCTGCCCCGGCCGGGTGCTCGAGGGGATCGTGCACTTCGCCTCCCGCGGCGCGATGGACATCCGCGGGCTCGGCTACCAGCGCGTTGGCCAGCTGCTCGCTGCCGGCCTCATCCACGATGTGGCTGACCTCTACCAGCTCGAGGTCGAGCAGCTGGTCCGCCTGGATCGGTTCGCCGAACAGTCGGCCTCGCAGCTCGTGGCCGCGATCGCCGCCTCCAAGGAGCGACCGCTCTCGATTCTCCTGTTCGGGCTGGGCATCCGGCACGTGGGAAGCACCGTGGCCCAGCTACTCGCGCGGCGGTTCGGCTCCATGGACGCCCTGATGACGGCAAGCGAGGCCGAGATCAACGACGTGCCGGGGATCGGCGGGGCGATCGCCGAAGCCGTCGTCCATTTCTTCGCCGAGCGGCGCAACCGGACGCTGATCGAGCGGCTGCGGAAGGCGGGGCTCACGTTCACCGAGCCCGCCGCCGTGCGGGAAGGCGGGCCGCTCAGCGGCAAGACCTATGTGCTCACGGGGACGCTCCCGACGCTTTCCCGCACCGAGGCGACCGAGCTGATCGAGCGGGCCGGCGGGCGGGTCGGCGGGTCCGTCAGCAAGAAAACCGACGCGGTGGTCGCCGGGGACGACGCGGGTGGCAAGCTGGAGAAGGCGAAGGCCCTCGGGATCGAGGTGATCACGGAGGCCGAGCTGCGCCGCCGGGTCCGCGGCTAGCCGCGGGCTCTTGGCTCTGGGCGCGCGACCCTTAGACTTAAGGCTGCCGCATCCGCGGCGCAGCCGACCGCCGATCGCCAAGGGCACACACATGACCGATACCTTCCGTCCGGGCCGCTACGGCCTCACTCTCAGCCCTCGGGTCCTGCAGCAGCTCCGCACGTCGCTCGAGCGGGACGCAGGGCTCCAGGCCGCGAGTTATCTCCAGGAGGCCGGGTTCGCCGGGGGCGAGGGACTGTACGCGGCGTTCACCGCCTGGCTCGGCAGTGCGTACGGCGTGGACCGGCCGGCCGACCTGGACGCCCGGTATCTGGACGAGGCCCTCTCCGCGTTCTTCGCCGAGCTGGGTTGGGGGAGCGTCCGCATGACACCGGTGGGCGGCTCGGCGCTCGCCATCGACTCAACCGACTGGGCGGAAGCCCAGAGCGAGGCCAAGGGGGAGTACCCTTCGTGTCACCTGACCTGCGGGCTTCTCGCCGACTTCCTGGGCCGAATCTCCGAGGGTCTGGTCGCCGTAATGGAGGTCGAGTGCCGGTCGCGGGGGGACGCACGGTGCCGATTCCTGGCGGGCTCGCCGGACACCCTTGGCACTCTCTACGATCGGATGGCGCAGGGCATGAGTTACGACGCAGCGCTCGGAGCGGCCGGCGCGGGGATCCCAGCCTAGAGAGCCATGCAACGGTCTCGAGGGCCCGGGCATCCCCGGGCCCTCTCGTTTTTGGATCGCCCATGCTGGCCCCAATCCGTTGAGGGACCTATACTTCGCGCATCTCTCCGGGCCCACGACATGCCGGAATTTCTGGAGCAGCTGGAGCAGTCGCTCGCTGCGGAGGCCAACTGATGCCCACCCTGCTCGACGGCCTCCAGGACTCGCTCGGCGGAAGCTACCGGCTCCTGCGCGAGCTGGGCGGCGGCGGCATGAGCCGGGTCTACCTCGCCGAGGAGACGGCGCTCGGGCGCCAGGTGGTCATCAAGGTCCTCCCGCCGGATCTGGCCGCGGGCCTCAACCTCGAGCGCTTCCGCCGGGAGATCCAGCTCGCGGCCAAGCTCCAGCACCCGCACGTGGTACCGCTCCTCGCCGCCGGTCGAGCCGGCGACCTGCTCTACTACACCATGCCGTTCATCGAGGGCGAGTCGCTCCGCGGAAAGCTCCTGCGGGAGGGCGAGCTGCCGGTGACGGACGCCGTCCGCCTCCTGCGGGACGTGGTGGACGCTCTCGCATACGCGCACGAGCAAGGTGTGCTGCACCGCGACATCAAGCCCGACAACGTAATGGTCAGCCGGCACCATGCACTGGTGACCGACTTCGGCGTAGCCAAGGCGTTGAGTGAGGCGGCCGGCGGCCACCCGGCGCCGAGCGGCGTCACGTCGGCCGGCATCGCGATGGGCACGCCGGCCTACATGGCCCCGGAGCAGGCGGCGGCCGATCCGACGATCGATCATCGCGCAGACGTCTACGCGGTCGGCATCATGGCCTATGAGATGCTCGCCGGCCATACGCCGTTCATCGGCCGCACGCCGCAGCAGCTGCTTGCCGCGCACGTGAACCGGCCTCCCGAGCCGCTCAGCGGGGTGCGCAGCACCGTCCCGCCCGACCTGGCCGGCATCGTCATGCGTTGCCTGGAGAAGCGCCCCGCCGACCGGTGGCAGAGCGCGGATGAGCTGCTCCGCATGCTCGAGGGGGTCGCCACGCCGGGCACGGGTACCACCTCCACGATCGCGATCCGCCCCAGCCGTCCCGCCCCGCCGCCTGCACCACCCGCACGGCCTCGTGGCCTGCGGACGGCCCTCGCCGGGGCCGTGATCATCGCCGGGCTGGGCGCCGGCGCGCTGCTGCTGCGGATCGCGGGCGTGCTCCCCGGCGGGTCGCTGGTCGAGCGCGGCGTCCTCAAGGACCGGGAGCCCATCCTGGTCGCCGAGTTCCGCAGCCCGGCCGTGGATTCAGCGCTTGGCGGCGCGGTCACCGAGGCGTTCCGGATCGACCTGTCCCAGTCGCCCAAGCTCACCGTGGTGCAGCCGGAGTACGTGCAGCAGGTGCTGACCCGGATGCAGCGGGATCCGCGCGCGCGGCTGGACCCGGAGCTGGCCCGTGAAATCGCCATCCGCGACGGGATCAAGGCGTTCGGCGCCGGCGACGTCGCCCACGCGGGAACCGGTTTCGTGATCTCGGCCCGGCTGATCACGAGCCAGTCGGGCGATGCGCTCGTGGCGCTGCGGGAGACGGCGACCGACTCGACCCGCATTCTCGCGGCGATCGACCGGCTGAGCCGCGGCATGCGCGAGCGCATCGGCGGCTCGCTGGGAACGGTGCAGTCCAGCGAGCGGCTGGAGGACGTCACGACCCCGTCGCTCGCCGCGCTCAGGAAGTACTCGCTCGCGCTCGGCGCCAACCGCGAGGGCGACACGGAGCGCGCGATCGCGCTGCTCCGCGACGCGGTGGAGCTCGATACCGGCTTCGCCATGGCGTACCGGAAGCTCGGGGTCGTGATCGGGAATAGCGGCGGGAGGCGGAGCGAGCAGGTCCGCGCGTTCACCAGGGCGTACGACCACCGGGACCGGCTGACCGATCGGGAGCGGTATCTCACGCAGGCCGCGTACGAAGACTACGTGACCGGCGACCAGGACCGGGCCATCACGGCCTACCGGTCGCTGCTCGACCTCTACCCCAACGATCCGTACGCGCTGAACAACCTGAGCATCTCGCTGATGGAGCTGCGGGACTATCAGCAGGCCGCGGACCTCTCGCGCCGGGCGATCGTCGCGTCACCTGACGACGCGACCTTCTACCTGAACCTGATCAGCGCGCAGGTCGGGCTGGGGCAGCCCGACAGCGCGGCGGCCACACTCCAGCTCATGCGGACCCGGACCCGGGGCGACCCGTACGCCACGATGGTGGAAGCCAGCTTCCTCCAGGCGCGCGGTGAATACGACAGCGCGGCCGCCGTGATCCGCCGGGTGCAGGACGCGCGGCGGGACAGCCCCAACTGGCGTACGATGACCAGCGGCATGCTCGCGACGCTGGCGACCACCCAGGGACACCTGGCCGAGGCGGACGGGCTCTTCCAGACGGCAATCGAGAGCAGTGAGAACGCGGGTCTGCCGGAGCGGGCGCTGTTCTATTCGCTCGGGAAGGCGGGTCTCGATCTCTGGTACCGGGGCCAGCCCGAGCGGGCGCGGCGGAAGGCCGAGGCGGCGCTTCAGCGCTATCCGCTGGAGCGCCTGGACCCGGCCGACCGCCCCTACCTCGAGCTGGCCATCTTCTACGCCGAGGCGGGGCGGCCCGACCGCGCCCGGGCGATGATGGCGGAGCACGATCGCGTCGTGCCCCAGGGGCTCAAGCGCGCAGGCGGCAAGTTGCGCCACGCGGCGTTGGGCTCCATCGCGCTGGCGGAGCGCCGGCCGAAGGACGCGCTCGCCGAATTCCGGCAGCAGGACGAGGGCGACTGCGAAGTGTGCGCCTTGGGCGACCTCGGCCGCGCCTATGACGTCGCAGGACAAGCCGACTCCGCCATCGCGGTCTACGAGCGCTATGCGGGCAGGCCGTACGTGTTCCGGATGTTCCCGGACGCGATCTGGCTGGCCCGCACCTACTACCGGCTCGGCGAGCTGTACGAGGAGCGGGGAGCGCACACCAAGGCGGCGGAGAACTACGCCAAGTTCGTGCAACTGTGGCAGGACGCCGATCCCGAGCTCCGGGCCAAGCTGCTGGACGCGAAGGCGCGGCTCAAGGCACTGGCGGGCGAGCATTCGACGACGTAGCTCTGTAGTCCCATCGGCTCTGGCCCCCCGCCGGCCCGAGGGGTATTGTAGGTCGGTTACCCCGTCGCGGGCGGCCCCGTGCGAGATCCGATAGTCCGGCTGGGTGAAGCCCTCGCCGGACGGTACGTGCTGGAGCGCGAGATCGGCAGCGGGGGAACTGCGGTCGTGATCCTGGCACGTGATCTGCGTCACGAACGGCCGGTCGCGATCAAGGTGCTGCGCCCCGAGCTAGCCGCGTCGCTCGGCGCCGAGCGGTTCCTCCGCGAGATCAAGATCGCCGCCGGGCTCACCCACCCTCACATCCTCTCGGTCCACGACTCGGGCGAGGCCGAGGGCCTCCTCTACTATGTGATGCCGTACGTGGAAGGCGAAAGCCTTCGCGCGCGGCTCCAGCGCGAGGGCGCCCTTCCGGTGGAAGAGGCGCTCCGGATCGCGCGCGAGGTCGCCGACGCGCTGTCGTACGCGCATTCGCACGGCGTCGTCCACCGGGACATCAAGCCCGGCAACATCCTGCTGATCGGCGGGCACGCGGTCGTGGCGGACTTCGGGATCGCGACCGCGGCGGGCGCCGAAGGGGACGCCCTCACCGACATCGGGCTCGTGGTCGGCACCCCGGCGTACATGAGCCCGGAGCAGGCCGGAGGCGGCATCGCCGTGGACGGCCGGAGCGATCTCTACAGCCTCGGCTGCGTCGTCTACGAGATGCTGACGGGCAACCCCCCGTTCACCGGCATCTCCGCGCAGGCGGTGCTGGCCCGGCACTCGCACGATCAACCCGCGCCCGTGCGCTCGCACCGCCCCTCCGTGCCGGTCGAGATCGACACGATAGTCCAGCGGTTACTGGCCAAGCTTCCCGCCGACCGCTATCCCACGGCCGCTCAGTTTGTGGCGGCGCTCCCGCTCGATACCGGCGAGCCGACGCCGGGAGCCCCGGGAAAGCGTCGGGTCGCGCTGCGCACCTGGGGGGGAGCCGTGGCCGCGGCCGGGCTCATGACGGCCGTGCTCCTGACCCGGCCCCAGTCGGGCGCGGCGCTCGACGAGTCCCTGTATCTCGTTCTGCCCTTCCAGCACCGGGGCCAGTCAGCGCCGGCGCTGCTCGACGGAGACCGGTGCGAATCGCTGCTGCACCAGGCACTCGCCCGCTGGCAAGGCGTCTCGGTCGTAGATCCGCTCTGGGTCCGCGACGCCGGCTCCCGGCGCGGGCCGGCACCGCCCTCGCTCGAGTCGGGACTCGCGATGGCGCACGTACGGGGAGCGGGCGCAATGGTGTCGGGCGAGGTCTGGCAGACCGGCGACACGGTCTTCGTGCGGGGAGCCGTGTACGACGTCTCGGCGAGGGGCCGTGTGCTGCGCGAGCACACGGTCAGGCTCACCCCGGACTTGAGCAACGCCTGGAACCGGTTCGAGGAGTTGGCCGATGCGCTGGTGACCGGCAGTCCGCGCCCCGGCGCCAC
>JBGPPG010000151.1:0-7069 GCA_041488455.1 Gemmatimonadota bacterium
CAGCGCCGCGTCGGGGTCGAGCGTGGCGAGCTCCTCCACCGTCAGCGGCCGCGCGGCGGAGAAGAGAGCGGCTTCACAGAGTTGGGCGAGAGGATTCACGGGCGATCACCATCGGCGCGAACGGCGCCGGTTGCCGGAGGACGAGCGTGCCCCGCCGCGCAAGCTCGAGCAGGGCCAGAAGGACGGACAGCAGATCCGCGATCGCGGGGGTCGGGCCCAGCGCGTCGAGCCACCCGATCTCCGCCCGCGCTTCCAGAAGCGCTTCGATCCGCCGCATCGCGCCCTCCACGTCGAGGGGCCGCGCGACCACGCGGTGCAGCACCGGCACCGGGATCGCGGCGATTACCCGCTCGACCGCCTGCAGCAATTCCAGGAAGTCGAGCGTGAGCGGCAGCGGAGGCTGCTCGGGTGGCGGCGGGAGATAGCCGCGCGCGAGCTGTTCCGACCGGCGCTCGGCGGCGCCGCCCAGCCACCGGGCGATCTCGCGGATCTGCTGGTACTCGAGCAGCCGGCGCACGAGCTCCGCCCGCGGATCCTCCCACCCCTCGTCGTCGAGGTTCCGCGGGAGCAGCATCTGCACCTTGAGCCGCACCAGCCGGCTGGCCATCTCGAGGTAGTCGGCGGCCTGGTTGAGGCCCAGCTCGTGAATGGCCTGGAGGAACTGGTCGCAGATCCGCGCGATCGGGATGTCGGCGATCTCGATCTGCTCTTCCCGGAGCAGATGGAGCAGGAGGTCGAGCGGCCCTGCGAACGCGTCCAGCTGGACGACGAAGGCCGGCTCTGCGCCGAGGGCGGCCGTGGGCGGCGCGACGTCGCGCACCGTCATCCGTTGAAGATGTTCCATCCGTCGCCCACGGCGTACGGGAGGATAAGATGCTGCAGCAGGCCCATGCCATAGTATGCCGGTCCCAGCAACCAGTGGAACGCCGATGGGGCCAGGAACATGATCGCGAGCAGCGGAAGTATGCCGAACCGCTGGATCGAACGATACCGCGCACCCAGACCGGGAGGCAGCAGATAGTAGAAGAGGTGCGAGCCGTCCAGCGGCGGGATCGGGATCAGATTGAAGAAGCAGAGGATCAGGTTGAGCCAGATGCCCCACATCATCATGCGCTGCGCCGTATCTACCACCGTGATCAGGTCGGGCAGGAGCGCCGCCGCAAATCCAATCACCACGAACAGGACCGCGCAGACCAGCGAGAGCCCCAGGTTGGTCAGCACCCCGGCGGCCGAGACGATAATGTCCCCGCGCTTGTAGTTCCGGTACTTGCGCGGATTGACCGGCACCGGCTTCGCGCCCCCGAAGGCGAACTGGCCGTGCGACACGACCAGGAGCAGGGCCGGCATCAGCACGGTCATCACGGGATCGATGTGGGGCAACGGGTTCAGCGTGAGGCGGCCGAGCATGTAGGCGGTGTCGTCCCCCTGGCGGAGCGCGGCGACGCCGTGGGCGTACTCGTGCGCGACGAGGGAGAACACGAGGACCGGCAGGGCGAGGATGATATCGTGCAGCAGCGGCGTGTCCCCGGGGCGAAGGCCGCGAGAAGGTTACACCAGGCGCGGACCCAAAGTCAAAGCACGGCGACGCTTGACCTTGGGTATCGCCGGACCTATTCTTCCGCCCTCCTGGATCGGGGCCGGTCGGCCCGCACGCCGAGTCTCACGCCGAGGTAGGTTGTGCCGAGAATCAAGTCCGCGAAGAAGCGCCTGCGCCAGACCCGGGCTCACACGCTCCACAACCGGACCCAGCGAAGCCAACTCCGCACGGCGATCAAGCGGGTCCGCAGCGCGGGTACGGCGGTGGACGCCGAGAAGGCTTACGCCGAGGCGGTGAAGATCATCGACCGCGCCGGCCGGAAGAACCTGATTCACCGGAACGCCGCGGACCGACAGAAGAGCAGGCTGGCGAAAGCAGTGAAGGCGAAGAAGTAGCCAACGGTGGAACGACCAGTGAACGCTGAACGGTAAACAGTGAACGGGGGCTCCGATGACGATCGGGCCCCCGCGTTCGTTGCGATCTCATGTCGTATACGACACTCGAAATAGATCGCGCAACCTATTCCCTGTTCACTGTTTACTGGTCACTGTTCACGTTCTTTCTAGAGGGCGGCCAGCTCCGCCCCGCACCGCTCGCAGTACCACTCCGTCGGTCGATTCAGCGTCCCGCATTCCCCGCACTTGAGCGTCTTGGCCTGCGAGGCTTGTCCCGGCTTGGCGGAGGGCTGCGGCGCCGCCGTGGTGGCCACCGGTTCCGCCGGCACGTCCGGGCGGACGGTCTCGCCGCTTCGCCGCGGGGCCGGCTTCCGGTCGTCTCCCGCCACCGACTTGAGGAACGCCAGCTCGTCTCCGTGCACCACCTTCGGTCCGGCCGCGGCCGGAGCCGCGACCGGCGGGCGACCCCGCGCCGGCTCCGCTGCCGGCTTCGGCACGAACCTGGGCGCGGCGGACGCAACTGCGAGATCGGGGACCTGATCGAGCGTAGGAGGTGAGCCCGCTGCCGCGGCGATGTCGGGCGTGGGATCGGGCAGCATTTCGATCGCGGGCGGGGGCCGCGGCGGCGCCGGCTCCAGCTCCGCGATTGGCACCGGCTCTGGCTCGGGTTCCGGCTCGGCGGCAGGCTCCGGTTGGGCAGGCTCGGCGATGAAGCCCTGCACCTCGACCAGCCGCTCGATTTCCGTCCCGATCTTCTCCAGCTCGGCCTGAAGCGTCTCGATGGTCTGCGTCGTCTGGTCGCGCAGGTGATCCCAGTCCGAATCGGCGTACTCCCCGACGACGTGGCGGACTTCTGCCTCGGCGAGCGCTTCCTCCGCCTGGCTCCGGCGCTGCTCGAGGTCGCCCTGCGACTCGCGGTGCCGCTCCAGCGCGGAACGAATCGTCTCGGCGTGGGACTTCAGCTCTTCGATGACCGCCTGCAGCCGGCCCTGGTAGTCGGCCCGCACCTTCGCGCGGACGGCGGGCGGCGCTGTGCTGGCCGCGGAGTCGAGCTTGGCGAGCCACTGTTGGAAGCGCGCGCGCTCATGAAGCAGGGCTTCGATCGGGGCGCCGCCGGGGGACGTGTCGTCAGCCATCGCGGGGCTTTCCTCTCAGGCGCTCGAGGACGTCAATCTGGTCGGGACTCAATCGGTTCGTGCGGCCGAGGAGCCGCGAAGCGAGCAGGATCCTCGCCGAGTGCTCCAGGCTCTCCATCCGGATGCGAGCCGTTGCGAGGTCGGGGCCCCAGGTGACCGCGCCGTGATTGGCCAGCAGGACCGCGACGTGTCGCGCCAGCAGCGGCTCGACGACGTCCCCGAGCGCCGGCGTGCCGGTCGTGGCGTACGGCGCCACCGGTACCTGGCCCAGGTAAAGAATCAGCTCGGGAAGCACGTCGGCCGGCATCGGCTCGCCGGCCACCGCGAACGCGGTGGCCACCGGAGGATGGGCATGCACCACGGCGCCGCAGTCCTCGTGCTGCCGATAGGCCCGCAGGTGCAAATCTAATTCAGTCGTCGCCCGCCGGGAGCCACGGCGCCGGGTTCCTGCCAGAGTCACTTCAACCAGGTCGCGCGAGGTGAGCTCGGCCTTATGGAGCCCGCGGGGGGTCACGAGCAGGCGATCAGGGCCGAGGCGGACGGAGACGTTGCCGTCGACGCCGGCGATGAGACCCGCCTCCCACAGCCGCCGGCAGCACCGGACGATCTCGCGGGCGGCGTCTCGGGCACGCATCGCCGGTCTCGTGTCGCTCAGTCGGGTCGCTGGAAGACGACCTGGCCGCGCACGATCGTGACGCTCGCGCGGCCGGTCAGCCGCCGGCCCGTAAACGGGGTGTTCCGGCTGCGGGAGAAGAACTCCTGCGGACGCACGATCCACTCGGCGGCGGGATCGAACACGGTCACGTCGGCCGGGGAGCCGGGAGCCAGCGTCCCGCCCGGGAGACCGAAGATCTTGGCGGGGATCGTGCTCATCCGGGCGACCAGCTCCGGCAGCGTGAGCAGCCTGGTGACGACCAGCTCGGTGATGGCGAGACCGAGCGCGGTCTCCAGACCGATGATGCCGTTCGGCGCGTCGTCGAACTCCCGCTCCTTGGCGTCGTAGTGGTGGGGCGCGTGGTCCGTCGCGATCACGTCGATGGTCCCGTCCTTGAGAGCCTGCCGGATCGCGTCCCGGTCCTCCGGCTCACGGAGCGGCGGGTTCATCTTCGCGTTCGTGTCGTAGCCCTCGCAGGCCTCGTGGGTGAGCGAGAAGTGGTGCGGGCACGCTTCCGCCGTCACCCGCACGCCCCGGTCCTTGGCACGCCGGATCAGGTCTACCGAGCCGCGGGTGGACATATGGCAGAGATGGATGTGCCCGCCCGCCAGCTCAGCCAGCAGCAGGTCGCGCGCGACCATGATCTCCTCCGCCGCGGCCGGAATCCCCTTGAGGCCGAGGCGCGTGGAGACCAGCCCCTCGTGCATCGCGCCACCCGCCAGCGTGGGATCCTCGCAGTGATCGGCGACGGGGATCCCGAACGTCCGGGCGTATTCGAGCGCGGTGCGCATGAGATGGCTGGAGACGACCGGCTTGCCGTCGTCGCTCACGGCCACGGCGCCAGCGCCCACCAGCTCCCCGAACTCCGCGAGCTGCTGCCCCTTCTGCCCCAGCGACACGGCGCCGATCGGGTAGACCCGCGCCTTGCCGGCGCGCTGCGCCTGCGCCTTCACGAAGCCCACGACGCCCTGGTTGTCGCACACCGGGTCGGTGTTGGGCATGGCGCAGACCGCGGCAAAGCCCCCGGCCGCCGCCGCCATGGCGCCGGTCGCCACCGTCTCGAGATCTTCCTGACCCGGCTCGCGCAGGTGCACGTGCAGATCGATCAATCCCGGGGCGACGACCTGCCGGGTCGCGTCCACCACCATCGCGCCGGCGGGGGTGCCGAGGTTCCGGCCGACCGCCTCCACCTTGCCCTCGAGGAGGTAGACGTCGGCCGGCTCATCCAGCTTGCGCGCCGGATCGATCACCCGCCCGCCGCGGACCAGTATCCCGCTCAATGGTCCTCTCCCTTCCCCGCCGCTCCAGCCCAGTCGGGTGAGCCGCCGGCCAGGAGGTACAGCACGGCCATCCGGACCGCGACGCCGTTGGTCACCTGGGGGAGGATCACGCTGTGCGGCCCGTCGGCCACGTCGCTGTCGATTTCCACGCCGCGGTTCATGGGCCCTGGATGCAGGATCACCAGGTCCTTGGGCGCCTTCGCCAGGCGCTCGGTGGTGACACCGAACACGCGGTTGTATTCCCGGAGCGAGGGGATGAAGCCGCCCTGCATCCGCTCGAGCTGGAGCCGGAGCACGTTCAAGGCGTCGGCCCATTGGATGGCGTCCTCGATCCGCGGGATGATCGTGACGCCCAGCTCGTGCACGTTACGCGGGAGCAGGCTCGCGGGGCCGCAGACCGCCACCTCGGCGCCCAGCTTCGTGAGTCCCCAGATATTGCTCCGCGCCACCCGGCTGTGCAGCACGTCGCCCACGATGGCGACCTTGAGCCCGGCAATCTTCCCGAACTTGTCGCGCAGCGTGAGCAGATCGAGCAGGCCCTGGGTCGGGTGCTCGTGCTTCCCGTCGCCCGCGTTGATCACGTTGGACCGGATGCGCTGGCCGAGGAACTGCGCCGCACCCGAGGCGCCGTGGCGGATGACGACCATGTCGATCCGCATCGCCTCGAGGTTCTTCGCCGTGTCGACCAGGGTCTCGCCCTTCGAGACCGAGGAGCCCTGCGCCGCCACGTTCACCGTATCGGCGGAGAGCCGCTTCTCGGCGAACTCGAACGAGATCCGGGTGCGGGTGGACGCCTCGAAGAAGAGGTTGACGATCGTCTTGCCCCGAAGCGCCGGCACCTTCTTGATCGGCCGCTCGCTCACTTCCTTGAACGGCTCCGCGGTGTCGAGGATCAGGCGGATCTGGTCGGCGCTCAGGTACTCGAGCCCCGTGAGGTCCTTCCCGAGGACGGCGCCGGCGCTCACTTCGGATCCACCCGGACCAGCTCGACCGCATCGCGGCCGTCCAGCTCCGCCACAAAGACGTCCACCCGGTCGCCGGGCACCGTGCTCGCCCTGCTCCCGATGATGTCCGCCTGGATGGGCAGCTCACGGCCGCCGCGGTCTACCAGGACGCAGAGGAGAATGCGGCGCGGGCGGCCGAAGTCGGCGCACTCGTCCAGCGCGGCCCGAACGGTACGCCCGGTGTAGAGGACGTCGTCCACGATGACCACGGTGCGGCCGTCGAGATCGGGCAGGCTGGTCTCTCCGACGACCGGGCGGGGACCGACGGTCTGGAGGTCGTCGCGGTACAGGGTGATGTCGAGCTTGCCGGCGGGCACCTTGCTGCCCTCGCTCTGCTCGATCAGGCGCTGGAGCCGTGCGGCGAGCTCGACGCCGCGCCGCTGGATGCCGATCAGGACGAGCGAGTCGGTGCCGCCGCATCGTTCCACGATCTCCGACGCCATGCGCGCCAAAGCGCGACCGATGGCGCGGTCGTCGAGGAGCGGGGTGCGGATTGGCATCGGGGCCGGAAGCTAGTCTCCGGGGAGCAGGCGAGCAAGTGAAGCGAGAGCACGGACAGGGCGGGATTCGAACCCGCGAGCCCCTTGTGAGGGCCACACGCTCTCCAGGCGTGCGCCTTAAACCACTCGGCCACCCGTCCCGAGGGACCTCGCGGGCCAAGTTAGCCCGGCGTCGGGCGCGGCGTCAACGCACTTCGAACGGGGCCAACTCGTCCTCCAAAGGGCCAGATAGGCCCCGCCCGCGCCGCTGTCCTTGCGGCCCCGGCTGGGCGGCCGACTAGGACCAACGCGAATTGCAGGAAGGGGCGACCCGGGGGCCGGGCAGCCGGGCCCCGAAAGGCCGGGATTCAGGCGGCGGCCCGTTGCATTCCCCAACTTGCGGGCCCCCGGGGCCCCATTCCCGAATTGGCCCGCGATATGCGTACCCTTGCAGGCGTCCTGCAGAAACCGTCCCTGATCAGGCAACCCTTGCCGGAGCACGAACAGCGATGCAATCCCCACTCGTCGTCGAGGCGTTGCGGGAACAGCTGCTCCGGGTCATCGAGTGGCACGCGAACGAACG
>JBGPPG010000152.1:0-7025 GCA_041488455.1 Gemmatimonadota bacterium
TCGGTCGAATCTCGGCCACGTCGGAGACGCTTACGACACCGGAAGCCCTGGTCGCGAGCCTGCCGCGCTCCAGGGGGCCCTACGCCTTTGTTGTGAATGGCCTTACAAAATGGGTACTACGGGTCGGGAGTCAAGGGGCGACTGGCCTCGAGCCGCCCGATTCCCGACTGCTCCACGGGGGATTAGCGCCGATGAGTGCAGCAGGTAAGTCATTTACGCGCCATTGTTTACACTGAATACGACCGAGCGATACCGCACGGCGGTGACGCTCACTTGAACAGCACTGCCGCCTTTCTCAAGGTCATCCATACCCCCCACAAGAGCGGTATGCCGACTGCCGCCCAAGCCAGCACCACCACTACCCATTGGCCCGGCTTGGACTCAGCTCCGCCATGTTCGTCGGTCATGCTTCCTCCCTAGTCTGCGTCAGGCGGGACGCGTGGCTCCTGCGGCCGCGCGGACCGGCGCGGGCTCGTCCTCGCGCATGTAGTGCCGATCCGCAACGGGGCGGACGGCGAGGTTGCAGAACCAGCCGATCACCAGGAGCCCGGCGAGCAGGTACATCGTGACGTTGTACGCCTGCGCTGCGGGCACGCCGTGATCGAGCTGGAACTCGCGGATGTAGTTCACCAGCACCGGGCCCAGGATTCCGGCCGCCGACCAGGCGGTGAGCAGCCGGCCATGGATGGCCCCGACGTACTTGGTCCCGAAGATGTCGGCGAGGTACGCGGGGATCGTGGCGAATCCACCGCCGTACATGGTGAGAATCACGCAGAAGAGCGTCACGAATAACGCCACGCTGCCAATCCGCCCGGCGAACGGCACAAGGGCGTAGAGCACGGTGCCGAGAGAGAAGAAGACGAAATAAGTCTGCTTCCGGCCCAGGCGGTCGGAGAGGGAGGCCCAGCCGATCCGGCCCAGGATGTTGAAGACGCTGATGAGCGCCGCGAACGCCGCTCCGAGCGTCGCGAGCTGCCCCTTCTGGGCCTCGGTGAGGTCCTTGAGGGAAAGGCCAGCGGCGCCGATCAGGCGCCCGCCGAAGAACTCCTGAATCATGGGCGACGCCATGCCGATCACGCCGATGCCGGCGCTCACGTTGAGGCAGAGCACCGCCCAGAGCAGCCAGAACTGGGGCGTCCGCCAGGCCTCGTAGACGTGGACGTTGTGGGAGGTGATCATGGTTGCCTGCTTGGGCGGCGGGGGGGTCCAGCCCACCGGCCGCCAGCCCTCGGCGGGAACGCGATAGCCGAACGCCCCGAGCAGCATCGCGACGAAGTAGATGGCTCCCATGGTCACGAACGTCTGCCACACGCCGACGGAGTCCGGCGTTGCGAAGTGCTTCATCAGCAAATCGGCGAGCGGCGAGCCGATCATGGCTCCACCGCCGAACCCCATGATGGCCATGCCCGTCGCCATTCCTCTGCGGTCGGGGAACCACTTGATGAGGGTGGAGACCGGCGAGATATAGCCCAGCCCCAGCCCGATGCCCCCGATCAGGCCCGAGCCCAGCCACATCAGCCAGATCTGGTGGAGGTAGACGCCGAGGGCGGAGATCATGAACCCGCCGCCCCAGCAGAAGGCGGCGACTACCCCCGCTTTCCGGGGCCCCTCGCGCTCGAGCCAGGCTCCGAAGAGAGCGGCGGAAGAGCCCAGGAAGACGAAGAAGAGCGTGAACATCCAGCCGAGCGTGCTGATCTTCCAGTCACAGTTGGTCGCGAACAGGGTGTCCAGCAGGCTCTGGTCCGCGGGGCAGGGGACCGGCTTGGTGATCCCGATGGCCTTGCTGAGCGGCAGCCAGAACACGCTGAACCCATAGGCCATGCCGATCGACAGGTGGATCGCGAGCGCTGCCGGGGGAACCAGCCAGCGGTTGAATCCCGGGCCGGCGATGGTTCGCTCCCTGCTCAGAAGTCCCGCCATGCGTTGCTCCCGGATTAGGTTTCGCCGCGCGCTGCTCCAAGCCGCCTCAACTTACCGAGCCCCCGAATCTGGAGCCAGACCGGCAATGGGCCGTCCCCCGATCCCCGTTCTCGCCGCGCCGATCTTCCTCTATATGGCGTGCGTGTCGGCTCCCCTGGTCCAGGCACAGGAGACCGCTGCCCCGCCTGCTCCCGCGCCGGCGTGGCTCCTGGCCGATACCACGGCCAAGACCGTCACGCTCACCCTGGACGTCACGGCCCCGCCCGATGCTCCATCCGCGCTCATCGCCGGGCATCGTGCGGGGGACGTTCAGATCGTCGTTCCGCTCAACTGGACGGTGACCTGGCACTGGCAGTCGAGCGACACTACCGCGACGCACAGCCTGGTGCTCATGGCCGAGCGGGAGAAGCTGCCAACCGAGGGCGGCCGGCCCGCGATCGACAACGCCATGACCCGGATGGTCACGGCCGGGCTCAAGGCGGGCCAGAAGGACGTCACGACCTTCGTCGCGGATCAGGCGGGGTGGTACTGGCTGCTTTGCGGGGTGCCTGGGCACGCGCTGCGTGGAGAGTGGGTGGGGGTCCGGATTGACCCCGACGCCAAGGCGCCGGAAGTGAGAAGTAAGAAGTGAGAAGTGAGAAGGCACCGCTTACTTTTCACTCCTCACTCCTCACTTCTCCCTTCTCACTAATTAGTTTGCGTACCTCCTCGTCAAACTCCGTGACCAGTCGTTCGTGCTGCTTCCCCATTGCCGGCCCGTAGAACCCCGCGTGCACCCGGCGCACCCGGCCGTCCCGGCCGATGAAAACCGTCGTGGGAAAGGCGATGAAGCCGTCGAGCTGCGGAAGCGCCGCCGCCGCGAGCTCGGCGTCGTTGATCCCGGCGAGGAGCAGCGGAAACGAGATGCCGAACTTGTCGCGATAGCGCCGTACCTGCCCCCCGTCCACCGCCGTATCGCCGGTCACTTCGAACGCCAGACCCACGATCTCCAGGCCCTCTGTATGGTACTTCTTCCAGAGATGCACCAGCGTGGGCGCGGCGTCGTGGCAGGTGGGACACCAGGTCCCGAACACATCCAGCAGCACAACCTTGTTCCGGAACCGCGCGTCCGTGTTCGCGACGAGTCGGCCGTCGAGGCCGGGGAAGGCGAACCGGAACGGTGCGGTCGTGTCGGCCCGGATGACAGCGTTCGGGGGCGTCAGGTGCGGCGCTCCTGAGCTCCGCACGGCTTTCCATAGCGTCTGGGATCTGAGACCGGCGTGGAACACGCCTCGGAGCGTGTCGCCTTCGAGCCGGCCGGTGAGCAGGTAGACGAACGATCCGTCGAAATGCGCCAGGGAGAAGCTGTCGGCCGCCGCGCGACCCCAGAAGTATCCGTAGTCGCCGCTGTTGGAGACGATCGTCCCCTCGAAGCCGGCAGGGCCGTTGCGGAAGTCGAAGACTCGCGGGCTCGTTCGCCGGTCCTGCAAGAATGTCGCGTCCCAACGCCCCAGCAGCCGGGCCGGTGCGGGTGCCCGCTCCCACTGGCCGCGGGCGGCCCGGAACGGGATCACCCGCGGCCCCCGGTTGCCCACGTTCCGGTACGTCCCCACCAGCGAGTCTCCCCGCAACGCGGCGTCGATCGTTGCGGCGTAATCGGCGATCTCGATCGCGATGCTGTCCCCCGCGACGCGAACGCCGGAGACTGGCTCGCAGCGGTCCCCGTTGCAGAGCTTGCCCCGCCAGCCGCCCTCGGCCTCCTCGATCACGACGCCGAAGGGGAGGGGCCCGCCGGCGAGATCGAGCACGGCGCGCCACGCCCCCGCCAGCCGCCCCCCTCCCCGGTGAGAAGTGAGATGTAAGAAGTGAGCGGGAACAAGTGAGGAGTGAGAAATGAGCGGTGAGAGAGAAGAAGGAGACAGCGACAGAGCTGCCGCCAGCAAGGCGGCTCCGGACCCTGCTTGGCGCACCTTCTCACTTCTCACTTCACACCTCTCACTCTTCACCTCTCACCTTTCACCTTTCACCTCTCACTGTCGTATCGCTCTCCCGCCCGCACGTCGCCGGGCACGCCGTTGCCCGGCCACGGCACCGGGCACGCGTAGACCGAGCTGTAGGCGCAAAACGGATTGCGCGCGCGGTTGAAGTCCAGGCGGTATCGGCCGTTGGGGAGCGGGGTCAGGCTCACGAACCGGCCGGCCGGATAGGTGCCTCGCGCGTTCGTGGAATCGCGGAAATAGATCTCGAGCTCGCTCTCGTCGCCGTCGCCCGGGATGCGCCGGACCCGGAGCGGCGTAGTCACGCCGCCGAACGGCGCCCGCACGGTCCCCGCCTCCGTGGCCTCGACCTCGGCTCCATCCGCCGCGAGAAGGCGGACCGTGCCCGGGGTACGGGGCGGCTCGAGCGTGACCGAGATCGCGAGCGAGGAGTTGTAGGCGAAGTACGCCGGCGGCCGGCTGGACCGCACCGGCCCGAAGACGGCCACCACTGTGCGGCCGGGCAAGCCATCCGCTACCAATGTGTAGGCGCCGATCGGCACCGGCCGGCCCCGCGGTAGCGGGCGGGACGCTCCGCCGCTCTCGAGGAGCAGCCGGCCGTTCTGCTCGGTGACCCGCTGCTCGACCAGCCCGTCGAGGGGGACGTCGGACCCGGGCGGGCCGAGCCGGACGCGGGCACCGACGGGATTCACGGCGATCGCCGCGTAGGGCGACGTCCGCGCCGACGCGAGCCACCGCGCGTACTCGGCCCGCTCCGCCGAGATGTCGGCCGGGACTTGGGCGGACAGCAGTGAGAAGGGAAAAGTGAGAAGGGAGAAGGAAGAAGTGAGAAGGGTGGAAACGGCGAGCATCGCAAACGCCTCGCGCGTCCGCGACACCCGCACAATGCCCTTCTCACCTCTCACTTCTCACTCCTCACTGTCAGGATCTTGCCAGCGTGCCGACGAGCAGGACCGGCGTCGTAGGTTGCGGGGAGCCGCCGGCGGGCTCCTCCGTCACTGCCGCGGCGCTTATCGCGCCCTCCGAGGGCACCGTCACCTGCGGAACGAGGGCCTCCCCGGCGGGCGCCACGTCGAACGTGACCGACGGCACCGGCTTGCCATCCTTGATGAACCAGAGCTGGTAGGTGCGGCCGGCGGGCACGGGCCGGAGCTTCGACGCGTGCAGCACCGCCGTGTTGTGCCGGCGGTCCCAGAAGAGCTGGATCTGCGGGTCCGGGTCGCCATTGGCGGTGAGCTGCACCAGCTGCACGCCGGGCGACAACAGCGATGCCAGGGTCGAGTCCGTCGTGGCGAGCCGCTGGCCCTGGGCGGCAAGCGTCCGCGCCTGCTCGGCGATCGTGCTGTCGCGCTCAGCCAGGTCGGCCCGGCGCCGGGCAAGCTCGTCCGCGAGCCGGCCCGCGCGGAGGCCGAGCCCGACCGCGGCGAGGAGCGAGGCCGCGAGCGCGGCCCAGAGGATCGGCGATGCCCGACGCGTGGCCCCCACCGGCGGCGGAGGCGCGGTCGGAGACGGGGACAGGGGGCGGAGCTTGCTCTGAGATACCGCTTCGAGCACCCGCGCACGCAGCCCCGGCGCCGGTTCGGCGTTGGGCGCGCTCAGAGCGAGCAGCGCCGCGGTCTCCCGGAGCTCCGCCACCTCCTGGCGCGCCTCGGGCGACGTCGCGAGGTAAGTCTCGAACGCCCGCGTCTCCTCGGGGGACAGGGCCCCGAGCGCGTAAGCGGCGGCGAGATCGCGCACCGAGGACTCGTCCGGCGTGCTCATGGGCCTTGCTCGAAGAAGAACGGACGGAGCGCGGAGCGCAGCTTCTGCATCCCGAGCCGCACGCGGGTCTTCACGGTGCCGAGCGGCTCGTTGAGCCGCGCGGCGATCTCCGATTGCGACAGTCCCTCGAAGAACGCCAGCTCGATCGCTTGCCGTTGCGGGGGGGACAGATCGTCGAGCGCGGCCCGGACCTGGCGCCGGCGCTCGGTGCGGTCGAGGGCATCCGCGGGATCGCCCCGCCAGGTGCCCATCGCCAGCGGTGCGTCGAGGAGATCGGCCGCCGCGGTCTGGGTGATCCGCTCCCGGCGGGACCGCGCGCGCACAAGATCCAGCGCCCGGCTCCGGGCGATCATGGTGAGCCAGCCCGCCACCGAGCCGCGCCCGGGCTCGAACCGCGCGGCGTCGCGCCACGCCTGGGCGAACGACTCGATGACGACCTCTTCCGCGTCCGCTCGCTGGCCGCTGATCCGGTACGCGACGGTGTAGAGCACCGTGGCGTATCGGTCGTACAGCTGGCCGATCGCTCGCTCGTCGCCGCCGGCCGCCTGCGCAATGAGGTCGCGATCGGCCGGAGCCGACGAAACCGGACCCGGATTAGGCATCAACCAAGGGTGGAGGAATCGATCCGGCAGCCGCGCGAACGCGGGGCCGCCCGCGACCCCCAGTCTAATCCGCGGGCCGACGGTCCCACAAGCAGCGAGCGGAGTCACGGGAGCGCCTTGGCAAGGTCCCCCCGCGTGAACAGCAGGCTGGCCGTCCGCCCGGCGTAGGTGGCCCGCACGATGTTCACCTGGTCCTCGAAGCGCTCGCACAGGAGCGCCATCCGGACGCGCGCCCCCGTCAGTCCGGTCGGCACGTCGCCCCGGAGCCGGATCTGCACGACGTCACCCGACCGGGTGGCGCCCTCCCAGCGGAGCTCGATCGGCAGCCCGGCGGCATCCGCGAGCGTCACCCGTGGCCGGACGTAGGCCTCGACCGCGGCTCGGTCATCGGACCCCACCGCAGCGCCGAAGTCGTCCGCGAACACGCGGACCGTGATCAGGACAGTGCGCGTGGCCGGCTCGTGGACCAGCTCGGCGACGGCGGTGTGCATCGGGTGCACGGCGGTGAGCGCCGGCAGGACGAGGCCGGCGAGCCAGATCACCACGGACGCCGCTCCACGGCCATCCGGGCCGCGACCAGCGCCACGGCAGCTGAAACGCCCACCACCCGCCAGCGATAGGCCCTCCAGGGCACCTGGGCGGCGCGGCCGCTCAATAGCCGGTCGAGCCCGGCCAGCAGCAGGCCCGCGAACGCGAGCACGACCAGCTGGCCCAGCTCGATGCCGACGTTGAAGCCGAACAGGGGGATCGCAATCGAGTCCACGAA
>JBGPPG010000153.1:0-6998 GCA_041488455.1 Gemmatimonadota bacterium
CGGCCGATCCTGATGACCACGTTCGCGCTGATCGCGGGCATGGTGCCCGTGGCGATCGGGCACGGGGAGGGGGCCGACTTCCGCGCCCCGCTGGGCCGAGCGGTGATCGGCGGCGTGATCACGTCCACTCTGCTTACGCTGCTCGTGATCCCGACGTTCTACGAGATCCTCGACCAGATGCGGGAGTGGCTGACGGAGAAAGCGGCGAGGGTGTTCGGGAAGGGACACGCGGTCAGGCCGCCGGCGTTGCCGGAGGCGGCGGGGGGAGGGGTGGACTGAAGTGCGTAAACAGTGAACAGTGAACCCTGTTCACTGTTCACTCCGTCATGTTGCCCGGCGCCCTCCGGTGCGTATAGCTTCCCGCCTTCCCGATCCCCGCCTCCCGATGCCGCTCGCTGCCGGATCCGTCTCCCCGCCTCAGCTCGACGGGGTGGTCGCCGCTCAATCGTCCATCTGTCTCCTGTCCGCCGAGGACAACCGGCTGGCCTACCGCGGCTACGACGTGGTGGAGCTGGCGGAGCGGGGAAGCTTCGAGGAGACGGCGTACCTCCTGCTGGCCGGTCGCCTGCCCAATCGCGAGGCGCTGGTGCGTTTCACCACCAGCCTGCGCGCGCGCCGGAAGCTGCCGCGCTCGGTCCAGAAGCTCCTGCGCGATGCGCCCTCCGCCGCGGATCCGATGGCGCTGCTCCGGACCGCCGTGAGCGCGCTGGGGCTCGAGCCGGCCGGCCCCGACGACGTGCCCGGCATCCCGCCGGCGGCGCTGGACCTCACGGCCCAGCTGCCGACGCTCGTGGCGGCGATCCATCGCACCCGCCGGGGTGAGAAGCCGGTGACGCCGCGCCGGGGCCTGGGCGCGGCGGCCAACTTCCTGTACATGCTGCGGGGCGAGGAGCCGGAGCGCGAGCTCGCGCGCGCGTTTGACGTTGCGTTGAGCCTCCGGGCCGATAATGAGCTCAACCCGTCCACGTTCGCGGCCCGCGTCACCGCCGCCACCCGGGCGGACCTGCACGGGTGCATCACGGCGGCGCTCGCGGCGCTCGCGGGCCCGCTGCATGGCGGGCACGCGCTCGCGGTCTACCAGCTGCTCGAGGAGATCGGGACAGCCGACCGGCTGGCGCAGGTGGTGGACGCGCGGATCGCCGCGGGCAAGAGCTTTCCCGGATTCGGGCATCCGGTGTACCGGGGCGAGGATCCGCGCACGGCCGCGATGCGCCGCGTGGCGGATGCGGCGAGCACGGGCGGGAGCCGGGCGTGGCTCGAGCTGGCGCAGGCCGTGGAGACGCGGGCCCGCGCCGCCACTGGAAAGTTCGCCAACGTGGACTTCTTTCTTGCCCCGCTCTATCGCGCCGCCGGCATTCCGCCCGAGCTGTTCACCCCGGTCTTTGCCGTCGCCCGCATTCCCGGCTGGCTGGCCCACGTGCTGGAGCAGCAGGCGCAGGAAGGCCTGATCCGGCCGCGCGCGGCCTACGTCGGACCCGCACGACAGGAGTACGTTTCGATCCGTCGCCGGTAGCCCGTCACCCTCATCGAGGTAGTCCGACGCCCCCGAGCGTCCTTCTCATGCCCTTCGAGACCACCGTCACGGCCGCGGCGCCGGCAGCCTTCCAGACACCGCTCCTGGGCGTGGCCGTTCCCCAGGGGACCGCCCTCCCCGCCTCGCTCGCCCCGCTCGACGCCGCCACCGGCGGCGCCATCGCCCGACTCTACGCCGCCGGCGACTTCACCGGCAAGCGGGACGAGACCGCCGTTCTCTACCCGGCGGGCCCGGCTGGACGCATCGTGGTCGTCGGTCTGGGCAAGCCGGATCCGGCGGCCAAGCCCGACGTACGCCGGGCCGCCGCCGTCGTCGCCAAGCGCGCCCGAACGCTCGGCGCGCCGTCGGGCGCGTTCTTCCTGGCCCCCGAAGGGCGCGGCGATCTGCCGCCGCGTGACGTGGGCCAGTTCGCGGCCGAAGGGCTGGCCCACGGCGCCTGGATTTACACCGAGATGAAGAAGCCGGCCGAGGAGCCCAAGCCGCCGCTCGAGCGCTTCACGATTCTCGCACCCGACGCCACGGGGGAGGTGACGGCGGGGCACGCGGTCGGTGCCGCCATCGGCGCGGGCCAGACGTTCACGCGCGGGCTCCAGGTGCTGCCGGGCAACGTCTGCACGCCGACGTTTCTGGGGAAGACGGCGGAGGATCTCGCGAAGCGCTACGGCTTCGGCGTTACCGTGCTCGACAAGGCCGCGATCGTCAAGGAGAAGATGGGGGCACTGCTCTCCATCGCGCAGGGGAGCGCGGAGGAGCCGCGGTTCATCGTGCTGGACTACAAGGGGTCCGACGCGGCGCCGGTGGTGCTGGTGGGGAAGGGGGTCACGTTCGATACCGGGGGCATCTCGATCAAGCCGGCGCAGAACATGGAGGACATGAAGTTCGACATGTCGGGGGCGGCGGCGGTGCTGGGGACGTTCGAGATGCTGGGGCGCTTAAAGCCGAAGGTGCACGTGGTGGGGCTGATCCCGTCCACCGAGAACATGCCCTCGGGCACCGCGGTGAAGCCGGGCGATGTGATCACCAGCCATCTGGGCAAGACGATCGAGATGATCAACACCGACGCGGAGGGGCGGCTCATCCTGTGCGACGCGCTCTCCTACGCCCGGCGGTTCAAGCCCGCGGCGGTGATCGACATCGCCACGCTCACCGGGGCGATCGTCGTCGCCCTGGGCCACACCGCGGCCGGCGTCATGGGGAACGACGACGCGCTGGTGGAAGAGGTGCGCGTGGCCGGCGAGCGCGCCGGTGAGCGGGCCTGGCCGCTGCCGCTCTGGGAGGACTACCGCGACCTGATGAAGTCCGACATCGCCGACGTGAAGAACGCCGGCGGGCGGCCGGCGGGCAGCATTTCGGCCGGCTGGTTCCTGCGGGAGTTCGTGGACGGGTTCCCCTGGGCCCATCTGGACATCGCCGGCACGGCGTACACCGAGCGGGAGGAGCCGGGCCGGGTGAAGGGGCCGACGGGCACGGGGGTGAGGCTGTTCAGCGAGTTCGTGCTAAGGCGCAGTAAACAGCCGTGAACAGTAAACAGTGAACAGTGAACAGGGGCGGTTCCGCAGGCTGATCGTGCGCGCGGCAGGCTTCCTCACCCTCCTGTTCACTGTTCACTGTTCACTGTTTACTTCATTGCTTCCCGCCCAGCAGCCCGACACGGTCACCAAGCCGCTCCTCCCCGGCCAGGACACGACCCGGGCCGTCACCGACACCGCCGCCGCCCGCGCCGACACGACCGGCGCGCTCTTCGACACGACCGGTCATCGCCCCGTCACGGCGGCGGACTCCGCCCGGCTCGACTCGCTCCGCGCCCGGCGCGACTCGAGCCCCGCCCAGCGCTACCTCGCCCTCGAGAAGCTGCGGGAGATCAAGGTCCTCGTGGCCCCGCCGCTCGACGCGCCGGGGCCCGGCCCGCCGCTCTCCCGTCTCGTCTTTACCCGCGACTCCATGGACTGGGCCCACGCTTCCACGCTGTCGGATCTCCTCCAGCGTGTCCCGGGCGTCTTTCTCTGGCGCGGCGGATGGCTCGGCCAGCCGGAGTACCCGAACTTCGAGGGGCGCGGGGCCACGTCGGTGGAGTATTGGCTCGACGGGCTGCCCTATCTGGCCGCGGGGACGGACTCGGTCGGCGTGGACCCGTCCATCTTCGCGCTCAGCATCCTCGACCGGGTGGAGATCGAGCGCTGGCCGGGGCTGCTGCGGGTGCGCATGTACACCCGGAACCTCGATCGTCTCGCCCCCCGCTCGCGCATCGCCGTGTCGCGCGGCCAGTCGAGCTTCGCCCGGTACCAGGGGTCGCTGGAGCGGAAGACCCGCTCCGGGCTCGGCTTCATGATCGCAGGCGACAACCTGAGCGTGCCGACGATCCAGGGATTCCGCCAGCGCTACGACAACACGTCCTTCCTCGTGCAGGGCTCGTACGTGCCGTCGCCCAAATGGGGCGTGCTGCTCCAGGGCCTGCGATCGCGTCCCGACCGCGATCCGACTCTCGACGCGGCGGGCGACACACTCACTCGCGGCATCTTCGGCGGCCGGCGCATGGACTGGCAGCTGCGCGGCATGTGGCGGGCCGACTCGAGCGGCTTCGGTCCCCGCGCCGACGTGGTCTTCGGCCGCACGACGGCGAGCGACAGCCTCATGCCGAGCCAGACGATCAATTCCGCGGGCGTCATCGTCTCGCTCCGGCGGCCCACATACTCCGCCGGGGCGTCCGCGTTCCACCGATCGCGCTGGACGTCCACGGATCTCCGACTGAACGGCGGGTGGTCGCCGGTGGGCGGCGCGGCGCTGAGCGGTGAGGCCGGCTATGAGCGGCACGACGGCGGCCGCACGTCGAGCTGGGTCGGGCTTCGCGCCGGCACGCGGCTCCTGCTCGGACTCGAGGCGAGCGCCAGCCTCCGCGCGGGAAAGATCGTGGCCGCGCCCTCAGTGCTCACCGACACCGCGCAGACGGTCCGTGACTGGCAGCTCTCCGTCGCCTGGCGGCGTCCCTGGGCCGAGCTGGAAGGCGGGCTCGCGCACACGGCGGCCTTCGCGCCCCAGCCGTTTCAACCGTACGCCGGCGTCCCGGTTCTCACTCCGTCCGCGGGGACCGACTGGCTTACGGCGCGGGCTCGGCTCACGCCGGTCCCGTGGCTCTCCCTCGAGGGATGGGTGAGCGACCCGCGGAAGGCCACGCCCGACGGGCTCCCGCCGCGGCACTTCCTCGGCAGCGGGACGATTCGAACCAAGTTCCTGAGGATTTTTCCCAGCGGGACGCTCGACGTCGAGCTGCGGATAGCGGTGGAGCACTGGAGTCCCGGCGTAAGCGGCCGGGACGCGTTCGGAGATCCGGTCGTTCTGCCCGCCGCGACCTATTTCCGGAGTCTGGTCCAGGTGGCGCTGGGCTCGTTCCAGTTCTTCTGGGACCGATCAAACCTGACCGAAACCTTGAACGGCTACGTGCCGGGGCTTCCGATCGCGGGTCGGCCGAGCGAGTTCGGCGTGCGCTGGACGTTCGCAAACTAGATGAGCTAATGGCTATAAGCCATTGGCCGTTAGCCATTTGCAGCTATTAGCTAACGGCCAACGGCTAACGGCTGCCAACCCTACCCCTAACTCCCGTCCGACGCTACATTTCTCGGCTTTCCCGCCCTCGGAGCTCGCGTGCCGCTCAGCATGACGGGGTTCGGTGCCGCTGAGGGGCCGGTGGCCGGCGGGCGGCTTCGGCTCGAGATCCGGACCGTGAACCACCGCTACTTCAACCTGGCCGCGCGGCTGCCGTCGGAGCTGGCCGGTCTGGAGGGCGAGCTTCGCGAGCGGCTCCGGCGCGACTTCGACCGGGGACACCTGGCGGTTCAGGCGCGCTGGGTGGAGCACCCGGCTCAGGACGCGGAGATCCGGGTGGATCTCGAGCGGGCCAGGGCTCTGGTGGCGCGGCTCCGCGAGCTCCAGACCGCGCTCTCCCTGCCGGGTGAGATCTCGCTCGATCTCGTCGCCCGCCAGCCGGAGGTGTTCGGCACCGACGGGAAGGAGACCCCGGAGATTGGCTGGGCCGAGGTCGAGCCGGTCGTCGCACAGGCAGCGGCGGAGTGCCGTGCCATGCGGCGGAAGGAGGGTGACGTGCTCGCCGCCGAGCTTCGCCACCGCCTCGATCTGCTGGAAGCCGGCGCCCAGGTCGTGGCGGCGCGCGCCCCGGAGCGGATCGTGCGGGAGCGGGACCGGCTCCGCGCCTCGGTCCAGGAGCTGCTCGACGGCCGGGCGGTGGATGAGCAGCGGCTGGCGCAGGAGCTCGCGTTCCTCGCCGACAAGCTCGACATCACCGAGGAGCTGGTACGGCTCCGCGCCCACATCACGGCCGCGCGCGAAGCGCTCGCCGCGGATCGGCCGGCGGGCAAGCAGCTCGGCTTCCTGGCCCAGGAGCTGGGCCGGGAGGTGAACACGATGGGGGCCAAGGCGAGCGACCCCGAGATCACGCACCGGGTCATCGCCATGAAGGGCGAGCTGGAAAAGTTCCGCGAGCAGCTCGAGAACCTCGAGTGACGCCCTTCCTGCTGGTGCTGTCATCGCCGTCCGGAGGCGGGAAGACCAGTATCGCGCGGCGGCTGCTGGATGCCCGGGACGACGTGGGCTACTCGGTGTCCGCTACCACCCGGGCCCCGCGCCCCGGCGAGCAGGAGGGACGCGACTACCGCTTTCTGTCGCGGGCCGAGTTCGAGCGCCGAGTGGGGGCGGGTGAGTTCCTGGAGCACGCGGCCTATGGGGGCAACCTCTACGGCACGCTGCGCTCCGAGATCGAGCGGATTTTCGCGGGCGGGCGGCACGCGGTGCTCGACATCGAGGTCGAAGGGGCGCGGCAGATCCGCGCGAGCCTCCCCGGCGCGGTCCACGTCTTCGTGCTGCCGCCATCGGGCGCCGAGCTGGTGCGCCGGCTGGAGGGGCGGAACACCGAGGATGCGGCCGCGGTGCAGCGCCGTCTGGATCACGCTGCGCACGAGCTCGCGGCGGTTGGAGAGTACGACTACGCGATCGTGAACCAGGATCTCGGGCAGGCCGTAAAGCAGGTGTCGGCGATCATCGATGCGGAGACGCAGCGGGTCGCGCGGCAGAACGGGCTGGGCGACGTGGTCGCCGGCCTGCGCAGGGAAATCGAGAAGGCAAAAAAGAGCCATTAGCCGTTAGCCATTAGCCGTTACGGAGTCCCATGCATATCACTACGCCGCACGACGTCGCGAGGCAGGCGGGCAACAAATATCTCGGCGTGCTGGTCGCCGCGAAGTTCGCCCGCTACCTGAACGAGCTGCCGCGCGACCGCATCATCGCCCAGGAGGAGAAGCTCACGACCAAGTCGCTCGACGCGCTGGTCAAGGGCGAGCTCAACTACAAGCTGGTTCGCCGCCGCCGCTCCGAGGCCTGACCTGTGTGGGCCGGCCGGCACGTCGTCCTCGGCGTGTCGGGCGGGATCGCATGCTATAAGAGCTGCTTTCTCGTC
>JBGPPG010000154.1:0-6876 GCA_041488455.1 Gemmatimonadota bacterium
CACCACAGCGCGCCCGGCGGGGGGCTGGACCTTGAGCTCGACGCTCAGCAAGCCGCTCGCGGGCTCCTCGCTCGACGCCACGAGCCAGAGCAGCACCGACAGCGCGAGCGACGTCAGCTTCAGCGGCCAGTCGGCGGTGAGGGCCGCCCGCAGCGTCACGTCAGCTCCCGCTTCCGCCCTCGGCGAGCAGGCGCTCGACCAGCGCCCGGTTCACCGGCGAGCTCCAGTCGTGGGCGCCGATGACCCGCTTCACGATCGTGCCCTCGCGGTCCAGCAGGAAGCTCTCCGGAACGCCGGTGGTCTGGTACGTCTCCTGAATCCGGGTCGAGCGATCCTGCAGGATGTCGAACGTGAGCTGCAGCCCCTGGGCGAAGTTGCGGACGTCGATCGGGTCGCCCTCGTCGATGCTGACCGCCGCGATACGGAAGCCCCGGCTACCGAGGGAGTCGTAGAGCCGCTGCATCGAGGGCATTTCGGCCTGGCAGGGCAGGCACCACGTGGCCCAGATGTTCACCAGCGTGACGTGCCCCTTGGAGAGCGTCCGGAGGGACACCGTGTCGTTGGTAGCGAGATCGACGACGCGGAATTCCGGCGCGCGCGCTCCCACCGTGACCTGGGCCCGATCGGGTCCGTACTTCACCAACGCCATCGCCCCGAGCCCGAGGCCCGCCACGATCGACACGACTGCCAGCCACTGCCGCGACATACGCGTCCTAGACCCGCACGGCGCATCGGCGCCGGAGCGCTCCGACGGCGTCGGCTGCCGCAGTGGCGCCGAACACGGCCGTGCCCGCCACGAAGGTGTCCGCGCCCGCCTCCCACGCCATTCCGATGTTGTCCACCGTGATCCCTCCGTCCACCTCGAGGGCCGCCCGGCTCCCGTGCTTGTCGAGCAGCGCCCGGCAGCGCCGGATCTTCTCGGTGGAGGCTGGAATATAGGCCTGGCCGCCGTACCCCGGGTTCACCGTCATGAGCAGGACGAGATCGAGGTCATCGAGCACCTCCTCCACCGGACCAAGCGGGCTGGCCGGGTTGAGCGCCAGGCCGGCGAGCATGCCTCGCTCGCGCACCGCGGCGAGGTGACGCTGCGCGTGGACCGTCGCCTCGCCGTGGAAGGTGAAGACCCGCGCGCCCGCATCGGCGAACGACGCGATGTAGTGCTCGGGATGCTCCACCATCAGGTGGACGTCGAGCGGGAGATCGGTGAGCCGGCGAAGCGCATGGATGAGCGGCGCCCCGAAGGTGAGATTCGGGACGAAATGCCCGTCCATCACGTCCACGTGGATCCAGTCCGCACCGCCCGCCTCGACGGCGGCGATCTCCTCCCTCAGGCGGTCGAGGTCGGCGCTCAGTATGCTCGGGGCGATGCGCACGCTCACCGCCGGGCTCCGGTCGAGAACGGCCGCTGGAGAATCCGGGCGGCCTGGGACGGCCGCACCTTGGGCTGGCCGCTCACGACCAGATCCACCGGTGTGCCCGGCTCACGCCCGACACCCGCGGCCGGCCTGGTGGCGATCACCACGTTGGGCTCCGGATCCGACGCCACCGTGTCGACGGTCCCGCGCTTGAGTCCTGCCGCGGCGAGCACCTTCACCGCGAAGGGCATCGGCAATCCGACGATGTCGGGCACCGGCACCTGCTGCGGTCCGGCGCTCGGCGCCAGGGTTACGACCGTGTTCTGAGAGAGGATCGTGCCGGGCGGCGGATCCTGCCAGACGATCGCACCGCGCGGGATGGTGGGGTGGGTTCGCTCGTCCTCGAACTTCACCCGGAACCCCAGCTCGCCGAGCTTCCGCTGCGCCTCCCCGGCGGGCAGCTCGAGCACCCTCGGCAGCGCGTGATCCGAGGTGAGCAGCGGGACGGGCGAGAGCCACGCGGTGGCGAGGACGTAGCCCACCCCGAAGGTCGCGAGCACGATCGCGCCGTCACGCAGGAGCCGCCGGCCGAATACCGTCGAGACGAAGGGCGCGTCCGCAGTCTTCGAGCGGGGTGGCGCCGTCGCGGCCGGGTCGACCGCGTCCACCGTTCGCGCGGCCCAGGGAACCTGCCGCCGGAATCTCACCCGACCCGCCTCAGACGGGCGGCGTAGGCGCCGTCCATCCGGTCGCGCTGGGGCAGCGTCATCAGGTCTCCCTTCTCTGTGAGCAGGGGCGGCGGCAGGTCGTCCGGCGGCTCCCGGCGGAACCCTGCATGGGTGCGCAGGAACCGCTCGACTTGAAGCTCGTTCTCTTCGGGCTCAAGCGAGCAGGTCGCGTACACGAGCCAACCGCCCGGCCGGACCACATGCGCGGCGGCGGCCAGCAGCTCGCCCTGCCGCTCCGCCAACGCCACCAGCGCGTCGGGCGTCACCCGCCAGCGCGCGTCAGGGTGCCTCGCGAAAGTGCCCGTGCCGAGGCACGGGGCGTCGAGCAGCACGGCGTCGGTGTGATCCACCGGGGCGTAGCGCGCGTCGGCCAGCACGACCATCTCCCGGCCGGTGCCGGCACGGCGGAGATTCTCCCGGAGCCGCGTAACCCGCGGGCGGCTCAGGTCGGCCGCCAGCACCCGGACGCCGGTTCGCGCGAGGCCGATCGTCTTCCCGCCCGGAGCCGCGCACGCGTCGTAGACCAGACCAGCCGGCGGCATCGCGGCAAACCATGCGACCAGTGACTGCGCCGGGTCCTGCACCATGAAATCGCCGTCTGCGTAGCCGGGCAGACGATCCGGCCGCGATGCTTTCACCGTGAGGCCAGCGCCCCACGGCGCCGGCGTCACCCTGATCCCGGCCGCCGCCAGCCGCCGCGTGATCGTGTCGCCCGAGGCCCGCGCGGGCTGGAGGACCAGGGCCGGCCGGTCGTTGTTCCAGCGGAGCAGCCGGTCGGTGTCCTCGGGGCCGAACCGGTCGAGCCAGCGGCGCACCAGCCACTCGGGGTGAGAGTGCCGCGCCGCGAGGTCGAGCGGCCCGAGCCCCTTCCGCTTTCTCGGCGCCTGCCGGCCGAGCCGGCGAAGCATGGCGTTCACGAACCCGCCGGCCCGAGCTCCGCCCGCTTCCCGCGCCAGCGAGACGCTGGTACTCACGGCGGCGTGGGGCGGCACGCGATCGAGCGCGGTCAGCTGATAGGCCCCGAGCCGCAGGATGTTCTGAAGCGTCGGCGGGACGGCGGTCCAACCCCGCGTGGCCAGCGGCTCCAGCCGTTCATCGAGGCCGGCCCGCTGGCGCAGCACACCGGCGGCCAGCTCGTGGGCCAGGCGGCGGTCCGGATCCGGCAGCGGGCCGAGCGCCTGGTCGAGCGCGGCGTCGAAGGGCCGGCCTGCGCGCACCTGCTCGAGAATGGCTAGCGCCGCGCGCCGGGATGCGAGACCGGGCTCAGTCCGCGTCGCGGCCACGGTCGAGCCTCACTCCAGCAGGCCCTTCGTCGGGCTCGAGGGAACGGCCACCTCGCGGCGCGGCATGCGGCCGGCGAGGAACGCCGCCCGTCCTGCCTCGACCGCGCGGCGCATCGCCCACGCCATCGTCACGGGGTCACGGGCCTCGGCGAGCGCCGTGTTCATCAGGATCCCGTCCACGCCCTGCTCCATGGTCACGCACGCGTCGGAGGCGGTGCCGACGCCGGCATCTACGACCACCGGTACCCCGAGCCGCCGCTTGATGGTGCGGATGGAATACGGATTCAGCAGGCCGAGCCCGCTGCCGATCGGCGAGGCGAGGGGCATCACGGCGGCGCAGCCCGCGTCCTCCAGCCTCAGTGCCGTGATCAGGTCGTCGTTGCTGTAGGCGAGGACCTTGAAGCCGTCCGCTACCAGCTCCCGTGCAGCCGTGAGGAGTCCCTCGGTGTCCGGGAGAAGGGTCTCGCGGTCGCCGATAACCTCCAGCTTCACGAAGTCGTTGAACCCCGCCTCCCGGGCCAGACGCGCGTAACGGATGGCTTCGTCGGCGCTGTAGCAGCCGGCGGTGTTCGCGAGCAGGAAGTACTGGTGCGGGGGCAGGTGGTGCAGGATGCTCTCGTCCTTGGAGCGGTCGAGATCCACTCGCCGGACGGCGACGGTGACGATCTCCGCACCCGATGCTTCGATGGCGCGCACCATATCGCCGTTCGACCGATACTTGCCGGTGCCCACCATGAGGCGGGAGCGGAAAGCACGGCCGCCGATCTCGAGCGGCGTGTCCAGTGCGGACTCGGTGGCTGACAGGGTCCCGGTCACGGCTTAGCCTCCGCCCACGAAATGCACCAGCTCGACCGAATCGCCGGCAGCGAGCGCGGTCCCCCCGAGCTTCGGCCGGCGCACGATGCACCGGTTGTGCTCGACGACCACGGTGCGCGCATCGAGCCCGAGCCCGCGCAGCAGGTCGTCGAGGGTCGCGGGGCCTGGAACGCTCCGCGGCTGGCCGTTCAGGGTGATGGAGAGGTTGGGCACGGAAGGAAAGATAATGGGGAGGAAGCCGTTAGCCGTTAGCCATTAGCCATTAGCTAGCGGCCAACGGCTAATAGCTCCTCTAACATCTCCACCGCCGCCCGCGCCACATCCTGCCCATCCCACAACGCCCGAATCGCCGCTACGCCGTACGCTCCGGCCTCGAGCAGCTCCGGCACCCGCTCGCGGGTCACGCCGCCGATCGCGATGACCGGGAGGCCATGCGCGGCGCTGGCGCGGACGAGCGCCGGTCCGGCACCGGGATGCGCCGGGTGCGTAGGGGTCGCGTAGATCGGGCCGACCAGAAGAAAGTCGGCGCCCTCGGCCTTCGCCGCGCCGGCCTCTTCGGCTGAGTGCACCGAGCGGCCGATCCACCCGCGCGGCAGCACGCGGCGCGCCTCGGCCGGGGCGAGGTCCCCCGTGCCGAGCTGCACGCCGTGGGCGCCCACCGCGGCCGCGATCTCGGCGTGACCGCTCACGATGACGGCGGCCTCGGCCGGTCGCGCGAGTGCCACGAACCGCGCCGCCACGGCAGCGAGCGACCGCGTGGACGCGGTGCGGTCGCGGGCATGAAGCGCCAACGCGGGCCCGGCCGCGGCGAGAGCGGCCGCGCGGATGCCCAGGTCGGCGCGCGCAAGCACGGCGGCGTCCGTGATCGCGTGGATGCGGGGCAGGGGACGGCCGGTCATTCGAAGCGGTCGCCGACGACCACGCCGCGGCCGCGGACCCACGCGTCCACCGTTATCCGCGTCTTGCCCGCCGGCTGAGCCTCGAGCACCTCCACCGCGTCCTCGCGGCAGGCGACGACGAGCGATCGTCCCGCGGCGATGACCTGGCCCGGCAGCCCGGTCCCGGCCACGGACCGCCCGCCGAACAGCTTCGCCGGCTCGCCCTGGAGCATCGCCCAGGCGCCGGGGCCGGGGTCGAACGCGCGCACCTTGCGCGCCGCGGCCAGGGCCGGCCCCTCAAACGAGAGGCGGGTCGTCTCCCGGTCCACTTTCGGCGCGTAGGTCGCGCCGGCGGCGTCCTGCGGCTCTCCCGGGAGGTCGCCCTTCGCCAGCCGCTGCACCACGTCGACCAGCGCCGTGGCGCCGAGGTCGGCAAGCCGGTCCGCGAGACTGCCGCCGGTCTCGTTCGGCCCGATCGGCGTGGCGACCCGCTGGAGCACCGGCCCGCTGTCGAGCCCGACCTCCATCCGCATGATGCTGACTCCCGTCTCCGTGTCGCCGTTCATGATCGCCCAGGGGATCGGGGCCGCGCCGCGATACCGGGGCAGCAGGGATGCGTGGACGTTGATCATGCCGCGGGCGGGGACGGCCAGCATTTCCGGGCGGAGGATGTGGCCGTAGGCGACCACGACGCCGAGATCGGGTCGGAGGTGGCGGAGGCTGGCGGCGAAAACGTCGCCGACGGGACGGTCGGGCTGGAGCACCGGGAGTCCCGTCTCGATGGCGAGGAGCTTGACCGGCGGGGGGACGAGGGTCGAGCGGGAGCGGCCGTGCGGTCGGTCCGGCCGGGTGACGACGCCGACGACTTCCTGCCGGTGATCCAGCAGGGCCCTGAGGGACGGCACCGCGAACGCCGGGGTGCCGAAGAAGACGATCCGCATCACTCCGGCGGGGCGGCCGCGGGCTGCACCTCTTTGATGTAGCTGGTGTCGTCCTTGTGCTCACGCTTCCAGCGCGCGAGCAGGACCTTCCGCTTCATGAGGCCGAGGTGATCGAGGAACAGGATGCCGTCGAGATGATCCAGCTCGTGCTGAATGGCGCGGGCGACGAGACCCTCGGCGGCCAGGCTGAACGGCTGGCCGTCGCGGTCGAGCGCCTCGAGCACGACCCGCTCGGGCCGGGTGACGTCCCCGAAGATCTCCGGGATCGAGAGACAGCCCTCCTCGGCGGTCGTACGCCCCTCGGCGTCGACGATGACCGGGTTGATCATCGCGAAGCGCTGGCCGTCGGCGTCGACCACGGCCACTCGCCGCACGACCCCGACCTGGTTCGCGGCGAGCCCCACGCCGTGGGAGGCCTCCATCGTCTCGAACAGGTCGTCCACGAGGCGGCGCACCTCGTCGTCCACACCGGCGACCTCGCTGGTCCTCTGTCGCAGGACCGGAGAGCCGAGCAGGTGAAGTGGGAGGAGACTCATCCCGCCGGCGTGGGCGCGCTGGACTGGCCAACACGGACGATCCGCGCGCGCTCGACGACCACCGTCGCGGTGCCGCTCTCGACGGTGACGCGGTCGTCCTTGATGTCCTTCACCTTGCCGATGAGCCCGCCGCTGGTGGTGATCTCGTCGCCCTTCTTGAGGCCGGCCAGCAGCTGTTCGTGCTGCTTCCGGGCCTGTCCCTGCGGCCGGATGATCAGGAAGTAGAAAACCAGCCCGATGGCCGCGACCTGCATGATGAGGATGGTGAAGCCGCTTCCACCTCCCGAGCCGGGGGCGGGGGCCATGGCGAACAGCAGTGCTGGGGTCACGTGTCTCCTC
>JBGPPG010000155.1:0-6861 GCA_041488455.1 Gemmatimonadota bacterium
AGCAGCGGCTCGCCGTCCTCGTACTTCCCGTCGCCGTTCTGATCGAGGAACACCCGCCCGCTCACGCCCGCCCGCTCGACCGACGGCCCGCCGGCGAACGCCACGCCACTCCGCGCCGGATCGTACAGCAGGGAGCCCTGCACGAACTGAACGGCGGAGGCCTGCCCGTGCACGGGAGCCGTCGCTGTTGTCGTCGCGCGAATGGACGGAAGCTGGGTCGAGAGAAAGGCTGTGAAGACCGTGCCGATCCCGCGAGTCCAGCCGGCGCCCGCCTCGACCCGGAGCGACAGCCCCAGATCGCGGGAGAGGTAGCCGGCCGCGCTCGACGTGTGTCCGGTGCCGTCCACCTCCCACAGTCCGCGGGTGGAGATCCGCCCGAAGATCGGACCGAGCTGGGGGAACGGCAGCGCGAAGGCATTCACCGAGTAGTAGGACTGGGTGATGGCCGGGCCGCCGTCCTGAGCCGTGGCGCTCACGAACCGCACCGCCGGCTCCAGCCGGATCTGCGCCGCGTACAGTGACACGCTGAGCCGCCCGCTGATGCTGTTGCCGGTGATGGCGGTGATGCGATCGAGGCTCCCCTGGAAGTAGATGTTGCTCCGGGTGCCGAACGGCCGCGCCAGCGCCTCCGTGGTCCACTCGGTCTGCCGTCCCTGGGGCGTGAGGATCGGCGCGATCGTTCCCGACGCGAAGTCGTCGTACTCCGTGCTCAGCATGAGATTGGTGCTCGGCTCGTAGCGTAGCACGCCCCGCACCACGGCCGCCGCCACCGCCTCCAGCTCCACCGCCCACGAGTTGCCCAGGCTGCCGCTCACGCCGACGTAGGGGTGGAACAGTCCGGGGAGCGAATCCCGCCAGAACTGGTCCACACCGCCCCGCAGCGTCCAGCGGCGGGTGAGCCCGTAGCGCAGGTCGAGGTTCCCGCTCGCGCGGCAGATGGCGTTGCGGCACCCGCCGAGCGAGAGGCCGTACTCGAACCGGCGCGCCGGAATCGCGTCGTCGGTGACCCGGTAGGTCTCGTTGAACTGGCGCATCTCGCCGAACGGTCCGTAGGCCACGAAGTCCACGGGGTTCTCGCCGTACTGGACCGGCACGTCCATGGAGAACTGACCCAGGCCGTTGGCCGAGTCAATGGCTATGAGGCGGCCCCCGCGGTAGGCCTCGATCTGCCACCCGGGCCCGAGCACGCCACCGTAGGGGATATTGCCGAAGAGCGAGGGGCGGAGGAACGGCGAGTTAGAAATCGAGAAGCCGCGTACCGTGCGCGGCCTTGGCCCGGTGGAGAGACCGTCGCCCATACGCAGCTGCGTGAGCCACGGGCTGTCGCGCCAGACCCCGCTCCACGACGCGTCGAGCCGAAGGTTACCGTCGCGCGGGGCACCTTCCGTGGCGAGGCTGGTCTCGAGCGAGCCCCCCAGCACGTCGAGGCCCAGGCCGGCCGCGTAGGCACCGCTGCCGAAGAGGTCGTTGCTGGGTGCCAGGATCGAGTAGTCGAACACTACCCCGTCCCAGCGACTGCGGTCCATCGGGATCGTGAGCTCCGAGCGCTGCTGGTCCGCGACCGAGTAGAAGTCGGCGCGGGCGCGCTCGCGCGCCACCCGCCGGGCGATCGGCAGACTGTCGGCGTCCACGATGGCCACGCTCAGCTCGTTCCAGTCGATGGCGAACCGGACGTCGAGCAGGGCGCCGATGACGCGGGTGGCGAGGTACTGCTCACCGTCACGCGTGAGCCGGTCGAGCGGTCCCACGGTCACGGTCGAATCACCCGTGCGGATCCGGGGTTGGGCCGGGTCCACCGTCACCCGCCGGTCGCCGGGCTCGAACACGAGCTCGGTGACGCCGCCGGGGAGCGGCCGGCTGCGGATCTCGGCCAGGCCGGCGAGCTGGCTCAAGGGGAGCAGCGCCTCATCGCCCACGCGATAGGCGGAGACCGTCTCGGAGGTGTCCCGGCCTACCATGAGCTCCACGATGACCGGCTGCGCCTGGGCGGAATCCACCGCCTGGGCGCGAAGCCGGCCGGGCGCCAGTGCCGCGGCGGCGAGTGCAAGACCGAGCCAGCGCCGCCCTGAGGTCACGGGATCCGCACCTCCACCGAGTCGCGCACCGGCGGGGAGCCGAGCAGGACCTCAGGCGGGATGTCCTGGCGCTCGGCCGCGACCTCGACCTTGAGCCGATAGCGCCCGGGGTGCAGCCCACCCGGAGGAAGCGGCGCCATGAGCCGCGGGGCCACGTCGTAGTAGACCGCGATGGGCCGGTTGAACGAGACGACCGTCTTGCCGGTCGAGTCGGCCAGCGCGCCGCGGGCCGTGCCGAGGAAGGCCGCGTTGCCGGAGCGCTCGAGGTGCATGCGGACCGCGAGCGAGTCGCCGCTCGGGCGGGCCTCGATCTCCGAGAGCCGCACCGTCGTGCTCATCGACCCCTTGCGGTACTGGAGCGGGATCACGGTGCGCACCTCGAGCCGGATGCCCACCCGGACGCCCGCGGTGTCGGGCGACCCGCTCACCGGGATGGTGCCGCCCTTGGCGGAAATCACCACGCGCGCCCAGTACTCACCGTCGGCGAGGCCGGCCGGCGGCCGGGCCAGGAGCCGCACGGTCTGCCGCTCCTTCGGCGCGAGCAGCATCCGCTTGGGGAAGGCCTCGATCCAGCCCGCGGCGGAGGGCTGGGTAGAGTCGGGCGCGTCCACAGTGCGGAGGATGTATTCCCCGGTGGAGTCGGTCACCGGATAGCCGTAGAAGGTGGACACCGAGATCTCGGCCGGCTCCTCGCCCGGGTTGTAGAGCGTGAGCGACCCGCTGCGGATGCGGTGATCCATGAACACGGCGTGGGGGGCCACGAGCACGCCCTGCGCCTGGAGAGGCGAGGTCGCTAGCAGGGCGGCGCTTAGCGCGGCGAGGCCGAATGCGGCGAGAAGGATGCGGCTCACAGCAGTGTGATGGTCAGGGTGATGGTGTTGGTGTAGGTCCCGAGCGCCTGGCCCGCCGCGGGAGTCACCGTACCGCCGATGAACACGAGGATCGTCGAGCTCGTCACAATGTTGAATGTCTGGGCCACCCGCGGATCGAAGGTGACCGGGATGCTGCTCGGCGCCGTTCCCGTCGCGATCGCGTCGGTCGCGTTGAACGTGATCGGCATGTTGGCGCCCGCCGGACCGTTGAGCCGGTTGGGCAGCGTGAACTGCAGCCGTATCCGCGAGCCGATCGCCGACGTGAATCGGAACTCGCCGCTCTTCACCGGATCGCTCGGGCCGACGTGGGTCGCGATCCCCCGGATCACCGGACCGAAGTTCAGGTCGCGGACCCGGCTGACGGTCACCTGGGCCGCCGCCGGCTGAGCGGCGGCCAACAGGGCCAGGGCGGTGAGGAGCGGCAGTGGTCGCATTTCGGGTTCTCCCGCGGAGGTCGGTCACGAGCGCGCCGGTCGAGGGCTCAAATTACCCCCGACCGGCGCGACCCGTCCCCGTTCCGTCAGGAGGCCGGCTAGCTCAGAGGCGCGCTAGCTCAGAGGTAAACGACCTGCATCGTCACGTTGCCCGTGTAGGTCCCGGCGACCTGGGCCGCGGCGGGGGACACGGTGGCGCCCACGAAGACGAACAGGTTCGCGCCCGTGGACGGCAGGCTGGTGCCGCCGGCGCTGGGTGTGAACGCGGTCGCGGTGCCGGCGTTGTTGACGGTGTTCCACCCGCCGGTCCAGGTCGCGATGGGGAGGTTGTTGGCCCCGGTGACGAGGTTGGTCGGGAGGGTGAAGGAGAGCTGGACCAGCGTGGCGGCGGACTTCGTCACGTCGAAGCGGCCGGCGCCGGCGTCGGTGATCGCGATCGTCTTGTTGACGCCCGGGGTCACGTTGCCGAACGCGAGGTTGGCGCCGTTGGCGACGGTGATCGCCGACAGCACGGTGGCTGAAGCGGTGATGCTGCCGCTCTGGGCCTGGGCGGAAGCGGCGCCCAGGCTCAAGCCGAGGGCCACCAGTGCTGATAGGACTGTCGTGGTGCGCATGAGCCTCTCCCTGATTCGTAGAAGTGGTTGGTCCCGCTTCGCGTGGTTCAGGGGAGTTCGCGCTCCCCGTCGGTCGCGGGAGGGGCAATGCGTGTGCCATGGCTTGCGGATGCGACACCATTCCTATGCAACCGCCGTCAGACAGCGTCGCTATCTCATTGATTTTAAAGGGATAGTAGCGGCAGACAGACTGTTCACAATCTAGACGGTCTGTCGCACTTGATGCGCGCGGCGGCCCGCCCCACAAGTGATGGAGTTTCGATGGTTGGAGTCCGTTGCCGGGGCGGGGGCGCGTGTTGCCATCGGGGAAAGCCTGAGGGCGTAAGCCGGGGTGTCCCCGGGCGGCCAGGGTTCCGGCGCGGACTCGGGCTGGCGGGGGCTTTGGGGATGGCAGGGGTCCTGCTTCCGGCGGGTCTTGCCGGGCGGTCGGCTGGCAGGTTGCAAGTGGGGGTCCGGGCCCGGGCGCTTGACGAGCCGGGGTCTTGATGGCATACTGGTAACTGATTGGTTACGGGTTGTGATAGTCGTTAGCCGTTAGCCGTCAGCCGTTGGCCTTAGCTAAGGGCTTCCATGCCCAGACCCGCTGCTTCCTCAACTGTATTTCACGCGGTCGCCGATCCCACCCGGCGGGCGATCCTCGATCGTCTGCGGACGGGAGGGAAGCCGGTGGCGGAGCTGGCGGCCGGGTTCCGCATGAGCCGGCCCGCGGTCTCGAAGCATCTGGGCGTGCTGCGCCGCGCGCGGCTGGTACGGGAGCAGCGAGAGGGACGGCAACGGGTGTATCAGCTCTCGCCCGCGCCGCTCAACGACGTCGCCGAGTGGGTCGAGTCGTATCGCCGGTTCTGGCAGGTCAATCTCGAGAGTCTCAAGCGCCACCTGGAAGGAGGGGAGTCATGACCGCAGTCGCAGATTCCGCGCTGGGCGTGGTCCGCGCGGTGATGGAGGTCGCGGCGTCGCCGGAGAAGGTGTTCAGCGCGCTGACGGATCCCAAGCAGCTGGAGAAGTGGTGGGGATCGGACGACATGTACCGGACGTTCGACTGGGTCAGCGACCTCCGGCCGGGCGGGGTGCGGAGCTGTCAGGCGCGGAATCCGATGGGCCCGGACATCTCGACGGTGAAGGGCGAGTATCTGGCGATCGATCCGCCGAAGCTGCTGGAGTTCACCTGGCTGGCGAGCTGGGAGCCGGGGTCGACGCCGACGCGGGTGCGCATCGAGCTGGATCCGGTGCCGGCGGGGACGCGGGTGACGGTGGTGCACAGCGGGTTCGGTGCGGAGGATCAGAAGCGGCAGGGTGGGTACGCGGACGGGTGGACGCGGGTGCTGGGCTGGCTCGTGCCGCACGTGGCGCGCTAGCGCCGCCGGTCTGGTGGCTGGGGGGCGCTCCCGGTGCGGTGAGGGTTCCTTGGGCGCTGCAGTCGGCTGGCGACGGGTGAGTTGGTGGGCCCGCGGTCGCCCGACTGACGCGCCCGGCGGAACGCCCACTACGCCGGGTCGCGCCTGCCCCGCATTTCCGCCCGCGGTTATCACTCTCTAGGTGCCCAGCTCCGACCACACACCCGCCGCGCCCCACGTCTCAACTGAAGGAAGCAGGGAGCCGATACTGCATGGATCGGCGGCAAGCTGTTGGGGGAAGGGGAGGGCCGAGTGCGGTGGCGCGAGTGGCGAGCGGGCGTCGGATGGTTGACGATCCTCAGGCGGCCCGGTACTTTACGCGCTCTCGGAGGGGCTGTAGCTCAGCTGGGAGAGCGCTGCAATCGCACTGCAGAGGTCAGGGGTTCGACTCCCCTCAGCTCCATACAATTGAAGGTTGACTGCCCCTTGGTGTAACTGGCAACACGCCTGACTCTGGATCAGGAGAGTCCTGGTTCGAGCCCAGGAGGGGCAACTGAAAGCGCCGCATCGGATTTCCCCGGTCGCGGCGCTTTCCCTATTTGCGGCTCATGGCGGAGCAGAGTAGCCGGCCGGTCGCGTGCCCCCTTGCGCTCGAGTCGCCACGTGTGTATGATGAGCATCATATGAGCGCCGCCCCCTCGAGACGACCCGCCCCCAGCCGGAAGGAAGCCACCCACGAGCGCATCGTGGAGACCGCCGCTCGCGCCATTCGGCGCAGCGGCTACGGCGGCACGGGCGTGGCCGACATCATGAAGGAGGCCGGCCTCACCCACGGGGGCTTCTACGCCCACTTCGATTCGCGCGAGGCGATGCTAGCTGAGGCGGCGGACCGGGCCGGCGCCAACGGGATGGACGTGCTGGCGCGGGTGGCTGCCACGGCACCGCCCAAGAAGGCGCTCGAGGCCATGCTCCGCGCCTATCTCTCGAAGGAGCATGTCGAGGGCATGGACAGCGGCTGCGCCATCGCCGCGCTCGGCTCGGAGATGCCGCGCCAGGCGCCTAAGGTGCGACGGGCCGCCACCCGCCGGATCAAGGAGATGATCGACCTGGTCGCACGCCAGTCGCCCGACTGGGGGCAGCCGGGCGCGCACGAGCGGGCGCTCGTCACCGTGGCAACGGCGCTCGGCACGTTGGTCCTAGCCCGCGCCGTGGACGACCCCAAGCTCTCCGACGCGCTGCGCGAGGCGGCGCTGAACCACCTCACCCCAACAGGCTGATACACCATGCACCAGTGCCGGGGTTTTGCGTTCGCCTAGAAATATGATGTTCATCATATGTGAATAGGTCAGTTGACCTCAACGGAAAGCGAGTACGGTATGTCAGGTAATCAGGAGCAGCAGACTCGGCCCGTGGCGATCGTGACGGGCGCATCGGGAGGGATCGGAGAGGCGACCGCGCGGGCGCTTCACGCGGCCGGCTATCGGGTGTTCGGCACCTATCGTCGGCCTCCGGCGACGAGGTCGCCGGGTATC
>JBGPPG010000156.1:0-6703 GCA_041488455.1 Gemmatimonadota bacterium
CGATCCATGCGCACTGGACGACGCGGGTGGCGGTCCGCCCGCGGTACTCGGCGCGGAATCGGTCGGTCACCGGCGCGCCCGCCGCGCGCACCAGCTCGACGGTTCGCGGAAAGAGCCATGCCTGGCGGCGGACGTAGTCCCGATACAGCAGGGTCCCGATCCGCTGGAGCCAGGTGTGGGCCTCGGCGCGGCTCGCGGTCTCGGGCAGGTCCAGCTCGCTGCCGCTGCCGGCGCCCAGATAGAGGTACGCCTGCCGCATGAAATCAACGGCCGCGCTCTGGAACGAGTGGCTGACGCCGGCTGCCAGGGCGAGCGCCACCGCCTCCCAGCCCACACCCGCGAGCGCCAGCCGCGCCAACAGATGCAGGTACAGATTGATGAACCGCAGGTTGTCGGAGACCCCGTCGAGGATGCGCCCGAAACGGGTGGAGCTCTTCCGCATACGGGCCAGCTGGCCGTCGGCGCTGTCGAAGATGTCGGAGACGATAAAGAGGCCCACGCCCGCGGCGTTGAGCGCGACGCTCCGGTACACCATGAGATGTCCCGCGACCAGGCCGAGTAGGAGACTCGTCACGGTCACCTGGTCGGGCGTAGCCCGGGTGGGGCGGAGCGCCCCGGCGATTCTGAAGCCGAGGGGGCGGAAGAAGTGGAGATCGATCCACTCCTCCACCACCTGGCCCTTATCGGCCAGCGCGGTCGGCGGCGTCACTCAGCACATCCTTCATGATGGCCAGGGCCTGCATCGCCTCGTCCTCTCCAATCACGAGCGGCGGGTTGATGCGCACCTCGGGGTTGTAGATCATCGCGAGAACGCCGCGGGAGAGCAGGGTATCGAAGATCCAGCGAGTGATCTTCTTCTCGAGCAGGGTGCGGGTGCCGGGCACGACGAGGTCGAAGCCGATCATGAGGCCCCGCCCGCGCACGTCGCTCACGATCGGAATCTCGTCCTGCCAGCGCTCGAGCTCGGCCAGCATCCTGGCGCCGAGGCTCCGGCTGTGGGCGACGAGGTTCTCCTCGAGGATGGTTTCGATCGTGGTGCGTGCGGCACAGGCCGCGAGCGGATTCCCGCCGTAGCTGGAGGAGCTGCCGCTCGGATTGGCCCACGGCTTCGCGAAGGCCACCGACTCGCGCGCGACCACGCCGCTCATCGGGAAGCCACCGCCGAATCCCTTGCCGACCAGCATGATGTCGGGGACGATGCCGTCGTGCTCCACGCCGAACATCTTCCCCGTGCGCCCGAAGCCGCAGATCATCTCGTCCGCGATGAGCAGGGCGCCGATCTCGTCGGCGAGCGTCCGGAGCGCCTTCAGGTAGCCGGGCGGCGGCACCACGTTGCCCGCGGTGCCCTGGATCGGCTCGACCAGAATGGCGGCGATGTCGTTGCTCGTCTCCAGCTCGAGCTTGCGCCGGAGAAAGCCGACGCAGTGCCACTCGCAGGATGGGAAGGTCTTGTCGAAGGCGCAGCGCGCGCAGGAGGCGTAGGGGCTCGAGTAGGTGCCGGGCATGAGCGGTCCGAGCCCGTGCTTGAAGCTCCCGCTCAGCAGCGGAAGGACCCCGCCGGTCTTGCCGTGGAAGCCGCCCCAGAAGCCGACGATCTCGGTCTTGCCGGTGTGCGACTTCGCGAGCCGCACGGCGGCCTCGACCGCCTCCGCTCCGCTGGAGTAGAGCTGGGTCCGGTTCAGGTCGCCGGGCGTCAGCTCGGCGATCAGCTTCACCAGCGCCGCGCGGTGCTCCGACGTGAAGCTGCCCACGTGAATCCGCGCCACCTGCCGCTGCATCGCCGCGACGTACTTCGGGTGCGCGTATCCCAGACTCGCCACGCCGACGCCGGCGAGGAGGTCGATGTAGCGGTTGCCGTCCACGTCGTAGAGGAAGGCACCTTCGCCGCGGTCCATCGTGAGCCGGGTGAAGAGCGCCACGCTCTGGGTCCCGGGCGCGAGATATTCGGACTCGGCGTCGAAGCAGGCGCGGGAGAGCGGCCCCGGGATCTGAAGCAGAGGCTCGACGACGGTCATGCGGCGACTCCGGGATAGGCATGGGTGTGGGCAAAGCTCGCGATGGCGCTCGCGGCGTCGGCGCGGAACGGCGCGAAGCTCGGCCAGTCGTTGAGGTCGATCAGTACCGGCTGGTCCGGCGCCGGCAGCGCGACGTCACCGCCGAAGATCTTGAGCCCGAGCCGCTGGGCTGCGTCAGTGGCGACGGCACGGAGCCTTCCCTCGTCCACCACCGGGGCCGGGCCGGTCGGTCCCCAGCGGGCATCGTAGAACCGGAAGAACCCGGAGTCGGCCACACCGTAGAACTTGAGCACCGGCCCGCGCACGTGCTCCTGCACCGCTACCCGTCCGATCCCGCGCTCGGCGAACTGCCCGAGCACCGCGACGACCTGGTCGGTCCGCGTCAGCACCACGTCCTCCGGCCCAACGGCGTGCACGTCGCCGCGCTTGATCCAGACGCTGCGGTGCGGCGCGACGAACTCCGACAGCGCCTGCGCCGCCTCGGGCGACAGCCGCGTCGGCACGATGAGCGTGCGGGGGAACGGAATCCCGCCCTCCGCGAGCGCGCGCACGAGCTGGTGACGATGACAGGCGAGCACGCTCGTCGGCGTATTGATCAGCATCGCACCCGAGCGCTCCAGCGCCGTCAGCCGCTCCGACGCCGCGGCGCCCTGGCACATGTTGAGATAGAGATTGGCGGCCGCCGGGGAGCTGCCTTCGAGGTCCGCCTCGGATGCGCGGGAGATGCGCCATCCACGCTGCTCGAGCTCAGCGACCACGGCGTTCATGATGGCCGTGTCGTTCGCGAGGTGCTGCTGCGGCGAATACGCTGGCTTTCGATAGAGTGCGACACAATGTCCCACTCGCTCACGGATTGGCGACAATCTGTCTCCCGGGTGGCGGCTAGGTCGACGACGACTCGCCTTCATCGCAGGACTCTTGCCACGCGTTTGCGACGTCCAGATCCCGGCGGTGATCCAGATCGATGATCTGCCGTACCTCGACCGCCCGCACCTCGTGTCCCTCTTCGACCAGCAGCCGGAGGAACGCCCGCATGCGCTCGTGACCGGCCGCGAGCGTGGCCGCCGCGGCGTCACGCGCGCGCGGACCGAATGCGTAGATGCCGCCGGTGATGAGGGGGATGGGGACGGGCGCGTCGGTCACGCGGATCACGCGGCCCACCGTGTCGCGCACCACATAGAGCGGCCGCTCGTCGTCGACGAACGGGGTGACCACGAGAGCGGCGTCAGCGCCCGCGTGAAGCAGCGCGCGCGCTTCGGCCCAGGCCCGATGCCAGTCGGCGACCGGCATCACCGTGTCTACCATGGTGCAGAATACCTCGCCGGGCGGGACGAGCGCGAGCCCTTCGACCAGCGTGTGGAGTGACGAGGGAGTCAGGCAGGCGTGGACCCGAAGCGGTACGTGGAGGCGCGACAGCTCGGCGGCCACGGGATCCAGCGACACGCCGCGCCGCACGAGACAGGTAAGCGACTCCGCGCCCGCGCGCTCGAGGACCCGCGCGAGGCGGAGCAGTTGAGGGACACCGCCCACCGGAACAAGCGCCTTCGGCGCCGTGACTCCGCTTGCTGCGAGGCGGCTGCCTTCGCCACCCGCGAGGATGAGCGCGTGCATCAGATCAGGAGCGGCGGAAGGTCGGCGAGCCGCGCGATGCGGTGCGTGGCCACGCCTTCGGTGGGGGCGTCGCGCGCGGAGGAGGCGAGCCAGCACGTGCCCAGGCCCAGCGCGGCGGCGGGGCGGATGTCGGCCTCGAAGTTGTCACCGACCATCCATGCGGCCTCCGGCCGGGCACCGAGCGCGCCGAGCGCGTGAAGGAACAGCCGGGGATCGGGCTTGCTCCATCCCACGACGAACGAGTCCGCGATCACCGAGAAGAATTGCGCAAGGCCGAGCTCGACGAGGCAGCGGTCCAGGTTACCGGTGAAATTGGAGACGACGCCGAGGCGGTAGCGCGGCGCAAGCTGCTCCAGCACATGGCGGCTTCGTGCGGCCGCGGCCACCGATTCGTGGTGGAAGTGGTCAGCCACTGCGTCGAGGGTGATTGCCCGCGCGTCGGGCACGAGCTCCCGCAGGAGCCCGGTTTGGGCCGCGACCATGGCGCGGAAGCCCATCGTGCGCACCGCCGGATCGGCCTCAAGCCGGCGGTCCGCCTCGCGGAAGAGCGGCTCGAAGTCCGAGAACGGAAGCCGGCCGCCGGCTTGGGCATAGGCATCGTGGAACCGCACGGCCCAGCGATCGCCGTCGGCGTCGAGCGTTCCCCCGAAATCGAAGAACACGATGTTACGCATCTTGACGGAATCCTAATGCCGCCCGGCCGTTTCCTGACGCAGTTCTGACGGGGGCGGCGATAGCTTCCTCGGGCCTGGGGGGCCGTCCGGCGTGCTGGGCTTCCCCGCCGACACGGGACGGAAGTTCGGCACCGGCACGCTGGCGCTGAACATCAAGAAGTGGGGGTCAGCTCACCTTCGCGCTGGGCGGGTCGTACCTGCTCTGAATCGGGAGAATTCGTATGGATGCCTGGATGCTGATCGTGCTGTTGGCGCTGTTTTTCTTCACGTGGGGCCTCGTGTGGCTCTGCGAGAAGGTCTGAGGTGACGTCATGACCGTGCTCTACTGGGCCAGCGGCGCGATCTCGGCGGCGCTCCTGGTGTATCTCTTCGTCGCGTTGCTCAAGCCGGAGCTGTTCTCATGACGGGAAACGGGTGGCTTCAGCTGGGCCTCTACGTGGCCGTCCTCCTGCTCCTTGCGAAGCCGCTTGGCGGCTACATGGCGCGGGTGTACGAAGGTGAGCCGGTGTTTCTCGACCGGGTGCTCGGGCCGATCGAGCGCCTCATCTATCGCTTTCTGCGGGTGTCGCCCGAAGTGGAGATGGGATGGAAGACCTACGCGCTGGCGACGCTACTGTTCAACGCGTTCGGCTTCCTCGCCGTGTATGGGATACAGCGGTTGCAGGGGCTCCTCCCGCTCAATCCGCAGCAGTTCGGCGCGGTATCGCCCGATCTGTCGTTCAACACGGCCGTCAGCTTCATCACCAACACGAACTGGCAGTCGTACGGGGGTGAGAGCACCATGAGCTATCTCACCCAGATGAGCGCGCTCGCCGTACAGAACTTCCTGTCCGCGGCAACCGGGATGGCGGTCCTGGTCGCGCTGATCCGCGGGATCGCCCGGCATTCGACCCAGACGATCGGGAACTTCTGGGTCGACCTCACCCGCAGCACGCTGTACATCCTGTTGCCGTTGTCGGCGGTGCTTGCGCTCGTACTGGTCTCGCAGGGTGTGGTGCAGACGTTCGAGCCCTACCACACGGTGCCGCTGCTTCAGGCGGTCGGACCGGACACCGCTCGCGTCACGACGCAGACCATCCCGCTCGGACCGGCCGCGTCCCAGATCGCGATCAAGCAGCTCGGTACCAACGGCGGCGGCTTCTTCAACGTCAACTCGGCGCATCCGTTCGAGAACCCGACCCCGCTCTCGAACTTTCTGGAGGTGCTGTCGATCCTCCTGATCTCCGGAGCGCTCTGCTACACCTTCGGGAAGATGGTCAAGGACACGCGGCAGGGATGGGCGGTCCTCGCCGCGATGACGATCGTGTTCGTGGGGCTGCTGGTGCCCTGCGTGCTGTCGGAGCAGGGCGGCAACCCGGCCCTGTCGGACCTGGGCGTGGAGCAGCACGCGAGCGCCACCCAGCCCGGCGGCAACATGGAAGGGAAAGAGGTCCGGTTCGGGGTCGTGAACTCCGCGCTCTGGGCGACGGCCACGACGGCGGCGTCGAACGGCTCCGTGAACGCGATGCACGATTCGTTCACGCCGCTTGGCGGGCTGATACCCCTCTGGCTTATACAGCTGGGCGAGATCATCTACGGGGGCGTGGGGTCGGGCCTGTACGGGATGTTGCTGTTCGTGATCGTCACGGTCTTCATCGCCGGGCTGATGGTCGGGCGAACGCCGGAGTACCTGGGCAAGAAGATCGAGGCGTACGAGATGAAGATGGCGTCGATCGCGATCCTGATCCCGAATCTGCTGGCCCTGGGGGCGACGGCGATCGCGGTGTCGACGGATGCGGGCCGGGCCGGACCGCCCAATCCCGGCCCCCACGGCTTCACCGAGGTTCTGTACGCCTTCTCGTCGATGTCGAACAACAACGGCAGCGCCTTCGGCGGAATCGGCGCGAACACGCCGTTCTACAACATCCTCGGCGGCATCTGCATGTGGCTGTCCCGCTACTGGGTGGTGATTCCGGCATTGGCGGTTGCCGGATCGCTCGCGGCCAAGAAGCGGGTGCCTGCCAGCGTCGGAACGCTGGCCACCCACACGCCGCTCTTCGTCGTCTTGCTGGTCGGCACCGTGGTCATCGTGGGCGCGCTGACCCACATCCCCGGGCTCGCGCTGGGGCCGATCGTCGAACACCTCATGCTCCCTGGCAGGTAAGCGTCTCATGACTACTCGAGGCAAAGCCCGCCCGCTCTTCGACCCGCCCATTGTGCGGGGCGCGATCGCGGCGTCGTTCCGGAAGCTCGACCCGCGCCACATGGTGCGAAACCCGGTCATGTTCGTGGTGGAGGTCGGCAGCCTCCTCACGACGGTCCTGTGGGTACTCGCGCTCGCCGGACGCGGGGAAGCGAGCCCCGGCTTCATCCTGGCCATCTCGCTCTGGCTGTGGTTCACCGTGCTGTTCGCGAACTTCGCCG
>JBGPPG010000157.1:0-6684 GCA_041488455.1 Gemmatimonadota bacterium
CCTCCTGGGCCGCAACGAGACGACGCGCGGCTACGACGACTCGCTGCCGCCGGGCCAGGGTCCCAACGCGTTCAGCCTGAGCACCGCGTCCATCCAGCGCAACACGGTAGATGCCCGGCTCGTCTACTCGGGCCTCCGCCAGACCACCCTCCTCGGGGGCGTCGCGTTCGACGACGAGCAGGAGCAGGACTTCTCGCTGTCGGACGGGGCCTTCGGACCCTCGAGCAGCTCGTTCACGGCTAACCGGCACAACTGGGGGGTCTACGGTCAGGCGACGGCCCAGCCGGACGCGAGGATCCAGATGATCGCCGGCGGCCGCGTGGATGACAACCAGCGGTTCGGAACGTTCTGGACCTACCGGGTCGCCGCGCTGGGGTTCGTCACGTCATCGACTCGAGTGCGCGCATCTGCGGGCAAGGGGTTCAAGGAGCCCGCGTTCTTCGACACGTTCTCGACCAGCCCGTTCGCCAAGGGGAATCCCGACCTCCGCCCCGAGCGGTCGACCAGCTTCGAGGCCGGCCTGGAGCAGGACCTGGCCCGGGGCTATGCCACGCTTTCCCTCACCGGCTTTACGCAACGGTTCCGGGATCTCATCCAGTACTCGGCCGTGCCGCTGACGACCGACGGACCGAACTACTTCAACATCGCAGCGGCCAACTCGTCGGGCATCGAGGCGGGCGCTACGCTCCGGCATCTGGGCCCAGTGGAGGCAGGGGCGTACTACACCTGGGTGCACACCAAGGTGACCGACGCGGGGTTCGACAGCGGCGCGGATGCGACGTTCGTCGAGGGGCAGCGGCTCATCCGCCGCCCGGACCACACCGTGACGCTCCGGGCCAGCGTGCGGCCGATCGCCCGGGTACAATTCGGGTCTGTGCTTACCTACGTGGGCAGCCGCGACGACCTGCTCTTCAGCAACACGGCCACTACCCGCGTAACGCTGCCGAGCTATACGACCGTGGATCTCTCCAGCCGCATCATCCTGGTGCCCGAGCGTCACGGAATGCCGGGCTTCGCGGCCCAGGTCCGGGTCGAGAACCTGTTCGACAAGGAGTATCAGCAGGTGGCCGGGTACCTGTCGCGCGGGCGGACGCTGCTCGTAGGGATCTCGTCTCAGGTGCGGTGACGTGCGGGGGCATCGGACCCTGCTCTCCTGGAGCGGCGGTAAGGACGCCGCCTGGGCGCTGCATACGCTGAGGAAGGCGGGGGACGGAGAGGTCCTCGGTCTCATGTCCGCCGTGGTGCCGGCGTTCGACCGGATCTCGATGCACGGCGTCCGGGCCGAGCTGGTCCGGGCGCAGGCCCACGCCGCGGGTCTTCCGCTGCTGGAAGTACCGTTGCCCTGGCCCTGCTCCAACGAGCGGTACGAGGAAGAGTTTCTCGTGGGTCTCGCTGCCGCGCGGACGCGGTGGGACATCACGCACGTGGCCTTCGGCGACCTCTTCCTGGAGGACGTGCGAGCCTACCGCGAGCGCCTTCTCCGGGGCACGGGCGTCGCCCCGCTGTTCCCGCTCTGGGGGCTCGCGACGGACGCGCTGCTAAGCGCCATGCTCACCGGCGGGCTGCGGGCCCGCATCGTCTGCCTGGATCCCGCGCGGCTCGACCGCAGCTTCGCCGGGCGCGATCTGACGTCAGTCGCGGCCGAGCTCCCGGAGGGGGTCGATCCGTGCGGAGAGCGCGGTGAGTTCCACACCTTCGTGACCGAGGGACCGATGCTGTCGGGGAGCGTGGCGGTCCAGCGGGGCGACGTAGTGGAGCGGGACGGCTTCGTCTACGCCGATCTCTTGCCCGCGGCCGTCCATGTGTGACCCCACGCCCACGCCCACGCCGTGCCGGGGCACGTGCCGGCTCGGACCCGACGGCCTCTGCGACGGATGCGGCCGGACCATCCACGAGATCGCCACGTGGGTCGGGCTCTCGCCGGAGACGCGGCGGCTGGTCATGGAGCGGGTTCGAGACTGGGCGCCGAGGGAGGGACTGCCCGGCATCTAGAACAGGCGCGGAGCGGTTCAGCCGGGCGCGGCTTCGCCCGCCCGCAAGGGTATCACCTGTGGTGACCCGTCCGACCATGTAGTTACGGCAACGGGCCAACCGAATACTTCCGTCAGGATCTCGCGCCGGAGCACCTCCGCCGGTGCGCCGTCCACCACGACCCTTCCTTCATTCAAGAGCACGATCCGGTCGGCGAAGCGGGCCGCGAGGTTGAGCTCGTGCGTCACCACGAGCCCGGCCAGGCCGTCGGCGACGAGCGTGCGTATCAGCTCGAACAGCTCCATCTCATGGCGGACGTCGAGGGACGCGGTCGGCTCGTCGAGCACAAGAATCCGGGGCTGCTGCGCCAGCGCGCGGGCTAGGCGCACCCGCTGCCATTCGCCGCCGGAGAGCGTGTCCACCCGCCGCTCGGCCAGCGGCTCGATGTCGCAGCGGCGGAGCGCCCGGAGGGTGGCCTCGCGGTCGTGGAAGCCGATGGGCGCGAGCGGCCCGAGGTGGGCATAGCGCCCCAGCATGACCGTCTGCCACACGGTGATCGGGAAGACCACTTCCTCCCGCTGAGCCACCACTCCGACCACCTTCGCGAGCGATCCCCGTCGCCACCCGCTCACCGGCCTTCCGTCGAGCATGGCGGATCCGCCGTCGGGGACCACCAGGCCGAGCAGGGCGTTGACCAGGGTGGTCTTGCCGCTGCCGTTGGGCCCGGTGACGGCCACGAGACGCCCGGGCTCTACCCGCAGGCTCACGCTATCGAGCACCCGGCGCGCGACACCGGGATAGCGAACGGAGAGATCGCGGGCGGCAAGGATCACGTGTAGTTGCGCCGGAGCAGCATCGCGAACAGAGGGACGCCGACGATGGCGGTGACCGCCCCGACCGGGAGCTCGAGCGGGCGCACGATCGTGCGCGCGAGGCCGTCGGCCAGCACGAGGAAGGCGCCCCCGACCAGGAAGACGATCGGCAGCAGCTCGCGGTGCATCGGAGTCCAGAGACGGCGAACGGCGTGCGGCACCACCAGGCCCACGAAGCCGACCATGCCGCAGACGGCGACGCTGGCGGCAGTGAGCAGCGACGTCGCGATGTAGACGATGCGCTTGTTCCGCTCGACGTCCGCTCCCAGGTGCTTGGCGCTCTCCTCCCCGAGCGCCAGCAAGTCGAGGGCCCGGCCGCTCAACAGCAGGACCACGAGCGGCACGGCTGCGTAGGCGGCGAAGACCACGAGAGCGCTCCAGGACGCCGCCCCGAAGCCTCCGAGCAGCCAGAGGAAGGCGCGCTTGAGCTCCGTGGCCTCACTGAGCGAGGCGACGGTGGTCATGATGGCGCCGGCGAAGGAGCCCACAACGACCCCGGCGAGCAGCAGCACGCGCGGGTCGAGGCGGCGCCCGCTCACCACGCTCAGCCGATAGACCAGCGCAATGGCGCCGGCCGCGCCGGCGAAGGCCGCGGCGGGCACGGCCCAGGGCCAGCCCGGGTTGATCGCGATCGCCACGACCGCCCCGAGACCGGCACCGCCGGAGAGGCCGAGGAGATACGGATCCGCCAGCGGATTCCGCAGGAGTGCCTGGAGCGAGGCACCCACGACGCTGAGACTGCCGCCGACCAGGAAGGCGAGCAGGACCCGCGGCAGCCGGAGGTCCCGCACGATGGCCGACGAGTCGGCGTACGGGTGCACAAGCCCATCCCAGATATCCAGCGGCGAGAGAGTCACCGGCCCCGCCCAGAGCCCGACGGCCAGGCTAAGGGGCACGAGTAGCAGGAGACCGAGGGCCGCGCGTCTCATCGAGTCGCCTCGGCCAGCTGGTCGTGGAGCTTCCGGATCGCGTCGGGGGCGCGGGGACTCGGGCGGCTGAATTCGGAGCCGTCCGCGTGCACGAACCGCCGCTCGCGCACCGCTCGAACCACCTGCCACTCGGGACGATCGGCGAACGGTGGCGGCTCCTTGCCGAGCACGAGGACCACGTCGGGGTTCCGGGCGGCCACGGCCTCGATGCTGACGGGCGCCGAGGAGCTTCTGATGTCGGCGAAGAGATTCTCCCCGCCGGCGCGCTCGATCAGCTCCGTGAGAAAGCTGCCGCGGCCTACCGTCATGGGAGGCTGGTCCCAGACCAGCAGAAAGGCCGTGGGCCGCCGCGCCGCCGCGGGCGCCGTGGCCGACGCCAGCTCCGCGGCGAACGCGCCGGCCAGCGAGTCGGCGGATGCCTCGTGGCCGGTCAGGCGGCCGAATACACGCGCCAGCCGGGGCACGTCGCTCAGCGAATCGGTCCGGAAGCGCAACGCGGGGATGCCCAGATCGCGCAGGCGGCGCACGGCATCCGCGTTCTGGCCCGACGTGTAGAGAACAACCAGATCGGGCTTCCGGGCGACGATCGCCTCGAGATTCGGGTTGATGCCGTCCCCCAGACTGGGCACCGCCTTGACCTCCGGCGGATAGTCGCACCAGGTGGTGCGCCCGATCACGCTGCCGCCGGCGCCGATGGCGAAGAGCAGCTCGGTGGCGGCAGGGTTGAGTGAGACGATCCGGTGCGCCGGCAGCACCACGCTCGTACTGTCGCCGCTGTCGTCGGCGACGCGGACGCCCGCCGCGGGCCGAGGCACCGGCCGGCAGCCGGCGATGAGCAGCGCCGCGCCGGTCCACGCGAGCCACCTCATGCCGCGGCGCACGCTACGCCCTCCCCGAGCGCGCCGCGAGCAGCGCCTCGAGGCGTGCCTTGAGCTGCGCCCGCTCGGTGCCGTACCGGCTCCACTCGACCGGATCCGTCGCTCCCTCCCCGCCGGCGTAGCGCGCGTCGAGCTGTGCAATCCGCTCGAGCATCAGGTCCACGTCGAGTCCGCCGGGGGGAATCCGCTCGGAACCGACGGACGGCCGAAGCGCCCGGAACGCCACGAGCCCGAGCCCGGCGGCGAGCCCGCCGACCAACGCGCGCAGCGCCCAGCGTGGAGCGTTGAACGGTCCGCCCAGCTCGATCCTTACGGTCGCGCCGGTGGGCACCGGCCCCATCCAGCGGTGATACGTCCGGCCCTGGATGACCTCGGTGTCGGCCGCTGCCAATGCCCCGCCGCTCACCCTGGCAGCCGGGTCAGCCACCAGCACGTTCACGAACCCGGCATTCTGCTCGAACGGGAGCGTCACGGTTCGAGCGCCAGCGGCCAGGCCGTACTGCACGATCAGCTGCTTTTCACCTGGGGCCACCGGGGCGAAGAGCAGGAGTCGGTCACCGTCGCGGCGCAGGGCATCGGGGGAGACGTCGCTCTCGCCGGGCTCGAGCCCGAACGTGCCGGCCGGCAGCGGAGCGGACCAGGCGGGGTGGAGGGTGTCGGGTGCGACGAGCGTGCGGTCGCCGCGATTCTGAAGCACGATGAGATCGAGCACGCCCCGGCTGCCATCCTGTCCGGGATCGGCCAGCACGATGTGCCGTGCCGCGAGATCGATCGCCACCTGGCTCGACGTATCGGAAACGACAATCCGGAGCGCGGTGTCGGGCCGGGAGGGGTCCAGGTGCACGGCCGGCGAGAAGTACTCGATCCCCGCATAGCGCGAGCTGGTGAGGTAGACGGCGGATGTGTCGGGGGCGAACCGGAAGCGGAAGGCGCCGTGGCGGTCCGCGATCACCGAGTCGATCGGCCCCTGGGCTCCTCGCCCCACCCGATGGAGCAGCACCCGGGCACCCGCCACCGGGAGGGAATCGGTGCCCGCCGTGCGCACGACCCGGCCCGCGGCGACGCTCTGGCCGGCCGCGAGCGCCGGGACAGCGGGGACTATGATGAGCAGGAGACGGAGGCGGGCGCAGCTCACCCTACGGGTTGAACTTTCCGAAATCCGTGAAGTCCTCCAAGCACTTAGCCCCCAATTTGTGCCCGTTTTGTGCCCGTTCTGCGTCACTCGGCCTGTACCGCCGCATCGCGCTCCGCCTGCGCCGCGAGCTTCACCACGCCGTCCCGAAGATCGCGCTCGCTCACGATCGAGTAGCGGTCGAAGATTCTTCGCGACTTGTGCCCGCAGAGCTGCATGGCCACAGACTCGCTCACCCCTGCCCTCACCAGATTGCGGACCGCCGTCCGGCGGAAGTCGTGGAGGATGCGGTCTGAGAGGCCGACTCGTTTACAGGCCGCTCGCCATGCCTTATCGAACGTCCGGACCACGCTCCCGGCAGCTGCACCGCCACGCTCGCCGTCCCGGTGAAAGAATACCCACCGCGGCCGCCAGCCGTGGATTGCCTCGAAGGCATCGGCCGCGAGCCTCTGACGGCCCAGCACGTCCTGGAGCTCCGGCATCGCGTCGAACGGGAAGGTCCGGCCCTTCCCGTTCTTCGAACTGGCGCACATCCAGGCGCACCACGCCGGCCCTGAAGTTTACTCGGTCCCAGGTCAACGCGAGAATCTCGCTTCGGGTCCGCCAGCCGCTGAGATAGGCGAAGGTAACGACGTTCCGCGCCGTCTCCGAGTGGAGCGCCGCGCGGACCTTCTCGAAATCGGCTCGCTCGTAGAAGCCCTGCCGCGCGTTGTCAACGTGGATGAGGGGAAACTCGGGCCGAGTGGAGAGCAGCCCTTCCTTCCGCGCCAGCGTGTAGGCCCGGCGGAGGATCGACAGGTTGTACCAGATCGTCGCCGGCTGCCATCCGCGGGTACGGCCGGCGGCCGCGTACTCGTTCAGCTGGCTGTAGGTGACCTCTCGGGCAAGCGTGTCACCGAGCG
>JBGPPG010000158.1:0-6651 GCA_041488455.1 Gemmatimonadota bacterium
CCGGTTGGCCACGAGGCGCACGGGATCCAGCTGCACCGAGATCTCGCGCACCCGCCCGCCCTGCACTTGGATTTCCCCGGCGTCAGGGAGTCCGGCCAGCCGGGGCCGCACCACGAAATCGGCCAGATCGCGGAGCACGAGAGGGTCCGCACCGGTCAGCTCGTACTGGAGCATGGGAAAGACCGACGGAGTGAGCCGTTCGGCGCTCAGCTCCACGTCGGCCGGGAGGGACGGACGCAGCGCGGCGAGCCGGCCCTGCACCTGGCTCAGCGCGAACTGCATGTCGGCCCGCGGGCGGAAGTCGAGGCTGAGCTCGCTGGCGCCACGCACGGTTCGGGCGCGGATCCGCCGCAGATCGACGATGCCGCTCACGGCCTGCTCCAGTGGCCGGGTGACCGCGACCGTCATCTCGTCCGCCTCGAACGTGCCGCCCCGGGCCACCACCACGATCCGCGGGTAGGTGACCTCGGGATAGATGCCGGCCGGCAGGGCGCCAAGGGCCCAGAGTCCCCCGGCCGCGAGGAGTGCAACGCTCAGGTAAATGGCCGCACGGTGGCGGAGGGCCAGACCGGTGAGGCTCACCGGCCCGACTCCTTCGCCGGTGCCACCCTCATCCCGTCTTCCAACCCGAACGCGCCCGTAGTCACGACCCGCTCGCCGGGGTGCAAGTCTCCTGCGACCTCGGAGCGCCCGTCCTGCCGCGCCCCCCGCACCACGGAGCGCGCACGGGCGATCGAGTCCGCCCCGACCACGAACACCACGCTGCTGTCGCCGCGAAGCACGAGCGCCGAGTCGGGGACCAGGAGGGCGTCGCGCCGCACACCGATCCGCACCCGGGCCTCGGCGCCTGCGCCGACCCGGAGCGCCCCGTCGGGATTGGGCACCCGCACCACTGCCTCGCCCGCCCCGGTCAGCGAATCCACGCCAGGGGCGAGGCCCGCCACCCACCCGAGGTGCGGGGTCGAGTCACCCTCCTGGAGGATCTGGGCGACTTGGCCCCGCTTGAGGCGGCCGAGGCGGGCCGCGGGGACGGCGGCCATCAGGTCCAGCGTGTCACCGGCGATCACCTGCGCAAGCGCCTTGCCCGCCTCCACCCGCTCGCCAGGTTGTACCAGGACGTCCTGGACCCGGCCCGCGATTGGACTCGTCACCCGGGTGCGCGCGAGCAGATCGCGTGCGGCCGCGGCGGCTGCCGCGGCCTGGCGCGCCGCGGCCCGAGCCTCCTCTTCCTGGCGCGCGGACGCGATCCCGTCGGCCAGGAGCCGCCGCTGGCGCTCCGCCTCCCGCTCGGCCTGGGCCGCAGCCGAGCTCCGCTGCTCGGCGTCCGCGGCGAGCTCGGGAACATCCAGCTCGATCAGGGTCTGACCCCTTGTGACGCGATCACCAACCTGGGCCCGCACCGCTCGCACGACCCCCGCCGCCGGGGCCGCAAGCAATGCGGCACCCCCGGGCCGAGCCGCAAGGCGACCGGTGAGGGGCTGCTCCTCGACCAGTGAGTCCCGAACGACGGTCCCGAGACTGACCGGCACCCGAGTTCGCGAGAGCGAAGGGGCCGCGTCGTCGGATTCCGCACGGCCGCACGCCGCGACCAGCAGCAGGCCGGCGAGCAGGGAACCGGGATGGATCATTCGTCCACTCTCCCGAGCAGCGCGTACCAATCCGCCAGCGCCTCCTGGTAGGCCAGCTGGTCTTGCACTGCAGCGAGCACCACCTCGCGCTCGCTCCGAAGGGCATCGAGCACCGGCAGGATGCCGGTTTCACCGGCCTGGTAGGCTCGGACCGCCCGTCCACGCAAGACGGCCGCCTGCGGCAGCAGGGAGTCCCGGGCGAACCGGGCACGCCTGCTGCTCTCGGCCAGACGGATCTGCGCCACACGCAGGGCCCGCACGCTCTCGAGTCGGGTCTCGCCAGCAAGGGCCGCGGCTCGGCGAGCCCGTGCCGCCGCCTCGGCTGCCAGGCCGCCGCCGCTCTGCCACAAGGGGAGCGGCAGCGCGAAGCCGAGCACGGCCAAAGTCCCGGGCTGGGATGGATCGTTCCACTCTGCCCCGCCCTGAAGCGTCGGCAGCGGAATCCTGGTCAACGACGCGCTGCGGGCGAGTGCCGCGGTCGCAGCCGACTCGGCGACCGCCGTGCGCACCGCGGGCAGGCTGTCGGGCACGGGAAGACCCGGCTGCGGCTCCGCCAACCCGGCATCAAGGGCGCCTACCGCACGCGGCGGATTCGCGCCGGCCCATGCGATCGCCCGGGCGAGCGCGGCTTCCGCGACGCGCGCAGCCTCGCGCGCCGCGGAAAGCGTCTGGCGCGCCCGGGCCGCCTCCTGAGCCGCCTGTTCCTGCTCGAGCAGCGAGACGTCTCCAGCCCGGAGTCGTGCGGCGGCAATCCGCGCTACGGAATCGGCCTGAGCAGCCTGATCCTGGACCAGGCGCTCCTCGCCGGCGGCCGCGAGCGCCCGATAGAACGTGGTCCGGACCTCCCGCGCCAGCTCGGCCATCGTCAAACTGGAGTCGGCTTGGGCGCCGGCGATGCGCGCCCGGGCCGCCGAGCGCTCCGGTCCGCGCCGAAGAAGGAAGTCGAGCGGCTGATCGAAGAGGAAGTGCTCCTGCGGCACCGCTCCCGAGTGACTGTAGGAGACCGTTGGATTGGTGATCGCTCCGGCGCTCCGGAGCGCCGCGCGAGCCTCCGCAACCTGCGCGGCGGCAACCGTCGCCTGGCCGCGCACGGCGCGGGCATGGGCCAGCGCCTCGCCGAGCGAGACGGAATCGCCGGGGCCCTGCGTCAGAAGCAAGAGGACGAGTGGGATCAGCATGGCCCGACGGTAGGGGCCCTCACGGCGCGTACACGAGCAGCACGAACGTTCCGGGAATCGCGGCCCAGCTCCGGCGCGAGTGCCACGCCGTGGACGCCCGGCGTGTCGGGAATGCGGCCCGCCACCGCGAGCGAATCAGTGTCGACGACCAGGACTTCGGTGCCGTGGGTGACGAAGAGCCGGTGTCGCGCGGCGTCAACCGTCAGGTAATCCCACCGGACCGCACCGGCCAGGGGAATCCGATGGATCAGGTGCCAGGAGGGGCCCTGCTGCGCCGGCGCGGAGCCGGCGATCAGCGCTACAGCGACAAGACCTGCGAACGGAGCGGAACGCACGCCCGGAATATGGCGGTGGTGCCGCTAATTCGCCGCCGAGACGATCCCCACCCGCACGGCGTAGCGCACCAATCCCGCCACGTCGTGGATCTTCAGGCGTTTCATCGCCTGCCCGCGATGGGTCTCGGCGGTCTTCACGGACACGCCCAGCCGCTTGGCGATGTCACGAGTGGAGGAGCCGGAGGCGAGCAGCTGGAGCACTTGCCGCTGTCGCTTGGAGAGCGTTCGGAGCGACGCGCGCAGCTCCAGGGCGCCCCTGATGGCAGCGCTGAGCCGGGGAAGGTCCGACTTCCGAACGAAGTCGGCGGCGCCGTTCTTGAGGCACTGAAGCGCGGTCTGTTCGAAGGTGCTGCTGACGAGCAGGAAGGGGACCTCGGGGCGGCGCGCCTGCACCAGGCAGAGTGCCTCGAACGCACCGAACCTGCTCACGCCATGGTTGGAGAGTACGACGTCGGGCCCGAACGCGCCGAGCGCGTCCAGGAAGGCGGCCTCGCTGTCGACTCGCAGAACCGAGCAGCCGGGGTGAGCGCGCCGAAGTGCGTGGGCGACCAACTCAGCGTCGCGATTGTCCTGCTCGAGAAGCAGAACCCGAAGCCCGGGCGAGCGTTGCTTTGGCATTCGCGGGAGCATGGTAACCATGGCTGTAGGGGCATACCATCAGGAAACCCCTGAGTTAGTTTGACAAGACCGAGCGCGTTCCCACCCCCCTCTCGCCTGAAGTTCCAGGAACCCGATCTCATGCCCGTTCGCTTGCCATGAAGCCGCTGGACAAGGTCACGCTTGCGGTGCTGGGGCTGCTGCTCGCTGCCACCGTGGTCGGCTACGTCTCGATCGCTCGGGACGATACCGCCTCGGCTTCCCGGTCCGATACGCCTTCCGCCACAGGCCTCATCGACCGCCGGCCCTTCCAGACGGCGCAACGGCTCTCCGCGCTGGCCGACACCCCGGAGGAGGTCGAGCTGGCCCGGGAGGCCATGCGGCTGGGCGACCACTCGATCGACCTCGCCTTCACGATCGCGCTGATCGAGGCCGCGGAGCACCCGCCCGTGCTCACGCCCGAGACGCGTGAGGTCCGGGCTCGCATCGACAGCACGGCGCGGCTCATCGCGGAGGACAGCGTCCGCGCCGCCCGTTTGGCTGGGGCGGTCCCCAGCGGCGCCGACGCCGACCGGGTCGAAACGGAGCGCGAGCTGGTCAAGGCCCAGCTGGAGCTGCACCGGGGCGAGCTGGCCGACGCGAAGGACGATCTGATTCGGGCCGGGGGCGATCCCCAGGGACGGATCAGGCAGATGGTCGCCGATCACGATAGCACCGAGCACGGGGCGACGGGGGCGCCCGGGGCACCCAAGCCAGCGGCGACCGCCGGGGCCGCGTCCCCAACGAAGGAGCGGGCCGGCCTGCTCGGTAAGATCGAGCGATGGCTAGCGCTCGCGGACAAGCAGTCCGCCCTGAAGGGCGCGCAGGACGAAACGACCGCCGGGATTCCCGCGTTGACGACACAGCGCCAGGAATTCATCGAGCACATGGGCGGGATCCAATCCGACTCGGCCGGCGATCAGCTGTCCAAGACCCGCCACCTGTCGGCGGACCAGAAGGTGCTGGCAGGGCTGACCCAGCGGATCGAGGATCAGGTCTCCCTGCTGGACACGTACAGCCGGTGGGGCGGTCTGGTCGCCGCACAGCACCGGGCGGCCTTGCGCGTCGTGCTGCTCGACTGCGTCTGGCTCCTGCTCATCTTCCTGGCCGCCGTGGCTCTGGGCGCGTGGCTCGAGCGCCTGTTCGGGCAGCTGGCGCCGGAGCGGCGCCGGCTCCAGACCCTGCGCACGGTGACACGCTTCGCGATCCGCGGGGTCGCTCTCGTCGCCGCGGTGCTCATCCTGATCGGGCCGCCGAGCCAGCTCGCAACCATCATCGGTCTGGCTGGCGCGGGGCTCACGGTCGCCCTGAAGGACTTCATCGTCGGGTTCTTCGGTTGGTTCGCGCTGATGGGCCGAAATGGTATCCGGGTGGGCGACTGGGTGGAGATCAACGGCGTGAGCGGAGTGGTGATCGAGATAACCCCCTTCCATACCGTGCTGTTCGAAACCGGCAATTGGACCGAGGCGGGGCACCCGACCGGGCGCCAGGTCACCTTCAACAATGCCTTTGCCATCGAGGGGCACTACTTCAACTTCTCTACCTCAGGACAGTGGCTCTGGGACGAGGTGGCATTCGAGCTGCCGTCCGCCAACGCTCCGGCGGTCATCCAAGCCATCCGGAAGATGGTGACCGAGGAGACGGCGGAGAATGCGCGGCTGGCCGAGCAGGAGTGGGGCCGGGTGACGACGGCGCGCGCGGTGACCGGCTTCTCGGCGGAGCCGGCGATCGACGTGCGCCCCGGCCCCGGAGGGACACACGTGCTGGTGCGGTACATCATCCAAGCGCAGGAGCGGCACCGGTTCCGGACCCGACTCAATCAGACCGTGGTAGATCTGTTGGGCCAGCCGGAGCCGGCTGGCAGCGGACGGGCTAGCGGAACCGGCGGAACGGACGGAACCCGGGTATGAACACGCGGTGGGGCGAGCCGAAGCGCAAACCGACGAAGAATCCGGCCCCGAACGCCGGGTAGTAGGGATAGGGGTATCCGTATCCATAGTAGTACGGCGAGTAGTACGGCGCGTACGCATAGGCGGGTCCGCGGGACACGCCGTAGGCCAGGAGATCGTAGTCGAAGTCCGCTTGGGAAATGCCGCGAACGAAATCGTTCAGATCCGCTTCTACATCCCCCGACGTTCGCACGGCATCGAGAGCGTGGAAGTCCCACTGACCCCCCACGACGTAGCGATCGAAGCTGAAGCGCGACCTGGAGACGGCCGCGTACACGGTTCCCTGCCCCCGGCGCGCATCCAGGGTGAAGGCTTCTCGGCCCCCGCGCCCCAGAATCTCGTATTTCTTTCCGCCCCGCACGAGGTTGTCGTCGCTGGGGTTCAGGGGAAACAGCACGCGGACCCGCTTGTCCGGATCCACCTGAACCACCACTAGATAGCCGTCATCTCGCGTCTGGACCTGCACCTTGGCGCGGTCGCCGGGCCGATAGCGGCCGTCGTCGCTGAGCCAGAGGCGGACCGTTGGGGTGTCCCCGCCTGGCGATCGCGTCGCGCTCGGCGGGGAAGGCGGTGGGGGAGCGGCAGGGCCGGCTCGCAGAGCCGATAGGATGAGCAGGGTGACAATCATGGAAGCCTCTTCGATTTCGAACGTGCAGACAATCCTCTAGGACCGTCGTGTCGCGCGTTCGTTAACGCGTTCGTTAATCGGAGACGCACCAGTTACAGCAGGCAACACGGAAAACAGTCGATTGACCGCTGCCGCGCCGTGGTCTACAGCGTCGCGAACAGATTGTTGAACGATTCCGCCAGGAGCGGGTGGGCGAACACGGCATCCCTGAGCGTAGGCCAGCGGAGGTCGCCCATCATCGCCACCTGGAGGATCGACATCACCTCTCCACCCTCGATGCCGAGCACGGCGGCGCCG
>JBGPPG010000159.1:0-6631 GCA_041488455.1 Gemmatimonadota bacterium
ATCCTGTCTTCGGTCGCGAAGCGCCAGACGCGCGTGCCGGTCGCGGCGTCCACCGCGTGGAAGCCGCCGTCGCCCGCGCCCGCGTAGATGACGCCGTCGGCCAGGAGTGGGCGGGGGGCCTTGAAGTCGTAATCGTAGACGCTCGGGTGCGGCATGATCCGGGATGACTGCGCGTCGCCCAGGTCGTAGCGCCAGACCTCCTTGCCGGTGGCGCGGTCCAGGCGGTAGAGGAAGCCGTTGTCGCACACGAAGAACACGGCGTCGTCTGTGGCCAGGGCCTCGCCGTGCATGGGGCGGCCCGCGCTGAACGTCCAGACGAAGCTGCCGTCCTTGAGGCTCACCGCGTTGAACACGCCGCCGGTCGTGCCGACGTAGGCCACGCTATCCCGCACCGCCGCGGCGGCCCAGATCTCCCCGCCGAGCTTCACCCGCCACCTGGGCCCGGGCCCCGTGGGGAACTCGGGCACCGGCACCTCGGCCGGGAGCGAATCGGTCCGCCGGAGCAACATCGGGTCCTGCAGCGGCATGTAGTTCCCCTCGATCCGCCCGTCCACCAGCTTGAACGACGTCGCGTACGACTCGAGGACGTACTTGTCGCCGCTCCGCTCGAGCGTGCCGGGGATTTCGAGTCCGTAGAAGTTGAGGACCGGCTCGTACAGGTAGGCCTTGAGCTCCCCCTGCTCGTTGCGCTTGATCTCAAACCCCAGCTCGATCCGGTCCTGGGGGAAGCCGGCCATGCCGTACCACTTGCCTTCGATGGGATCGGCGTTGCCGTCGGGGATGGGGGCGGAGGACCCTTGGGCAGCGGCGAACCGGAGGGGGGCCACGAGCGTGGCGGCGAGCGCGAGTCGCGCGAGAGTCGTTGTCGACATGGGCACACTACGCCCTGTACCGGGGGAAGGGTTTCGCGGCGCCGTGTGGGGCGGACCCGGATTCGCGCACGGACCCGGTGCGCCGTATCTTCGGGCGTCCCCGCAAGCGCACCTGCACAAGGACCCAGCCGATGACCGCGCCCGAGCAGACCGCGGCCTACCCCACCCGCCGCCCGCACGACGATGAGCTCGACGTCTACGGGATGACCCACCAGGGCCGGGTGCGCACGAGCAACCAGGACCACTTCCTGATCGGGTCGCTCAGGCGGCATCTGTCCATTCATCTCACCAGCCTGCCGGAGATCAACCCGCTCACGTCCGGGGTGGAGCGGGTCGCGTTCCTGGCGATGGTGGCCGACGGCGTCGGCGGTGGCCCCAAGGGCGAGGAGGCGAGCCGGCTCGCGGTGGAATTGGTCACCGACTACGTGACCCACAGCACGAACTGCTACTACAGCAACGACACGGCCGACGAGGCGCAGTTCTCCCAGTCGCTCATGGAAGCCGCGCTCCAATGCCACATGAACATCGCCGAGCGGGCGCAGCAGGACCCGACCCGCAGGGGAATGGCCACCACGCTGACGCTCTGGCTCAGCGTATGGCCGCGCGGGTATCTGCTCCAGGTGGGCGACAGCCGCTGCTACGTGCTCAGGCGCGGCCAGCTCACCCAGATCTCGCGCGACCAGACGATGGCCCAGGATCTGATCGACCAGGGAGTGCTCACCCGGACCGACGCGTACCAGACGCGCTGGGCCAACGTGCTCGCGAGCGCCATCGGTGGCTCGCAGGCGATGCCCGTCGTCACCCGGCTCGACCACCACTGGGGCGACGTGGGGCTCCTCTGTAGCGACGGGCTCACCAAGCACGTCTCCGACGCCCGCATCGGCGAGCGGCTCCGCACGATGACCTCATCCAAGCAGGCGTGCGAGGGGCTGATCGAGGACGCGCTGGCGGGCGGCGGGACGGACAACGTGACGGTGCTGGTGGGGAGGACCGTGCCGAAGGGCTGACGGCCGACGCCCTCCCCTATGACCGAAATCGTCGAGCGTCTCACAGCCGCGCTGGCAGACCGCTACCGGATCGAGCGCGAGATTGGCCAGGGCGGCATGGCTACGGTCTACCTCGCCCAGGACCTCCGCCACGACCGCAAGGTGGCGGTGAAGGTCCTCCGCCCGGAATTGGCCGCCGTGATCGGGGCCGAGCGGTTTCTGGCCGAGATCAAGACCACGGCCAATCTCCAGCACCCGCACATTCTGCCGCTGCACGACTCCGGCGAGGCCGGCGGGACCGTCTTCTACGTCATGCCCTTCATCGAGGGCGAGTCGCTGCGCGACCGGCTCACGCGCGAGCGGCAGCTCCCGATTCCCGACGCGGTCCGCATCGCCAGCGAGGTCGCGAGCGCCCTCGACTACGCCCACCGGCACCACGTCATCCATCGCGACATCAAGCCGGAGAACATCCTGCTCCACGACGGGCAGGCGCTGGTGGCGGACTTCGGGATCGCGCTGGCGGTGAGCAGCGCGGGCGGGAGCCGGATGACGGAGACGGGCATGTCGCTCGGCACGCCGTACTACATGAGCCCCGAGCAGGCGATGGGCGAGCGGGAGATCACCGCCAAGAGCGACGTGTACGCGCTGGGCGCCACCCTCTACGAGATGCTGGTGGGCGAGCCGCCGTTCACGGGCCCGTCGGCCCAGGCGATCATCGCGCGGGTGGTGACCGAGGAGCCGCGGGGGCTGGTGCTCCAGCGCCGGACGATTCCGCCGCACGTCGAGGCCGCCGTGCTGACCGCGCTCGCCAAGCTCCCCGCCGACCGGTTCGCCACGGCCGCGGAGTTCGCGGAGGCGCTCGCGCACCCGGAGCGGACGCTGGCGACGACCCGGGTGCTGCCGACGTTCGCGAGGGCCGGTGCCGGCCGCTGGCGCCGCTCCTTCTGGCTGGCCGCCGGCGCCGCGCTGGGCCTGGGTGCGCTCGCCGCCTGGGGCTGGATACGTGCCCGCGCCGCTTCCCACCAGCCGTCGAGCTGGCAGTACATCTCGTTCGGCGACAGCGTGACGCTCGGCACCAGCAACCCCGCGTTTGCGCTCTCTCCGGATGGATCGAGCCTCGTGTTCACCGACGATCGCCAGAACGACAGACTGTGGCTCAAGCGCAGGGGCGTCCTCGATCCCGCGCCGATCGCCGGTACCGAGCGGGCTCAGAATGCAGTGTTCTCCCCCGACGGCGAGTGGATCGCATTTGTCGTCGACAACCGTCTCAAGAAGGTGCGCGCGACGGGCGGGCCGACGCTCACGCTAGGGGACTCGGTCGCGGCTGGCTTCGGAGGGGCGGCGTGGCTCGACGATGGGACGCTGGTGTACGTGACGCCGACGCTCCAGGGGCTGCGGCGGGTGAGCGCGGCCGGCGGTCCGAGCACGGTCGTCCTGCCGGAGGCGGCGCTGCTCGGCGGAGGGGGCATCGGCCTGCCGGTGGCGCTCCCGGGTTCGCGTGGCATCCTGTTCCAGTACTGCTCGTCCGCCTGCCTCACGATGAGCGTGCACGTGCTGGACCTGCGCACTGGGAAGGAAAAGCGGCTGCTCGACGATGCGGCCCAGGCCTGGTATCTGCCGAGCGGCCAGCTGCTCTACGTACGTCGCGACGGCGTGGCGCTGGCGGCGCCCTTCGACCTCGGACGTCTGGAGCTGACCGGCGCGGCATTGCCGCTGCTCGAGGGCGTGCAGGTCAACGCGAGCGGCGGATTCGCGCTGTTGACGTGGTCGGCGTCCGGGTCGCTCGTCTACGTTCGTGGAGCCGGTGGCACCCTGGACAACGTGCTGGTGCGGGTGAACCGGGCCGGCGCCGTCACGCCGATCGACACTTCCTGGTACGGGCAGTTCAACTCGTTCGCGCTTTCGCCCGATGGACGCCGGCTGGCGGTGGGGGCGGGGACGGGGGCCGGGCTCAACATCTGGATCAAGCAGCTCGACCACGGGCCATTCACGCGCCTGACCTTCGGCGGCCTGGACCGGAGGCCGGCATGGTCGCCGGACGGGCGAGTAGTGGCGTTCATCCGCGACAGCGCCAACAGCAGCGCCGTGTTCGGCCGCCCCGTCGACGGCAGCGGCCAGGACCGCCTGCTCGCCCGGCTCGATCGCCAGATCCAGGAGGTCACCTGGTCGCGGGACGGTCGCTGGCTGCTCGCCCGGACCGACAACGGCGCGGCCGGCCTTGGCGATATCGTGGGTGTGCGTACGGGCGGCGACACGACCCCGGTGCCGATCGTGGCGACCCCGTTCACCGAGCTGCACCCGGCGCTTTCGCCGGACGGGCATTGGGTAGCGTACGCATCAAACGAGTCGGGCGCCTACGAGGTCTACGTCCGCCCGTTCCCCGAGCCGGGCGGCGGGCGATGGCAGGTCTCGAACGGCGGCGGGGCCGAGCCGGTCTGGTCCCTCGACGGGCATGAGCTCTTCTATCTCGATGCCGGCGCCCACCTGGTCGCCGCCCAGGTGCAAACCGCGCCGACGTTCGCGGTTGCCGGCCTCACCCCCCTCTTCGATGCGTCGAAGTTGGCTTTCGACTTCTTTCACCAGTCGTTCGATGTAGCCCCCGATGGCAAGTCCTTCCTCTTTGCCCGTCCCCGACAGGGCGCGGCCGGACTTCGCGCCCCGCAGGTGGTCTGGGTGGATCGTTGGCTCGGCGAGGTGCGGGGAAGAGTGGAGGGGCGTTAGGGGGGAGCAAATGGCTGCCAGCATGCCATCCGTCCACGGGCGCCGGACCGACCGCCTCTTTTACGGCGGGATGTTCATCGTCATCGCCGCCATCGTCTTCGTCGGCTTCTCCCGCACCTTCTATCTCTCGCCCTGGTTTCACGGCCCGGCCCTGACCCCGCTCCGCGTGGTGCACGGCACGCTGTTCTCCGCCTGGATCCTGCTCCTCATCACCCAGACCAGCCTCATCACGGCGGGGCGGACCGATATCCACCGGCGAGTCGGCGTCGGGGGAGCGGTGCTGGCGGCCGTCATGGTCGTGGTCGGTACCGTCCTGGCCATCAGCAACGCCCGCGAGGGCCGCGCTCCTCCCGGCATCGGGCCGCTCCAGTTCCTCGCCATTCCGCTGTTCGACATGGTCGTCTTTTCGGTGCTGGTGACGCTGGGCATCAGCTTCCGCCGCCGGTCGGAGACGCACAAGCGCCTCATGCTGCTCGCCACGCTCACCCTGCTGGCCGCCGCGGTCGCGCGCCTGCCCACGTCGCTCGCCGCGGCCGGCCCGCCGTTCTATTTTGGCGTGGTGGACGGGTTGGTGCTGGTGGGCGTGGTGTACGATCTCATCACGCGCCGGAAGGTGCACCCGGTCTACCTGTGGGGCGGTCTCTTCATGGTTGGATCCCAGGTCCTGCGGCTGGCAGTGAGTGGGACGCCGGGGTGGCTCGCGTTCGCCACGATGTTGGTGGGGCGTTAGCTGTTAGCCGTTAGCTGTTAGCCGTTAGCTGTTAGTTTCCCCGCATGCCCGGCATCACCCTCTCCTCGCTCCACGTCTACCCCATCAAGTCTTGCGGCGGGCTCTCGCCCGCCGAGTGGGACGTGGACAGCTTCGGTCTCCGCCACGACCGCCGCTGGATGGTGGCCACGCTCACGGGGGCGTTCCTCACCCAGCGGGAAGAGCCGAGGCTCGCGCTCATCCGGCCGGCGCTCACGCCCGATGCGCTGGTGCTCCGGGCCCCGGGGATGCCTGACCTCGCCGTTCCGCTCGTTCCGCCAAAATCAGACCGCGTGAGAGTGGAAGTGTGGGACGACGTGACCGACGGCGTGCCGGTGGCGCCCGAGGCCGCGCAGTGGCTGAGCCGCTACCTCGGCGCGCTCGTACGGCTGATCTGGATGCCCGACGACGTCCTCCGGCCCACCGACCCGACGTATGCGGAGGGTTACCGGGTGAGCTTCGCCGACGGGTTTGCGTTCCTGCTCATCTCCGAGGCCTCGCTCGAGGATCTGAACCGGAGGCTGGAGACTCCGCTCCCCATGAACCGATTCCGGCCCAACCTGGTGGTGCGGGGGACGGAGCCGTTCGCGGAGGACGCGTGGCGCCGGCTCCGGATGAACGGGATCGAGATCGACGTGGTGAAGCCGTGCGACCGCTGCGTCGTGACCACCACCGACCAGGACACGGCCGAGCGAGGCAAGGAACCGCTCCGGACGCTGGCCACGTTTCGGCTGGTCGATGGCAAGGTCCTGTTCGGGCAGAACGTCGTGCACCGGGGCACGGGCCGGCTCGCCGTGGGCGCGGTGGTCGAGGTGGTCGCGTGAGGATATCCACCCGGTGACCCAGCTCAGCCTCTCGGGCGTGGCGATCGACTTCGCCGCGCGCCCGCTCCTCTCCGACGTCACCTTCACCGTGGCCGAGGGCGACCGTTGGGGGATCGTCGGCCGGAACGGGAGCGGGAAGACCACGCTGTTCCGCCTGATCACCGGCGAGCTCGAGCCCACCCGCGGCACCGTGGCCCGCGCGAGCGGGCTCCGGATCGCCGTGCTCGATCAGCTCCGCGAGTTCGCCCCGGGGTCGAGCGTGTGGGACGTGGCCGCCGAGCCCTACGCGGCGCTCTTCGAGCTGGAGCGCTCGCTCCACGAGCAGGCCGCCCGCATCGCCGAGCTGTCCGACCGCTGTCCGTCGACGCTGCTGGAGCGCTACGGCCACGACCTGGAGCGGTTCAGCCACGAAGGCGGCTACGAGGCCCACGCCCGGGTGGACGCGGTGCTCCACGGACTCGGCTTCGATCCGGAGGCGGC
>JBGPPG010000160.1:0-6606 GCA_041488455.1 Gemmatimonadota bacterium
CTCCACGATGTCAACGTGGCGCTCTAACCAACTGAGCTAACCGCCCGTCCTGAGGCTCGAACGGCGGGAAAAACGGGAAGGGGATCACGCCACCCCGGTCTTCCCGTTCTTCCCGCCTTGATCGCCCTGCCAGTAGCGGGGGTGGGATTTGAACCCACGACCTCCGGGTTATGAGCCCGGCGAGCTACCAGACTGCTCCACCCCGCGACGTTTGTCCTTCAAGTCCACCCAGAGCGGGAAACGGGACTCGAACCCGCGACCCCAACCTTGGCAAGGTTGTGCTCTACCAACTGAGCTATTCCCGCGTGAGCGGTCGCATTGTAGTGCCGCGGCAAAGTCGCCGCAACCGCGTCACTCGGGGCCGGCCGGAGGCGTGCCGACGGACCGGCGGGCCGTGGAGGCGAGGGGGATCGAACCCCTGACCTCGTGAATGCCATTCACGCGCTCTCCCAACTGAGCTACGCCCCCATTAATATTGGCTCGCCCCGCGTCCGGGCGACGGCAGGAGCGCAAGCTAGTCCGCGCTCCGGGGGGTGTCAAGCAGAAAGCGCGCCACCCCCAGGCGCGCCCTGGCAGGTCCACCGAGGAGCCATGGCGAAGAAGAAAAAGCCTGAGTCCGAGCCCGCCCCGCAGCCGCTCAGCGACGACATGTCCACGGCCGAGATTCTCGCCGCCACCCCCAAAAAGCCGCGCCGCGGCCGCAAGCGGGAGACGGCCAAGAGCCTCGGTGTCTACGATGCCGATCGCGACATCCTCGACCAGTACCTCTATGAGGTAAGCAAGACCCCCCTGCTCACCCAGCCGCAGGAGGTCGCGATCGCCCGGAAGGTGCGCACCGGGGACCAGGAGGCCATGCAGGAGCTGGTCAAGCGCAACCTCCGGTTTGTGATCTCCGTCGCCAAGAAATACCAGAACCGCGGCCTGGCCCTCACCGACCTCATCGGCGAGGGAAACGTCGGGCTCCTCACCGCGGCCCGGAAGTTCGATCCCGACCAGGGGGTGAAGTTCATCTCCTACGCGGTGTGGTGGATCCGCCAGGCGATCCTCGCCGCGCTCGCGCGCCACGGCCGCACCGTGCGAGTGCCGCTCAACCGCACCGCCGACCTGTCCCGGATCGTGCGCACGTCGGAGTCGCTCCGGCAGGAGCTCCGGCGCGAGCCCACCCCCGAGGAGGTCGCCAACGCGGTCGGGCTCTCGGTGGACGTGGTGCAGTCCCTCGCCGCCCTCAACACGGCGGAAGTCCGGCTCGACGCGCCGCTCGATCCCGACGGCGACCGCTCCCTGATCGACCGCTTCATTGTGGACGACCAGGCGGACGCGGAAGCCCAGGCGATGGACCAGTTCCTCTCCGAGGAGATCGAGCGCGCGCTCCGGACGCTGCCCGCCCGCGACGCGAAGGTGCTCCGCCTCTATTTCGGCCTGGACGGCGGCCGGGAGCACACGCTGGAAGAGATCGGCGCGATGCTGGGCGTGACGCGCGAGCGCGTGCGGCAGCTCAGGGACCGGGCGCTCAGGCGATTGCGGGAGGGAGAGGTGGGGAGGGCGTTGGCGAGTTTTGCGGCGTAGATGACAGCCGTTAGCCATTAGCCATTGGCCGTTAGCTAGCCTTTAGCTAATGGCTAATGGCTACTATACTTTCCCCTCCGTGCCGCTTCCCGTTCCGTACGTTCTTCGTCACCCGGGCACCTTCATCCAGCGCCTCGGCCGCTGGACCACCGACGCGGCCCGCGCCTTGGGCGACGTCGCGACCTGGCGTCCGCTCCTGCTGGGACACATGGTCCGGCTCGGCGTGGACTCGGTGCCGATCGCCGTCTTCATCGCGATCTTCACCGGCATCGTCCTCGCCCTCCTTTCCTCCTATATCTTCACCGGCGCCGTCCCCCTCTACTTCGTCGGGGCCCTGGTCGGCAAGACGGTGATGATGGAGCTCGGCCCGGTGCTCACCGGGATGGCGCTGGCGGGCCGGGTCGGCGCCAACATCGCGGCCGAGTTGGGGACCATGCGGGTGACCGAGCAGGTGGACGCGCTCGAGACCCTGGCGTACGACAAGTTCGCCTACCTCGTCGTCCCCCGGGTGCTGGCCGCCACCCTGATGTTCCCCGTCGTCACCTCCTTCGCGATGGCGGTGGGCGTCGTCTCCGGCTGGGTCACGGCCATCAACCTGCTCGAGCTGTCCACACCCGAGTTCTTCAAGGGGCTGCGCCTCTTCTATCAGTTCAAGGACATCTGGTTCGGGCTGGTGAAGAGCGCCAGCTTCGGCGCCGCGGTGGCGTTCATGGGATGCCTCGAGGGTCTCAACAGCCGGGGCGGGGCGGAGGGCGTCGGCCGCTCGACCACGCGCGCCGTGGTGCTCGGCTGTCAGGCGATCCTGGCGCTGGACGCGTTCTGGGCACTGGTCCTGCTTTGATCCGGCTCCTCGACGTCCACAAGGCGTTCGGCGACAAGGTGGTGCTCGCGGGTGTGTCGCTCGACGTCCGGGACGGCGAGAACACCGTCATCATCGGCGCCTCCGGCAGCGGTAAGAGCGTCACGCTCAAGCTCATCGTGGGGTTGATGGAGCCCGACGCCGGCGAGATCGAGGTGGACGGTCAGAATGTGCCCGATCTCGACCGGGATCAGCTCGCCGAGGTCAGGGCCCACATCGGGTACGTCTTCCAGTTCGCGGCGCTGTTCGACTCGATGACGGTCGCGGAGAACATCCGGCTGGGGCTGGTAAAGCGGGGGCTCGATGAGGCGACGATCCGGACCCGCATCGCGCAGAGCCTCGCCACGGTCGAGCTGAGCGGTCAGGAGGACCGCTATCCCGCGGAGCTCTCCGGCGGGATGCGCAAGCGGGTCGGAATCGCGCGAGCCGTCGCCCTCGAGCCAAGGTACATTCTATACGACGAGCCGACGACCGGGCTCGATCCCGTGACCTCGGCGGTCATGGACCGCCTCATGCAGCGCACCCGCGACCTCGGCGTCACCGGCCTCATCGTGACCCACGACATGCGGAGCGCCTTCACCGTCGGCGACCGGATCGCGATGCTCCACGAAGGGGTGATCCGCCAGGTGGGATCGGCGGCGGACATCCGGGCAACGACCGATCCGGTCGTCCGGCAGTTCATCGAGGGCCGGCCCGACGACGTCGCGCCGCCGGCCCGGAGGTCGGCGTCGTGAAGCGCGGCAACGAATTCGCGGTCGGGCTGACGGTGCTGGCCTCGCTCGCGCTGGTGGTCGGCGGCGCGCTCTGGCTGAGCCAGACCGACATCCACAAGCGGGCCATGGCGCACACGGCCCGCTTCCGTACCGTGGGCGCCCTCGGCGTGGGGGCTCCGGTGACGCTCCGCGGCGTGAAGGTCGGACGGGTCGAGGCAATCCGCCTGGCGCCCGACGGCTGGGTGGACGCGGATCTCACGGTGGACCGGACGGTGGATCTTCCGAGGAAGCCCGCCGTGATCTCGGCCTCGAGCAGCCTGTTCGGCGAGTGGGCGGCCAACATCATTCCCTTCGACCCGCTGCCGGACGACCCCAACGTCCGCACCGCTCTGCTCGAGTCGGACGCCACGCCCGGCGACGCGTGGCCCGGCGCCACCCTCCCCGACATCGGCCAGCTGACCGCGCAGGCGAGCCGTATCGCCGGCGACGTGGCCGACGTCACCCAGCGCATCAAGGGCGTCTTCGACTCCTCCGCGGTGCGGGACGTGCGCCGCAGCGTGAACGACCTCACCCGTATCTCCGACCGCCTCGCCAAGTTCACCGATCAGCAGGCCACCCGGCTCGACAAGGTGAGCCAGAACGTCGCGACCTCCGCCGATGCGTTCGCGGGCGTGGCTCGCGGATTCGAGCGGACGGTGGCGCGCGTGGACAGCGCCACGAACGCAAATCAGTTCCAGGAGATCGTGAACAACACCCGCGCCTCGAGCGTGGATCTCCGCCAGGCGGCGGCGGACTTCCGCTCGGTGATGGCGGCCGCGCGCGAGAACCAGTCGAGCCTGGTCCGGGTGCTTCAGGCGGCCGACTCGCTGCTCACGCGGCTCCAGTCCCGCGAAAGCTCGTTCGGCCGGCTCGCGACCGACACGACCCTCTACGTCGAGACCACGCGGGCCGTAGTCGAGCTGCGCGAGCTCCTCGCCGACGTCAAGGCGAACCCGAAGCGGTACTTCAAGGTCTCGGTTTTCTGATGGGGAAACGACGGGCGGAGATGGAGGTGAGCGCCGGCGGGATCGTGTTCCGCCTGACCGATCTCGGCACGCAGTATCTCCTCATCAAGGACTCCTACGACAACTGGGGGTTCCCCAAGGGTCACCTCGAGGACGGGGAGTCGCCGGCCGAGGCGGCGGTGCGGGAGACCGCCGAGGAGACCGGGCTCGCCGAGCTCGCGCTGCGGGGCCCGATCCGGGTGATCGACTGGCATTTCCGCTTCCGCGGCCGCCACATCCACAAGTACTGCCACTTTTTTCTCTTCGAATCCGCGAGCGGCGACCCGTCGCCCCAGATAGAGGAAGGCATCACGGCCTTCCGCTGGGAGCCGCTCGACCGGGCGCTCGATGCGCTCTCCTACGACAACGCGCGCGGCGTGCTCAAGCGCGCGGGCGAGATGGCGCGCACGCTGGTCGCGACCGGGCAGGGGCGGCCGCGCCCGCCGTCCGACGCGACCTGACCGTGCCCGCGGTCGTCGCTCTCCTCGAAAGCCGCTCGGCTGCGCTCGCCCTCCGGCGCACCATGCCGCGGGGCGGACCGCGGGTGATCACCTGCCGCACGGTCGCGGGACTCGAGCGCATGCTCGAGGCCCGGCTGGTGGACGCGATCGTGCTCGCCCCCCACGCCGGGCTCATGGATGTCCTGGCCGATCTCCGCCGCCGCATGCCCGGGATTCCCGTGGTCGCCTACGCCGCCTTCCGCCCCGACGACGGCGAGCTGCTGTCGGCCTGCGAGCGGCAGGAGATCGCCGCGTTCGCGGTGGAGGGCGTCGACGACCCGGTCGTAGGCGACCTCGTGCTCCGGTGCTCGCTCACCACCGCCCGGCGCCATGCGCTGGCGGACGGGCCGCGTATGCTCCGACTTTCCGAGCCACTCCAGCGGCGGGCGTGGGACATCCTGGTGCGCGACGTCGAACGGCCGGTGCGCACGCTCACGCTGGCGCGGGAGCTGGCGGTGAGCCGGGAGCATCTCTCCCGGCAGTTCGGCGCGGGCGGCGCCCCGAACCTCAAGCGGGTCATCGATCTCACCCGCGTCGCCTGCGCCGCCCAGCTCCTCCGGAACCCCGGCTATCGGATCGCGACCGCGGTGCGCGTGCTTCACTTCGCGTCCTCCAGCCATCTGGCCGGCACCGTGCGGCGGATCGCCAACGTGGCCCCCTCGGCGCTCGGCGCGCTCGGCCCCCGGGGGGTGCTCCAGGCGTTCGCGCGGGGGAATACGCGGAGCCGGATGTGACTTGCCGGTCTCCCGATATTGTGATTATTTTCACAAGCTTGTTGTGCCACCCATCCTCCTCACCCGCACCGACGACTCATGGCTACTGACACGATCCTTCGCCCCGGCGAGCTCAAGGAGGTTCTCCTCAGAGAGATCGCGGCTGCCGAGCTCGGTGGCCAAGACACGTCCGAGGTGGGCACCGTCCTCGAAGTGCGGGACGGCGTCGCCCGCATCTACGGTCTCATGTCGGCGGAAGCGGGCGAGATGCTCGAGTTCACCGTGCAGGAGACCGGCGAGCTGGTGACCGGCCTCGTGCTCAATCTCGAGGAGGACAACGTCGGCTCCGCGATCATGGGCGACTACCTCAAGCTGAAGGAAGGCGACGAGGTCCGACGGACCGGCCGCCTGCTCGAGGTACCCGTCGGCCCCGCCATGCTGGGCCGGGTGGTGGACGCGCTGGGCCGACCGGTGGACGGGCGCGGCCCGATCCAGACGACGATGTCGCGCCCGGTGGAGATGATTGCGCCGGGCATCATCGTGCGGCAGCCGGTGAAGGAGCCGCTCCAGACCGGCATCAAGGCCATCGACTCGATGATCCCGATCGGGCGCGGGCAGCGGGAGCTGATCATCGGCGACCGCGGCACCGGCAAGACCGCGATCGCGATCGACACGATCATCAATCAGAAGGGCCAGGGCGTCGTCTGCGTCTACGTCGCGATCGGGCAGAAGCGCTCCACGGTGGCCACCGTGGTCGAGCGGCTCAAGGAAGCCGGCGCGATGGACTACACGATTGTCGTCGTCTCCTCCGCCTCCGAGCCGGCGCCGCTCCAGTACATCGCGCCCTACTCCGGCTGCACCATCGCCGAGTATTTCATGTACGAAGAGGGCAAGGCCACGCTCTGCGTCTACGATGACCTGTCGAAGCAGGCGGCCGCCTACCGGCAGCTCTCCCTCATTCTGCGTCGCCCGCCGGGCCGAGAGGCCTATCCGGGCGACGTCTTCTACCTGCACAGCCGCCTGCTCGAGCGGGCCGCCAAGATCTCCGATGATCCGGACGTGGTGAAGTTCGACCCCCGCATCCACAAGCCGGGCGGGTCGCTCACGGCACTTCCGATCATCGAGACCCAGGCGGGCGACGTCTCCGCCTACATCCCGACCAACGTCATCTCGATCACGGACGGGCAGATCTTCCTGACGACCGACCTGTTC
>JBGPPG010000161.1:0-6540 GCA_041488455.1 Gemmatimonadota bacterium
GAGCGGCTGCTCCAGCTCGGCCCGCAGCAGCGCGTCGCACCGGTCCAGCGCCGCGCGAAACGTCGGCTGGGTCTCGTAGAGGCCCCGGCCCATCCCCGCGTACTGCGCACCCTGGCCGGTGAAGAGAAACGCCACCTTGGGGGGACCGGCGCCCGAGATCTGTCCGCGCAGCACATCCGGGGCGTCATCGTCGGCCGCGATGCGCTCCAGCTTCACGCACGCGTCCGCACGGGACCCGGCGATCAGCGCGACGCGGTGGGCGAAGTGTGCCCGGCCGACGTTCGCGCTGAAGCAGACGTCCTCCAGCGGCTCCGGCGACTCCGCCGCCAGCCGCTGCTCGAAGCGTCTGGCGAGCTCCCCCAGCGCCAACCTGTTCTTGGCCGAGAGCGTGAGGAGACCGAGTGGCGGTCGACAGTCGGCGGAGGCCGGTGTGGGTGCCGGCGCTTCCTCAAGGACGACATGTGCGTTCGTGCCGCTGAAGCCGAACGAGCTGACGCCCGCGATCCGCCGCCGGCCGCCCGACGGCCAGGCGGCGAGCTCGGTCGGAATCGTGACGGGCAGGTCCGCCTCGGCGATGTGCGGGTTGATCCGCCGCAGGTGAAGATGCGGCGGGATTTCCCTGTGCTGCAGCGCCAGGATCACCTTGATCAGGCCGGCCACGCCGGCCGCGGCCTCTGCGTGCCCGATGTTGGTCTTGACCGAGCCAACCGCGACCGGCCGGTCGTGGGCGCGGCCATGGCCGAAGACCGCCGCGAGGGCCTGCAGCTCGATCGGGTCTCCCAACGGCGTTCCCGTCCCGTGCGCCTCGACGTAGCTGACGTCACCGGGATCGACCCCGGCGTTCCGCAGGGCCTTGCGGATCACGTCCTGCTGGGCCGGACCGTTCGGCGCGGTGAGGCCGGTCGTGCGCCCGTCCTGGTTGACCGCCGAGCCGCGAATCACCGCATGGATGTGGTCGCCGCTCGCGACGGCCTCGGAGAGGCGCTTGAGTACGAGGACCCCGCAGCCCTCGCCCCGAACGTACCCGTCGGCGGCGGCGTCGAAGGTCTTGCAGCGACCGTCGGCCGCCATCATCCGTGCCTTGGAGAAGGTGACAGTCACCTCGGGGGAGAGAATGACGTTCACGCCCCCCGCCAGGGCGAGATCGCATTCCCGGGCGCGCAGGCTCTGGCAGGCCAGGTGGACGGTGACGAGCGAAGACGAGCACGCCGTATCCACGGCCATGCTCGGTCCGTTCAACCCGAGGATGTACGACAGCCGACCTGCCGCGACGCTGAATGCGGTGCCCGTACCCATGTACGCGTCGATGCGCGCAGGGTCGACGAGCTTCGTCATCGTCTGGAGATAGTCGCTGGTGCTGATTCCCACGAACACGCCCGTCTGGCTGCGCGCCAGCCGATCCGGCGCCTGGGCCGCGTTCTCGAGCGCCTCCCAGCTCACCTCCAGCAGCAGACGCTGCTGCGGATCCATCGTCTCCGCCTCGCGCGGCGAGATCGCAAAGAATTGCGCGTCGAACGTTGCTACGTCCGGAAGGAATCCGCCCCACCGCGTGTACATCCGCCCCGGGGCCGCCGGGTTCGGGTCGTAGTAGGCGCTCAAGTCCCAGCGGTCAGCCGGCACTTCGGTAATCGCGTCGACCCCCTCGCGCAGGAGGCGCCAGAACGCCTCCGGGCTGCCGGCGCCTCCCGGGAACCGGCAGCTGACGCCGATGACGGCTATCGGCTCCGCCGGCCCTTGCTCGAGCTTCGAGTTCCTCGACTGCACTTCCAGCTCCAGCAGTGCTCGCTTGACGGGAGAGAGCTGGGAAATGCGTGCCGAAAGATCCCTCATTCGGACGGTCCCGAGAGCGTCTTGGCGAGCAGGTTGAGCGCCTCCTCTTCCGAGAGGTGCTCGATATCGTCCAGGATGGCCGCATCGGCCCCACGCTCGTGCCGCGAGGCGTCGGGACGTTTCGCCGTACCGCGTACCGCGGGTACGTTGTCGGCGAGGTACCCAGCGAGTGCTTCGATCGTCGGATAGTCGAAGAGTAGGGTGGCGGGCAACGTCATCCCCAGGGCCGTGCCCAGCGCGTTCTTCATCTCGACGGCGATCAGCGAGTCAAGGCCGAGCTCCCCGAGAGGCTGACGGGTGTCGAGGGGCTCCGACGCGTCTAGGCCGAGCGCCCTCCGCACGTACTCCCGGACGTGACCCACGAGGATGTTCCACCGATCGTTCGGCGCCGCCGCTTCCAGCTCCCGCACGAGCTTCAGGGGGTCCGGCAGGCCGACCGGCGCCGGTCGGTCGCCGATGAGCTCGGAGAGAAATGGGCTGTCGGAAAGAGCGGGGAACGCGCGAGCGAGTCGCTGCCAATCGACGGCGAGCACTGCGCTCTGCGCCGGAGCCCCTCGCATTAGCTGGTCCAGCCACTCGAGGCCGTGCTCGGGAGAGATCGGATTCAAGCCCGCGGCCTGCCACCGGCGGAGGTTGCCGGCGCGCGACTCCGCCGCCATCCCCGCTTCGGACCAGGGGCACCAGTCGATGCTCACGGCGGGCAGCCCCAGGGCCCGCCGGTGGTGGGCCAGCGCATCGAGAAAGGCGTTGGCGGCGGCGTAGCTACTTTGGCCGGGCGAGCCCAGCACCGCGGCAATCGACGAAAAGAGGACGAAGTGCTCCAGCTCCATTCCGGAGGTCAGGGTGCTCAGGTTCCACGCGCCTTCGACCTTGGGGCTCAGCACGCTGGCGAACCGCTCGTAGCTCTGCCCGAGCAGCACTCCGTCGTCGAGAACTCCCGCCGCGTGGACGATCCCGCGCAGGGGTGGCATGGTCCCGCTGATGCGGGCGAGCACGCGGGCCACGTCTTCTTCCTTTGCCGCGTCCGCTTCGAGGAGGGCCACCTTGGCACCCATTTCTTCGAGCTCGTGGACCACGGCGCGGGCGCTGTCGGACGCGCTCCGTCTTCCGACCAGGGCGAGGTGCCTCACCCCGTTCTGTACCATCCACCGGGCGACGCGCAAGCCAAGGGTGCCGAGGCCGCCGGTGATCAGGTACGTGCTGTCGGTGCGGAGCGTCTGGGCCGGTCGCCACGACAGGACGACCTTTCCGATGTGCTTGGCGCGCGCCATCATGCCGAAGGCGCTCACCGCATCCCCGACCGGGAGCACTGTTTGCGGGAGGGGCTTGAACCTCCCATCCGCGAACCGCGCCATCACCTCGCGGAGCAGGGCCCCCACCGCGGCGGGGTCCTCGACGACCATCCGGTCCAGGGCGAGCACCGAGTACGAGATGTCGCTCCGGACGGCGTTTACCCGGCTCTCCTCCCAGACGCCGACCTTGCCGAGCTCGACGAACCGCCCATGCTTCCTGAGGATCGAGAGGCCCTTCGGGATGAATTCGCCGGCGAGCGAGTTCAGGACGATGTCCACGCCCTCGCCGCCGGTCAGCTCCATCACCTTGGCCGCGAAGTCGAGCGACCGGGAGCTCATTACGTGGCGAACGCCGAGCGACTCGAGGAAACGGCGCTTCTCGGGGCTGCCCGCGGTGCCGAAGATCTCGGCCCCGGCGAGCTGCGCGAGCTGCACGGCGGCGAGCCCCACGCCGCCGGTGGCCGCGTGGATGAGAACCCGGTCGCCGGTCGAGATCCCGGCAAGGTGGTGGAGCGCGTAATGCGCGGTGAGGAAGGCGATCGGAATCGTGGCCGCCGCCTCGAAGCTCATCGCGGCCGGCTTAGGCGCCGCGAGTGCGGCGTCGACCGTCACGAACGTGCTGAAGCTGGCGGGGGCGACGGCCACGACATCGGCGCCGACCTCGAAGCCGGTCACCGCGTCCCCGACCGCCACAATGCGGCCCGCCGCTTCTCCGCCGAGCGGGCCGGCGTCGCCGGGATACAATCCGAGCGCGTTCAGCACGTCCCTGAAGTTCAGACCGGCCGCACGCACCTCGATTTCGACTTCGCCCCGACCGGGCGGCCGTCGCTCCGTCGGACGCAGGGTCAGGTTGTCAAGGACGCCGCGGACCGGGATCTCCAGTCGAACCGGCCGGTCGGGAGACAGCCGAGCCACCGGGTGGTCGGGGTCCTTCCGTGACGCGCTCCTGACGAGCCGGGCGACGTGACGCACACCGCCGTGAAACGCGATCTGATCTTCCCCGTCCGGCGAGCAGACCTCTTCGCCCAGCGCCACGACCTCGTTCACGCCGCCGCGGGCGTCGAGATCAATCCTCCGGCAATGAAGCTCCGGATGCTCGAGCGCGACCACGCGGCCGAGCCCCCACAGCGGCGCTTGCGCGACGCACAGCGGCGCGCACCCGGCCGCCACCGGTTGCGCGCCCCGCGTCACCAGCCACAGATCCGGGAGGGCGGTCGTCTTTGCCCGGAGCAGCGCCTGAATCAAGTGAAGGGTGCTGCCGGATCCCAGCACCTGGGCGGCGCGCAACGACGCGGGCGTGGTCTCGCCGGGCGGCGCGGCGTCGAGGCTCCAGAGGTGCACCACGCCGCGGAGCAATCCACCGTCGCGGCGCGCGAGCTCGTCGAGCAACGCCTGAAAGTGTTCGGGGCGCGCCGGGTCGAGCCTCCAAGGTCGGTCGTCGGGAGCCTCGAGCATGATTCCGGGGCGGACCGTGACGCATCGGTCCCCGTGCGCGGTCAACACGCGCGCGAGAGAGCCGCCGACCCCGTTTCCATCCGCAAGGATCAACCACGTGCCGGTTGAGTTCGCCGGGGCCGGCTCGGGCGTCCGCCGCGCCGTCGCTCTCTCCTTCGGCCGCCACTCGATCTCGTATAACCGCGCCGCCTTGTGCGCGAGCGGAGCGAACGCCTCGGCCCGCAACCGCTGGAGGCGCAGGCCGATGATCTCGGCCACCTCGCGCCCCGCGTCATCGACCAGGCGCACGTCCGCCGTCATCACATCGCCGCGCGGGTCTCGGGCAGGCCGGAGAGCGGCGTGGCTCCAGACCGTCTCGGCAGGGGAACTCTGCAGGGCGTAGCGCTCCACGCCCACCGGAAGGTAGACGGCCCGGTCGCCGGCTTCGGGGCCGTCGGAGATGGCGGCCGCGACGACCTGGACAGCCGCGTCGAGCAGCGCCGGGTGCATCTGATATAGAGAGGCGTCCGCCGCGAGCGCACTCGGGAGCCTGAGTCGCGCGAGCGCCTCGCCCGTGCCTCCTCGAATGGTCTCGATCCCCTGGAAGCTCGCGCCGTACTCGAGCCCCAGCCCACGCAACATCCGGTAATACTCCGTGACGGACATCTCCCGCGCGCAGCGTCTCTGCGCCTGCTCGATCTCGCCGGCTTCGTGGGCGGCCGTGGTTCCGTCCACCCGGACGGGGTGGACCCGTCCGCTCGCATGCTCGCGCCACGACGGGGCGTCGGCGTCATCGCCGGCATCCGTGCTGTAGATGCGGAACGACGTGCCGCCAGAGCCGTCGTCACTCAGGATGAGCTGGACCGTCTGCGCGCCACGCTCCGGCACGATGAGCGGCTCGTGAATGGCGAGATCCGTGACGAGGTGCGGGCCTCCGCCGAGTGCGGTGGCGGCGGCGGCGGCCATCTCCAGATACGCCGTGGCGGGAACGATGGCCAGCCCGTGAACGCGATGATCGTTCAGGAACGGCGGTGAGCCGGCGCTGAGCTGCGACTCGAAGACGACGTCCGTGATCAGCGGCGAGCGCACGCGTCGTCCGATCAGCGGGTGACGGCGCCCGGGCGTCTCGGCGTTGGGCGCCAGTGCCGCCGTTCCACGCCCCTGCTCGACGCCATCGATCCAGTACCGCCGCATCTCGAACGGATACGTCGGGAGCCGGACCCGACGGCGGGCGTAGTCGCTGTCGAATCCCCGCCAGTCGACCTCGACGCCCCGCACATAGAGCGCGGCCAGGGCCTCGAGCATCTGCCGCCACTCGTTGCGGCCGCGCCGCAGTGATGGCAGCCACGTTCCGGCGTCCGCCCGTAAACACGCCTTCCCCAGCCCGAGCAGCACCGGATCGGGGCCGATCTCGAGGAAGATCTCGTGGCCGGTCTCCTGGAGCGTCGCCATTCCAACCGAGAACTGCACCGTGTCCCGGATGTGACGCCGCCAGTATGGCGCGTCCGGCGCGGCGCCGCCGTTCATCATCCGGCCGGTCACGTTGGAGACCAGCCCGACCGCGGGCGGCGCATATTTCATCTCGCCGGCGAGGGCCTCGAAACGCTCGAGCAGCGGCTCCATCAGGGGCGAGTGGAACGCGTGGGACACGGTCAGGAGGCGGCTGACGACTCCTTCCGACCCGAGACCCTCCCGCACTGCACGCACTGCGCGCCGCGAGCCCGAGATGACGACGCTCTCGGGGCCGTTCACCGCCGCGATCGAGACCTCCCGGCCGTGCGGCGCGACCGCGGCCGCCACTCGCACCTCATCGGCGAAGACCGCCGCCATCTCGCCATCCTGCGGCAATGCCTGCATGAGCCGGCCGCGTGCCGCGACGAGTCTGAGCCCGTCCTCCACCCCGAACACGCCCGCCGCGCAGGCGGCCGCGTACTCGCCGACACTGTGGCCCATCACCACGCTCGGCTCGATCCCCCACGCCCGC